>JAUSJA010000026.1:0-300000 GCA_030647905.1 Gemmatimonadaceae bacterium | reverse complement strand
GACGTAGAGCTCAGCGGTGTCATGCCCCTCGGGCTCGAGGAAGAGCTGGTGGCGCTCTGCATGCGGGAAGCGAACCACCTTGTCCTCCACCGACGGACAATACCTCGGACCACGTGCTGTGATCGCACCGCCGTACATCGCCGATTTACCGATGTTCTCCTGAATGATCTCCTTCGCCGGCGCTTCGAGATATGTGATCCAGCAAGGGAGCTGTAACGGATGGCGTGAAAGGCCGTTATCGCTGCGTGACGTGCGCCAGAAGTGAGACCACGAGTAATCGAACTGATCGATCTCGCTCTCCTGTCGCTGAAGCTTCGAGTAATTCACCGACCTGCCGTCGATCCGTGGTGGCGTGCCCGTCTTGAAGCGAGACACGGTCAGACCGGCGCTTTCGAGCTGCTCTGCCAGGTGTGTCGCCGATGATTCGCCGGCGCGTCCGCCGGCGATGCTGGTGTCCGTGCCGATATGTATTCTGCCGCGCAGAAAAGTGCCCGTGGTGATGATGACGCAGCGACTGGCGAAGGCACGGCCTTCGAGCGTCTCTACTCCCTGGACGTGGGTGCCCGACGCGTTGAGCAGCAGCCGAGCGACGGTTCCCTGAATCGTCTGAAGTCGGTTTTGCTCTTCGATTAGCGAGCGAGCTGCGCGCCGATAAAGGCCGCGGTCACACTGCGCGCGCGGTGCCCATACTGCAGGCCCCTTACTGCGGTTGAGCATGCGGAACTGTACAGTAGCGAGATCGGTTGCCCGGCCCATGATTCCGCCAAGGGCATCCACTTCGCGTACTACCGTACCTTTGGCAACTCCGCCGATCGCGGGGTTGCACGACATCTGACCGATGGTTTCAAGAGAGCTCGTTATCAATCCGACGCTGGCACCGGTTCGGGCAGCGGCGACAGCGGCTTCGGTGCCAGCGTGACCCGCGCCAACCACGATGACGTCAAAGCGGGCTTCTGTGGAGCGCAGGGAATCAGATGCGGACATTAGATTGAAATTAGCGATGCTGTTGTGGAGATTGTCAGCGTCATTACCGCAGAGAGACCAGGAATGCCGCTTCAGGTATCGGCAGAGTTGCCAACGATATTCGTCAGAAAGGAATCATTCGAACGCACCGGCCTCACCCGCTCGGATATCGATCTGCGTTTCAATCTGACCGATGCGGAGTTCAGGATCGAGGGAAGCCTGATAGCAATCGGTCCGCTTCCATCGGATGAAACAGTCGGTCCTCTGGTCGAGTATCTGGAAACGAAGGGCATTTCCTACTACGACGATTTCTTCGAGCTGAGCGGAAACTGGCCGGAATGGCTCAGTCTCTACGTGATGCGAGCCTAGAGACGCTGCTCCACCACCGACCAGAGCTCGACTTGGGCGACGCCATCTTCGACAGTGTCGATGACGACCTCGGTACCGATTGGTATTTCGGAGCCATCAACGGCTCGCGCGGGAAGAGTGTGTCTCTGGTCCCAGGCGAAGTAGGTGATTTCGCCTGATTCGTATTCGCCTATCGTGCGGGTCACCGTGGCCACCTGTCCGTTGATTTCCTCGCCCTCGCCTGGAGTGGCGGGATACCGCAATGCCCACTTTGCCATCAGTACCGACATTCCTGAATAAGCGGCAGTCCCGACGCAGACGGCGAGCAGGAGTATTACAACCGGCCCCAGTCCGGTCCGGGTGTACAGGAGGTATCCCCCTGAGCCGAATCCAGCCGCGAGCGCGGCCACGGTGGGAGGATTGAACATCGGTGAAGGTTTCGCTGAGCGTTGCCGCCGCCAGCGCTCAGCGCCATGCAGCATAGCATGAACAGCGAGTGCCAACCCTCCGGCAAATACCGCCAGATAAACAGTCTTCCAGATCATCTGTAATCAGGCACCGAGATAGCGGCGGAACCAGGCAACGGTAGCCGGCCATGCCTGCTGGGTTGCGGCGAGATTGGCTCCGTTCTGCCCGTTCTGCTGCCGCAGAAAGCCATGGCCTGCGCCTTCGTAGATATTGTGTGTATACGTTTTTCGAAGCGTGGTCATGACAGAGTCCACGGGTGAGATGGTGGCGTTCACACGCGCGTCGTTTTCTCCGTAGAGCCCAAGCACCGGAGCCTTGATGGACGAAAGCGTTTCGCTCTTTGGCGACGTTCCGTAATAAACCACAGCTGCGCCAAGGTCAGGCGAGCGAACCGCGTGCTCGAAGGAGACGCCTCCACCCCAGCAGTATCCTACGATGCCGTAGCGGGGGAGCGCAGAGGGCAGCGCCATGCCGTACCTGGCCGCTGCGCTGATCTGCCGATGAACATCCGCAGGGTCGAGCGTTTTGATCGCCGCGGTGGCAAGCTGGCTGGGAACGCTGTCAGTGGCGTTTGGAAGATTTTTCGTGGTCAGCAGATCAGGTGCAATGGCGATGAACCCTTCGGCTGCGAGCTGATCCGCGATCGACCGAACCCATGGCGTAAGGCCATAGATCTCATGCACGACCACAACGACCGGAGCCTTGGTCTTTCGCTCGGGATACACAATCCATGCACGAACACTGTCCATCCCTGCGGAAATCATGACCCACTCTCCGTGCCGGGACGACGTCTCGAGACGAGCTCGCGCACTCTCTGCGTCGGCCGGTAAGCCGGAACTGGTCGCAACAGAGACTGACCCCGACGGCGAAACCGAATCGTGGCCCGAATGCTCATCACCACCGCTCATGCGGGTAGTTGTCGTGCATGCGGCCAGGATGGCAATTATGAGCAACGGGATATGTCGAAGATTTCGCTCGTGCATCGGTAGTGTCTCCAAGGCCGGGGTCAGGTATCGATCGGTTTCAGCTGCAGTTGTCGTGCAAGAAAATCACCCGCGTGTCTTTCCATGTAGTAGAAGGGATCGAACGGATTGTGCCCCCCGACAAATCCGACGTGACCTCCATGCAACGTGAAATCCAGCTTGAGCGTGTGTAATAGTCCTCGGCGTTGCGAAAGCCATGAACGGGAGCAGTGAAGCAGTTGTCGAAGTCAAACATCGTGGCTGCCGACTGGAGGGCATCTCTCGATACCAGATCCGGAAAGATCTTGAGCTTTGCGTTTGCTTTCCGTCTGAGCGAGCAGATGAAGCTCCGCTGATAGAGCTTCGAGAATCCCCTGTCGATGTATCTCGAGGCACGGCCCAGATCGAAGGAAACGGATACGGCTACCGCTCCTCTGATCTCGCGGGGAACCTCTTTGCCGAGCTCGCCAAGGTATTTGAGGAGAACGTTGCCGCCAAGTGAAATTCCGGTAAGCAAAAGCGACGTTTCGGGGAAAGCGCCGCGAATGTGCCGAAGCGCAAATGCGAGATCGGTCGTCTCACCGGAGTGATAGAATCGCCGGACACGGTTGGGCTCTTCCCCGCACGATCTGAACATGAGAACCGAGACCCGCCATCCCCGCCGGCTGGCTTCGACGAGCAACGCCTGGATATAATGGGAGCGGATCGTGCCTTCGAGCCCATGGAGGACGACGAGGGTTGGGGCTCCATGAGGGGCATCGAGGTGATGGATGTCCAGAAAGTCGCCGTCTGGGGTGTCGAGCCTTTCCACGCGGGTGTGGTGCAGGTATCGTCGCCGGAAGAATTTTCCCTAGAGGGTCTGTGTGTGTGCACCGGGCAGCCACCAGGCTGCTTCAAACATGGATGGGTTTGGGAACGGGAGTTGGGAGTCGGACAAATGAACGGAATCCGAGAGCTGAATTGTACATCAACTTCACAGCCTTCACTCTGAAATTACAATGGAAGTACAGATTTTTGGTGTGCGGAAGAGTGCCGATACCCGGAAGGCCCTGCGTTTTTTCTCCGAGCGACGGATCAAGACTCACTTCGTAGATCTCAACGAGCGAGCGGCTTCACTGGGCGAGCTGAGGCGATTTGCGCAGAAATTCGGCGTGGAAGCGCTCATAGATGTCGAGTCCACCACGTTCCAGGGTCTTGGACTCAGGCATGCGCGAATGTCGGATGAGAGCTGGCTCGGGAAATTGTCGGAGGAGCCACTGCTACTGAAGGTTCCGCTCGTTCGGAACGGCAATCAGCTGACAATCGGGCTGGCCGAATCAGTGTGGAAGGATTGGGCTGGAAAATAAGTCCGGTCGTTTGGAAAGCGGCACATCCGCGCTAGGTTGGAGCATGCCTACCCAGCCGCAGTTCGGGACGTTCTTCCTTCCTGGGCCGACAGAGGTTCGCCCCGAGGTTTTGGCGGCGATGCTCGGCCCCATGATACCGCATCGAAGTGCGGAGTTCGAAACCCTCTTCACGAGGCTCCAAGAAGGACTTCGGGGGGTCTTTCTGACCACCCGTCCCGTGTTCATTGCCGCTTCGTCGGGAACGGGCCTGATGGAAGCCGCAATACGTGCGCTGCCTCCTGGCCCGATCCTCAGCCTCGTGAACGGCGCTTTCTCCGAACGGTTCGCTCATATCGCGGAGATGTGCGGGCGCGAGGTGGATCGTTACGAGGTACCGTGGGGATCGGTGCACTCTCCTGAGCGTCTGGACGAAAATCTTGGAAGGCGAAACTATCGTGCGATCACCGTCGGACACTCGGAAACTTCGACAGGGGCGTTGAATCCTGTTCGAGCACTTTCGGACGTGGCCCATTCGCGGAGTGTGTTGTGCATGATAGACAGTGTCAGCGGGGTGGGTGGCGCCGAACTGAGGTTCGACGAATGGAAATTAGATTATGTTCTAACCGGATCACAGAAGGCCCTTGCCCTGCCACCGGGGCTGGCTTTCGCGGTCGCGTCGGACGAGATGGTGGCTCTCGCCAATCAGGCTGAGGGACGCGGAGTCTATTTCGACATTGTCGAGATGGATCGCTTCGCCCGCGCGAACCAGGTCCCTGCTACTCCCGCCTTCTCTCTTCTCTACGCGCTCGATGTCCAGCTGGACGGAATCCACCGCGAAGGAATCAAGAATCGCTGGGCCCGCCATGACCTGATGGCAACCGCCACCGACAATTGGCTCACGGAGAGTTCGAACCGGCTAGGCATAAACTGGGAAAACATAGTGAGCATCGGATCGAGGTCTCCTACCGTTTCCACCATTCGTCTGCCGGCTGCAGTAAACGCCAAGGCCTTCGTCGGGAAAGTGAAAGCGTACGGGATTCAAGTGGGTGGCGGCTACGGCAAGCTCAGTGACTCGACATTCAGGATAGGGCACATGGGAGACCATACTGTGTCCACTCTTGAAGGTTGCTTTTCCGCGTGCGAGGCGGCAATCCGCGATTGACGCAGATATCGGTTTCCGGGGCCGCGGTTCAGTTCGGCGCGACGACACTTTTTCGCGACATTACTTTCACGGCGAGCAGGGGTGATCGCTGGGGAATCATCGGCCGAAACGGAACTGGCAAAACCACGCTGTTCAGGCTGATCACCGGAGAACAGGAGCCAAGTGTCGGCAGTGTCGCGAAGCAACCCGGACTTCGCGTGTCGCTGCTTGAGCAGCATCGCGATTTCGGAACCGCGGCGACCGTATGGGAAGCTGCCGCCGGGCAGTTCGCAGATCTCCTGGCACTCGAGCAATCCCTTGGCGAACAGGCGGTGAAGATCGGTGAGCTGGGTGAAGCCTCGACGCCGGCGATGCTCGCGCGCTATGATCGCGATCTTGAGCGCTTCGAGCGGGAAGGAGGCTACACTTTCGCGCCACGAGTTGATGCGGTGTTGCACGGACTGGGGTTTGATCCAGCCGAAGCACGAACACGTCCGCTGTCACAACTCAGTGGCGGTGAGCGCGGCCGTCTAGGTGTCGCGCGACAGCTGGTCAGTCCAGCCGACGTGCTGCTGCTGGATGAGCCGACGAACCACCTCGACCTCGACACGACGCAGTGGCTCGAGAGCTATCTCCAGTCCACGGACAAGACGCTCCTTCTGATAAGCCACGATCGCGCATTCCTCGCGAACGTCGTGGATCATGTACTGCATTTTGAAGGGGATTCCGCGTTTGCGTACGGCGGCGGATACGAATCGTTCGTCAAACAGCGCGAAGAAAAGCGGCTCACACAACAAAGGGCGTTCGAGAAGCAGCAGAGATTCATCGCCGGCCAGGAAGATTACGTCAGGCGCAACCTCGCCGGACAGAACTCACGACAGGCAAAAGGGCGGAGAAAACTTCTTTCCCGGTTACCACGGCTGGGTGCACCACTGGGGTTGGATGGATCTATGGCGCTCCGGCTCGACGTCGCCAACCGCGGCGGTGACCAGGTCGTGATTGCTGATCATCTGTCAATTGGAGTAGGTGACCGAGTTCTGATCGAGGATTTCAGCACGGCACTCAAACGGGGTGAGATCGTGGGCCTTCTCGGACTCAACGGTGCCGGGAAGTCTACACTCCTTCGTGCGTTGCTCGGCGAGCATGAGCTGCTTGGTGGTGAGCTCCGGCTGGGAGGATCGATCAAGGCGGCCTACTATCGTCAGGACCTGGGTCAGGTTCCACTCGACAAATCGCTGTACGAAGTGATTGCCGACATCAGACCACTGTGGGAACGCAGGCAGGTGCAAAGCCATCTCGCCCGTTTCGGATTCTTCGGAGATGAGGTGCAGCGGATTGCAGCCAGCATGTCGGGTGGAGAGCGAGCGCGTGTAGGATTGGCGATGATCGTCCTCGCGCGGGCGAACCTTCTCATACTCGACGAGCCGACCAACCATCTCGACGTTGAATCGATCGAAGCGCTGGAGGACGCGCTCCAGGACTACGACGGGACGGTTCTGCTGGTGAGCCACGACCGCGAGCTGCTACGTGTGCTGGTAGATCGTGTATGGGTCCTGCATGATCGCCGCATCACCGACTTCCCGGGGACATTCGCTGAATGGGAAATTGTGAGCCAGGAACGCGCTCATGCCGCGGCGGTCAATGCGGCTGAGGAGGAAGCGCTCCGCCGCGTGCACGAGAGGCAGAAGACCAAGCGCCGGGACGACGACAAGAACAAGCAGCGGAACGCCACCCGTAATGCCAGAAAAAGGGCCGACGATGCTGAACGCACGGTCGCCGAGCTCGAAGCGAAAATTGCAGCACTGAGCTCGACTCTCGCCAACCCGGAACTCTACACTACAGATGATGGACAACGGCGCGCGCTTAAGTCCGGCAGTGAGCTGGAGCGGCTCAAGAGCAGGCTGGATCAGGCTATCGAGGAATGGACGGTAGCTACGGAAGCAGTCGAGGCGTCTGCCTCGTCCGCTCGTTAGAACTCGCCGATAAAGCTGATCTCCGGCTCCAGTCGCACTCCGAATTTTCCTTCCACCGCATCCTGTGCAATCGTGATCAGCTCTCGCACATCCCGTGCTGTCGCCTTGCCCAGGTTGACCATGATGTTGGCATGAATGTGCGAGATCTGGGCATCGCCCTGACGAAGTCCCTTGAGCCCGCACTGGTCTATCAGACGGCCGGCACCCATCCCTTCGATCTTTTTGAATATGGATCCGGCGCTGGGATGGAACTGGAGCCAGGGATGGCGTGCGCCGCGCCAGCTCAGGTTTTCCTGCATGATGCGGTGCATCACTGCCGTGTCCCCGCGTTGAAGCTGGAAAGTGACGGCAAGCGCGACGTCCCTCCGGTGGTGCAGAACGCTCGTGTCGTAGCCGAACTGCATGTATTCGCTGTCCACGGTCTTCCGCTCGCCTTCCTCGGTCAGCAGGTCGCACGAGCTGAATACGTCAGCGATAAACATGGTTCTCTTACGTTCCGGCTCGGGCTCGAGGAAGTGCAGATTCTGCCAGACGGCACCACCGACTGTGCTCGGAATTCCGACGTAATGCTCGAGGCCCGACCAGCCACGCTCTACGGCTTCGGGTATCAGGTCGGCCACGACGGCCCCGCTCTCTACCCACAGCATACCGTCATCGGAAAACGTGAAGTGGCCAGCCTGATTCCGGATGATCAGTCCGCGGAACCCCTTGTCGCCGATGAGTATGTTCGCGCCGAGGCCGAGCACAAACCAGGGGACGGACAGTTCACGTGCTGCGAGAACAGCGGTGGCGAGATCTTCGGCAGTTTGAGTGAAATAGAAGAGATCGGCCGGACCGCCAATACGGAAAGTGGTGTATTGGGCTAACGGCTCATCCCGGCTGAGCTGTGACTGCTTCAGCCGAGCGGCTAATATTTCGTAAGCATCAATCATCGAGACCCTTGTTGACCAACATGTCACAAAGAAATCGCACTCGTGCCCGGCTCGCCACTCTGCTGATGATTCTGGGCTCGCTCCTTGTGCCGTCACTGCTCACGGCTCAGCGGGCGGAGCTCGAGAAAATCATCAAGCGAAAGGTTCTTTCCAACGGACTCGAGGTCATAGTCGTGGAGAACCACGGAGTTCCGCTCGCGACGATCGAAGTGGACGTCAGGAACGGCTCGTTTACGCAGACTCCGGAGTATGCCGGACTCGCGCACATGTACGAGCACATGTTCTTCCGCGCGAACTCGAAGTATCCCGATCCGGAAGCCTTCGTCGGGCAGGCCGGTGACCTGGGGGCGGTCTTCAACGGAACCACTGCCGAAGAGCGAGTCAACTACTACCTGACGGTGTCCACGGACAGCCTCGATGCGGGCATCCGTTTTCTCTCGGCGGCGCTCCTCTCGCCGCTCTTCCGGCAGGACGAGCTCGAGCGAGAGCGCCAGGTCGTGATAGGCGAATACGATCGCAACGAATCGAGCCCGTTCTTTCAGCTGAACCAGGAGATGGACAGGCTGCTCTACCCAGGCAACTTCAGCCGGAAGAACATCATCGGAGACCGTCAGGTCATTCTAACGACGACGCCGGAAAAGATGCGGGCGATACAACGTAAGTACTATGTACCGAACAACTCTGCGCTGATCGTTTCAGGTGACGTGGATGCCTCGCGGGTATTCGCCACGGCTGAGCGAGAGCTGAACGGGTGGAAGAGAGGACCAGATCCATTCGTCGCAGACCCAGTTCCTCCGATCCCGGCGCTGACGAAGAACGAGGCCGTTGTCGTCGAGGCGGGCGTTGGCGCTGTTACCGTGTTCCTTCAGTGGCAGGGGCCGAGCGTTGGCAAAGATCCGAAGTCGACCTACGCAGCCGACGTCTTCTCGGATGTACTGAACGATCCCGGGTCGAACTTCCAGCAACGGCTCGTGGACAGCGGGCTCTGGCAAAGCATGGGTGTCAACTATTACACGCTCAACAATGTCGGGCCGATTACGATCAGTGGCCAGACGTCGCCGGGGAATCTGAGGAAAGCGATTGCCGCCCTGGAAGCGGAGATCAGGAAGTTCAACGATCCCGGCTATTTCGATGCAGGCGAGCTGGAGGCCGTGAAAGCGCATCGCGCCGTTACCTCGGCATTTGACCGGGAGCGCGCGTCGGGCTTTGCGCACACGCTCGGGTTCTGGTGGAGCGTGGCCGACCTCGAATATTACATGGGATACGTGGACAACATGGCGAAGCAGACGACAGCCGATCTTCGCGCTTATGCGAGAAGATACATAGTAGGGAAGCCGCGCATCACCGGCGTGCTGATTGACCCCGCCGCGAGGCAGCAGATCAACCTGACGACGATGGAGCTGATGCGCGAGGGAACAGAATGATGCTTCTCCCACTGGCCGTCGCGATAACAATCCTGACGACGAGCTTTGACGTCGGCGGAATCAAGGTCATTCTCAGACAGAGCGACGCTAACAATGTAGTGGCGGCGAACCTGTATCTGCTCGGCGGTTCACGGCAGGTCACAGCTTCGAACGCCGGGATCGAGGCACTGCTGCTTGAGGTGTCCGATCGCGGCACGAAGAACTATCCGAGAGCTGAGCTGCGCCGGAAGATGTCCCGGCTCGGGAGCGAGATCGTGACAGTGCCAGGCGACGACTGGACGATGTTCGGTCTTCGCGGCACCAGTGAAGTGCTTGACTCGACCTGGGCAGTTTTCGCCGACAGGGTGATGCGGCCGACACTGGCTCCGGAAGACGTCGCGCTCATCAAGACCCAGTTCGTCTCCGGGATCCGGCAGAGGCGCGACGACCCCGACGCGCTCGCCGAATACCTGGCCGACAGCATCGCTTTTACCGGACATCCCTACGGAATTCCCGTCATTGGAACAGAGGCGTCGATCTCTTCGCTCGACGCCAGATCCCTGCGTGAATATCACACGAGCCAGTTCGTGAAATCACGGATGCTTCTGGTGGTGGTCGGCAACATCGATCGCGCGCATGTCGAAAAACTCGTGCGGGGAACGCTGTCAACCATGCCGCAGGGGAGCTACATATGGACGCCACCGCCGCGCCTTCCGGAAGGAAAGGCAGCTGTCGTAGTCGAGCAGCGGGTCCTGCCAACGAACTACATCGTCGGCTACTACAGCGGTCCGCTTGCCAACAGCGAGGATTACCAGGCGCTGCGAATCGCGACGTCTGTGTTGACGGGGAGAATGTTCTCCGAGATTCGCACGAGACAGAACCTGACGTACGATGTTCACGCACCTTTCCTCGATCGCGCGGCGAGCGCGGGCGGCCTTTACGTTTCGACAACCGTACCTGACACGACGCTCAAGCTCATGTACAGCGCTGTGCGTGAGCTCCAGGAGGGTTTGCTCGATCCCGGCGGACTGGAACGGCTCGAGCAGCAGTTTCTGACCGAGTATTTCCTGGACAACGAGACTAACGATGCCCAGGCCAGCTTTCTGGCGCGAGCGCAACTGTATCGCGGCGATTACAGGCTTGCGGAGAAGTTCGTCGACGAGCTGAGAAGTGTCACGCCGGAAGCAGTCCGTCGCGTGGCGCGGAGGTACATGAAAGGAATCCGATTTGCCTACGTCGGCGATCCATCACGGCTTCGGCGGGACCTGATCACGTTGTTCTAGCCCGCGAAGTTACGGATTCACAGATCGTGACGCATGGCCGCTGGGTAGTGGGTCAGTTTAGCCATGTCTCTGCACTTGCCACAAGACACGAAGCACACGGAGGAAAACGGTTGTTGGGGGAACTGCGGGACCACGCATAGTGCGGTGCTGAGGGCCTCCATTGAGCATGAGCCTGAGCCATAAGGAGACTGAGAGCCTCACGGAACGTATTATCGGCGCTGCGATAGAAGTGCATCGGCATCCTGGACCGGGATTGCTGGAATCGACATACGAAGATTGAGGCGTTTTTCACCGTGTCTTCGTGTCTCCGTGGCACGCCGGGCGGCTCGCCTCCATCCTGCCAACTCGAAACTGACCCACTACGCGGCCGCTGTTTCTCGTTGATTTCCCCGCGCTTTGTGAATAAATTCACAACATCTCACGAGGGCCCTCGTGAGCGCCAAAGCCCTCAACCAGTTTGTAACTAGTACGGCACTGGAGGCCTCTAGAAAAATGCGGTTTTATGGAATTGCGCTCGCAGCGAGCGCGGCGGTTCTCGGCGCGTGCGCCGGTGGTGACAAGAGCGCCGGCGACACTACGGCAGTCGCTATGGACACCGCGGCGCCTGCCGCGTCAGCTCCTGCAGCTACCACCACGCCAGCCGCCGCCGGCACGGCCACGATGGCGCCGGTCACCGGCACGATTCACGAAGTGAAGATGCTTGGTGATGCGACAGGCTACCGCTTCGAGCCCGCTAACATCATCGTCAAGGCTGGCGACGGCATCAAGTTCACCACGATCAGCGGCGGCCCGCACAACGTCGCGTTCGATCCTGCAACTATCCCGACCGATGTTCAGCCACAGCTCGATGCCAATATCCCCGAGAAGATGGGCCAGCTTTCCAGCGCTCTTAAGATGAACGCCGGCGAGTCGGTCACGATATCCTTCGCGAACATCAAGCCTGGCAAGTACCCCTTCCACTGTACCCCGCACCTTGCTCTCGGCATGAAGGGCGAGATCACGGTTCAGTAGTCAACGGAAAGCTGAGACGTGGAAGCGGGGGCCTCTAAAGATGCCCCCGCTTTTTTGAGTCCGAGACAGGCGTGAGAGAGGCGCTCACCTTGCATGTAAGGCGAATGCACCGCTTTTCATGATCCTGGCTCCTCCCTTTACGTCGGTAGCAGGGTATACCATTCATATACGATGCGCATTATCCACGTCATCATCCGAACAGGAGTCCGGTCGGCCGCATGAGCAGGCCATTCAGCGGTGCGAGCTACTGGTGGATGTCGGCGCGATCGCGAAATGCATCGCGTCGCTTCGCTGTGATGGGAATCGTCGGGGGCCTCGTGTTCATAGCCGCCCTGATTGCATTCGTGCTCGTCCCGCGTCAGGCCACCAAGGCAGCGATTCGTGTATCGGCTACGCTCGAAGAGCGCCCGGATTCGAATCGAACGGTATCCGTCCGAAATCGCGCCACGGCGTTGATCGCATCGGCTGATTTCATGCTCGATGTGGCGCGACGTACGATGGCTCCTGCACCTGCGCCGGTTGCTGACACTTTCCCTCCGGAGATGGTCGCGCAACGCCAGGTGCTGGCCGAGGAAGTCGCCACGCTCAATCGGCTGATCGAGCGTGCGGACAACGCGCCTCTCCCCGCGTCGTACCGTGCGTTCGCGCAGGCACCGACGCTCATCAATGACCCGACTGTCCGCGCTCTGCTCGACTCGCTTGTGGACATCGAGCGGGAGCGCGACGCGTTCGGAACCGTGGGAGGAGTCGACCCGGTCTACGTCGCACTGACATCGCGGGCAACTGCACTTGGCCGAGCGATTCAGGAGATCGCCGAATCGAAGAGAGCCACAGCGCGCCAGCAACTTGTGTTGCTGCGTCCTGCAGCAGCGCTACCCGTGGCGCAAGTGCGTGTGGATACCGCCCGATATCTCGCGCAAAGGGCGGCTGCACAGCAGGAATACGCCAGTGCGGTGCAGGCGTTGTCGCAGGTCAAGGCGGCGAACGATCGTATCGACCGCGAGAGCTCCCGTGCGAGGGAGCTTGCAAACGTCGGTGCGCCGCCACTGGCGATGCTGGCGGCCGCGTTCGTGCTGGCTCTCACCCTTGGTTTTGCTGCATCGTTGTTTCTTGAGCTGAGAAAGCCGAGCGTTGCCGATGCCCGTGAGGCCGAGCAGGTGACGGGGGTACGGGTATTGTCGGTGATAGAGCCGACGGAAGTGCTGGCAGAACGCAGCAGGCGTCAGGCAGACGTCTCGGGACCGCCTTTGATCGACGTCGTATCGGATAGCTATCGCCGCCTGTATCTGCATCTTGTGGCAACCGAGGCCAACGTGCCGATCGTGACGGTGGCGGGCGACGATGCGGGCATTGTCGCGACAGTAGCGGCGAACATTGCAGCGGCAGCGGCATATGAGGCGCGGAGCACGCTGCTGGTGGACGTGGATCCGACGACGTCCACGATCTCGAAGATCTTCCGCATCGCATCGAATCCCGGCTTGGCGGGAATCATTGCCGGAAAATCAGATTGGGCCGGCTCGGTCGTGCAGACGACAATCGGGCGCGACCGGGCACTTGACGTTCTTCCGAGCGGAACACGGCGGGCTGGTGCGCCCGATGCAGCGATAGCGGAGCGAATCCGGGGCGATTTCGCGAGAATGGAGCGGCGCTATGATCTGATCGTGATCGCTGCTCCGACGGCCTATGTCCAGCGGGGGCCAGCGAGCATCATTCCCGGTCCGGATGTAGTATTGTGTGCACGGGTAACGCGCACGAAGATCACTCGTCTGCGCGAGGCAGTGGATAGCCTGCGCGCGCTCGATCTTCGGATTCATGGTCTCGTCCTTTGGGATGACGAGCTACCCGTGATCGAGGCGCACGATGAGCCCGACGAGCCGCGTCGTGCGAGAAGCTCCGACGCGTCCAACCTGGCAGGGGTTCGCTGACGACCAGATGGCTGAAACGACAATCGATTTGCGTGGGCTGCCGCTCGCTGAAGCATATGACGAGCTGCATGGACAAATTGAAGCCGTCCTCGAGGGAATAGACGATCCGGTCGCCGCCATGGCGACTATCAGCGCTCTCATCCACTACGGATTCGGTCATCTGTGGACCGGATTCTACAGGGTGGTGGAGCCGGGTCGAAAGCTTCGTGTCGGCCCGTATCAGGGAACGCTGGGATGTATGGAGATCGAATTCGGACGCGGCGTATGCGGTACAGCGGCAGCCGACGGAAAGACGATAATCGTGGGTGACGTGTTCGCCTTCCCCGGGCACATAGCCTGCGATGCGCGCTCGCGATCGGAGATTGTGGTGCCGGTGTTCGACCGAAGCAGAGAGCTGATCGCGGTGCTCGACATCGACTCTGAACAGCCGTCTGCGTTCACCGAAGAGGATCGCACAGGCCTCGAGCGAGTGATGCAATGGTTCAGGAAAGCAGGATGAAGGCGACGCAGGCCGGATACTCCGACACGATCAACCACGCCTTTGCGTTCGCCGCAAAACATCACGACCGGCAGGTTCGCAAGGGGACCAGGCTTCCCTACCTCACCCATCCGGCAAACGTCGCGATCATCCTGACGCGCTATGGACGCGATGAGAAAACTGTAGTTGCGGGGATTCTTCACGATGCCGTGGAGGATTGTGTCCGGGACGGTTACACGCGTGACATGCTCGAGCAGAGAATCGGAGAGAAATTCGGCGACGACGTGCTGGAAAGCGTGCTCGGTGTGACTTATCGACGAGTGGACGACGACGGTGTCGAGCTTTCCTCTGACGAGAGGAAGAACGACTACCTGGAGCGGCTCAGCGTCGCGAACGAATCCGCGCTCTGGGTGTGCGCGGCGGACAACGTGCATAACGCGAACTCTATTCTCTCCGATCTGCGACGGACCATCGATTCAAACTCGGTGTGGTCACGCTTTACCGGAAGAAGGGCGGGAATAGTGGAGTGGTATCGCAGGGTTGTGAGCCGTCTGGACGAGATTGGCTTCGATGCGCCAATCGTGGACGAGCTCCGTGCGGCAGTCTCGGATCTCGAGAGTCGGCCCTAGGCAGGCACTGGCTCGAGTGGAACCGCGTATTTGCGGGCCACGTACTCCTCGAGAATCTGCAGGAACTCGGGAACTATGTTGTCGCCCTTCAATGTGACCATGAGCCTGCCATCCACGTACACCGGCGCCTTGGGCTCCTCGAAAGTTCCAGGCAGAGATATCCCGATGTTGGCGTGCTTGGATTCTCCAGGGCCGTTTACCACGCATCCCATGACGGCGACCTTGAGATCCGTGACTTCAGGGTAGCGCTCGCGCCACACCGGCATCTGCTCGCGCAGATAGGTCTGGATATCCTCGGCCATGTGCTGGAAAAACGTCGACGTTGTTCTGCCGCAGCCAGGGCATGCTGTCACCTGCGGATTGAATCGCCTGAGCTCCAGCGATTGCAGGATTTGCTGGGCGATCTGCACTTCTTCCGTGCGATCGCCGCTGGGCTTCGGCGTGAGCGAGACGCGAATGGTGTCACCGATTCCTTCGGAGAGAAGGATTGAGAGAGCCGCGGCGCTCGACACGACGCCCTTGCTTCCCATCCCTGCTTCGGTGAGTCCGAGGTGAAGCGGAAAGTCGCAGCGGGAAGCAAGCCGGCGGTAGACCTCTACGAGATCCGGCACGCCGGAGACCTTGGCGGAGATTATGATGGCGTCGTGCGCGACGCCGCACTCCTCGGCAAGATCGGCCGAGCGCAGAGCGCTCTCCAGCATGGCTTCTATGTAGACGTCCTTCGCCGGACGCGGATATGCGCTCGCTGCGTTGGCGTCCATCATTCGTGTGAGCAGATCCTGGTCGAGAGACCCCCAGTTAACTCCGATGCGCACGGGCTTCTGGTTTTCGGCGGCGATACGCGCGATGATGCTGAAGTTCTCGTCCCGCCTCTTGCTTCCGACGTTCCCGGGATTGATGCGGTACTTGGCGAGAATTCGCGCGCAATCGGGATAATTGGCGAGCAGCAGATGCCCGTTGTAGTGAAAGTCGCCGATAAGCGGGACGGCGACGCCGGTGTCAGCAAGACGACTGGCGATCTCAGGGACGGCGGCGGCCGCCTCTTCGTTATTGACGGTGATCCGGACGAGCTGGGATCCTGCCGCGGCGAGTTGCGCCACCTGGGCGGCAGTGCCGGCTGCGTCGGCCGTATCGGTGTTCGTCATGGACTGCACGACAACGGCGTGGGAGGATCCGACGGGTACTCCGCCAACGGAGACGGAGACTGTTTTTCTGCGTGGGCTGAATGTCACTTGTTATCTTAGGGGGCTGCTGATAAAGCTAATTCGGCGGCTCTGGCCATGCAGTTGTGAGCATCGGCTCGCTGCCCACGTTCGATAACCGGCTCAACGGAGCATCTGAATGCCTGAGACATCCGCACCATCGTCGCCCTCCTGGAAAAGGCGGCACTGGCAACTGCTTACGTTCCTCACGGTGTTGATCTTTCCGGCGCTGCTGTTGGCTGGCTGGACGTGGGTAACGTTGAACTATTCGTACTCGACGGGAGAGCGAGCGGGATATGCGCAGAAGCTTTCTCAGAAAGGCTGGCTGTGCAAGACGTGGGAAGGTGAGCTGGCGATGGCGAACCTTCCTGGAACAATGCCCGAGATTTTCAGATTCAGCGTGCGGAATGATTCGATCGCGAAAATTCTCGAGATCAACCTCGGCAAGCGGGTGTCTTTGTCATTTGCTCAGCACCGCGGAGTACCGACATCGTGCTTCGGGGAGACCGAGTATTACATCACAAATGTGCGGATGGTTGAGCCTTGAACAATCTTCTATTGACCGTATTTCCTGACCGTTGTATGCTTTCGCCAAGTAACCCGGCCTTGGGAGCCCTGTCAGGGATCCTCGAGTGCTTCAACCGGCGACGGTCCACAGTGGGGCGGCGCCACCAGTTGTCTCGGTAATGGGTTATCCGTCACCGGGATTTTTTACCAGGAGCAGGAATGCGTACGACCGGCAAGGTAAAGTGGTTCAACGATGCGAAGGGCTTTGGCTTCATCACCCCTGACAACGGACAGAAGGACTGCTTCGTGCATTACAGCGCGATCTCCGGAAACGGATTCAAGTCTCTCGCCGAAGGTGATACGGTGGAGTTCGACATCGTGGAAGGACAGAAGGGTCCAGCCGCTGAGAACGTCACGAAAAGCGGCTGAGGCGAGGGTTGCACGATTTACAGCATGGGAAGGGCGCCGAGGGGCGTCCTTCTTTGTTTATCGGCGTGGACGTCCCCTCTTGGGCACGGGCGTAACTTCCACCGCTTCATCCAGGCGAGCCATGGTCTCCGAGATGATCGCGTCGACGTTCACGACGACGCGGATTGTCGGCGAGAGTTGAAGGCTTGCGTCGGATCCGCCCGTTTCGATCAGGTTACCGGCGATCGAGAGCGCCCGGTGCATAGGGAGAGCGAGTGACCGGGCTATCCGCAAAGCGATCTCGAGGGTCGTGACGGCACGAGGGGTAAGCCGACGCATTACTCCCTGCCGGGCCCTGGAAACACCGGGAACAGTGTGGTGGGACAAAATGTTGTCCACCCATTTGGGAGACGTCTTCAGGGTAACAGCTGTAGCCGCAACGGTATAGGCTCGCACGTCAAATTATCCTATCAATAAAGGATAATTAAAAGATATCATCCAACTCGGCCACAGGTGCAACAATTGCCCTGATCACGGGTACTCATGGATGCTCATGAGCATCGGGCTAACCCGATCAACCAGTACCTTATGCAGGAGCAAGACACCATGAAACGAATTTCCTTGGCGCTCACAGCGGTAGCCGCCGTCGCAGTCTTCGGCACAACGAGCTCAGCACAGTCCACGAAGCCGGTCAGCCTGGGCGTCTCGCTCGGCGCAGCGATCCCGACCGGTGATTTCGGGGACGTTTACAAGACCGGATATAACGGTACCGTCTCGCTCGGTCTGAATTCGGTTGGTATGCCCCTCGGATTCCGAATTGACGGGATGTTCAACAACTTCTCCGGCCGCGATGATCTCACGAGCTCACGTCCTGACTACAGGATCATCGGCGCGAATGCGAACATCGTTTACGCTCTCCCGGGAACTGGCATGCGCCCGTATCTCATTGGTGGCGCTGGCATCTATGGGCAGAAGCCTGATGTAAGCGGTGCCAAGAACATCACCGATTTCGGTTTCAACGGCGGTATCGGCGCCTCGTTCCCGTTGAGCGGCTTCAATACGTTCGTCGAGGCGAGATTCCATCACATCATGTCCGACGCAACCACGCAGTTCATACCGATCACGTTCGGTATAAGCTTCTAGTCGGAGCCGGGACGCAATGAAAAACGCCGGGCAAATTGTCCGGCGTTTTTTCATGCAACCGAATTAGATAAGAATCAAATTGGGCGCAGATTGAGCTCGTTGCCGCGGGGGGTTTCCCTCATCGGCCGAATCGCCGCGATCGCCGCTTCAATCTGGACGCGAATTGCCTCCGGTCCGGTCCCGCCCGGAACATCGCGACGCATCACTGATTGTGCTGGATCGAGCCAATCCATGACGTCATCTCCGAACAAGGCATTGGCCGTAGCAAAGCTTTCCCCAGGGAGCTCAGTAAGCTCGCAACCCCTACCCTCGGCCTCACGGATCAGGGAGCCGACCGCTTCATGCGCATCGCGGAAGGTCGCTCCCTTCCCTACCAGATAATCGGCCAGGTCGGTCGCCATCATCGTGCTCGACAGTGCTCCGCGCATTCGCTTGCGATCGAACCGAAGCTCGCCAAGCGCACCGGCAACCGCGGGAAGTACGAGCATGATCAGGTCGACCGCACCGAACAGCGCTCGCTTGTCATCCTGAAGATCCTTGTTGTATCCACTCGGCAATCCCTTAAGAGTCGCGAGCAAGGCGGTGAGATCGCCGAGCGTTCTGGCGCCAGATGCGCGTGCCAGCTCCAGCGCATCGGGATTACGCTTCTGCGGCATCATGCTCGAACCCGTCGTGAACGCTTCGCCAAACCGCACGAATCCGAACTCGCTGGAGCCGTAGAGAATCAGATCTTCAGCAAGGCGTGAGAGATGAGTGCAGATCAACGCGACCGCGAACAGCGTTTCGGCGATGAAGTCGCGGTCGCCGACGGCGTCGATGCTGTTCGGTGAAAGCGAGGTGAAGCCGAGACTGCCCTGGAGGAGGACGCGTGAGACCGGGTACGCGGATCCTGCGATCGCGCCCGACCCAAGGGGAAGAACCGCCGTCGAGCGCGCCACCGAAGAAACGCGTGCACGATCCCGCTCGAGCGGCCAGAAGTGCGAGAGCATCCAGTGCGCTCCCGACACGGGCTGGGCGCGTTGCAGATGAGTGTATGACGGCATCAGATCATGCTCGAGCGTCCTGGCCTGATCTATCATGACCTGCTGCAGCGCACGAACTGACTCGTCCAGCTCGGTGCACATCTCCATCGTCCAGAGGCGCGTCGCAGTGGCGACCTGATCGTTGCGGCTTCTTCCGGTGTGAAGCTTGGACGCAACGTTGCCGATCTCATCGTGGAGCATGCGGTCAATCATCGTATGGACGTCTTCGTCGGACTCCTGAGGCAGGGCACCTTCAGCGAGCTGATCGCCCACCCTGGAAAGACCGCTTTCTATCTGCCGGCTTTCCTCGAGGGTCAGAACACCGGCGCCCCACAGCGCCATGGCCCACGCTTGGGATAGATGGACGTCGTGAGGCCAGAGCCGGAAATCAATTCCGATAGAACGATTGAGCGCCTCGAGTGCAGCCGCGGTGGGAACGGAAAAGCGACCGCCCCAGAGCTTGTGCGATTTCGGTCCCGCAATCATTCGGGCTAGTCCTGCCAGGATGCGGCGAGTGCAGGCGTGTCGTCGCTCGCAACAGGAGCGACGGCCTTCGCCGCGAGCTCGCGGTCGCGCAGAGCGCGCACGCGGTCGGGAAGGGAATAGAGTCTGATGAAACCGGCCGCATCGCTCTGCTCGTAGACGTCGTCCTCGCCGAACGTGACGAACCGTTCGTCGTAGAGGGCGTACTCGCTGGCGCGACTCACTACGGAGATGTTTCCCTTGTAGAGTCGCAGGGTGACGCCTCCGGTGACACGCTCCTGAGTGACATTGACGAACGCGTCGTAGGCCTCGCGCTCGGTCGTCCACCACCGGCCCTCGTACACGAGATCGGCATAGCGGGGAGCGATAAGATCCTTGGCAGCGAGCGTGCGGCGATCCAGAATGAGCTGCTCAAGCTCGCTGTGGGCCGTGTAGAGAAGGGTGCCGCCTGGGGTCTCGTAGACGCCGCGCGACTTCATCCCGACGAGGCGATCCTCGACGAGATCAATGCGCCCGACGCCGTGGCGTCCAGCGATTCCGTTCAGCGTAGTGAGAATGGCGACCGGGTCGAGGAAAACGCCGTTGACCGCAACCGGAGTTCCCTGGTTAAAGCCGATGGAAACCTCCTCAGGCTCGTCCGGAGCGAGCTCAGGCGAAGTGGTGAGCATGAAAAGATCGGCCGGGGGCGGCTGCGAAGGATCCTCGAGCACTCCACCTTCATGGGAGATATGCCAGATGTTGCGATCGCGCGAATAGATCTTCTCGCGGGACGCGGTTACCGGGACGTTGTGTTTCTCGGCGTAGGCAAGTGCGTCCTCGCGGCTGCGAATGTCCCACTCGCGCCAGGGCGCGATGACGGCGAGCTCCGGCGCGAATGCGGCGTAGGTGAGCTCGAACCGCACCTGGTCGTTACCCTTGCCGGTGCAGCCGTGCGCAAGAGCATCCGCGCCGATGCGGCGCGCGACCTCGACCTGCCGGCGAGCAATGAGCGGCCGTCCCATGGACGTACCGAGGAGATACTTGCGGCCGTAGATCGCTCCGGCGCGGAGCGTCGGCCAGATGAAGTCCTCGACGAACTCCTGACGGAGATCTTCGATGTAGCATTCATCCGCCCCCGAGGCGATCGCCTTGGCGCGTACGCCCTCAAGCTCTTCACCCTGGCCGATGTCGGCAGCAACGCATACAATCCGCGCGCCGTCGTAGTGCTCCTTGAGCCAGGGGACGATGATGGAAGTATCAAGACCGCCGGAGTAGGCGAGCGCAATTGTGCGGGTCATATCCCTCCTAAATAACTATTCATTCCAGTCGTATATTTAATCAGTTGACCGATCACCGTCAATGCTCGCGGGGGGTGTCACTCGCCTGTGGGGCGGTGCGGTGATAATGTGTGCGCGGAGGAGATAAATGGCGAACAAGAGAGAGCGGCAGTCGGCTATACTCGAGGTGATCGAAACCCGTGCGGTGAGCAGCCAGGAGGACCTCCGGAAGCTGCTTCTGCACAGGGGTTGGGACGTCACGCAGGCGACTCTGTCGAGAGATCTCAGAGAGCTTCGTCTGGCGCGCGTGCCGACACCAGAGGGAGCGCGATACGCGGTCACCGATGGAACGATCGAAGAGAGCCGGGCGGCGCTGGAGACTCTTCTGCCGCAGCTCTTTCTGCGGGTGGACAGTGTGAGCGAGATGATCGTGCTGAGGACGGTGCCCGGCGGGGCGCAGCCAATCGCGGCGGCGCTGGACGGCGAGGGCTGGCCCGACATTCTGGGCACGGTTGGGGGAGACGACACGATCCTCATCGTGTGCCGATCCGGTCTTGCCCGGGACAGAGTGGTTCGCCGGATCAAGTCTCTGGCCGGAGAGCCGCAGTAGCAAACGGGCCAGCGCGAGATTGACGACACACCTCTGTAATGTTATGCATTCGACGTGCATAAACTTTCGGTCGGGGTACTGGGTGCGAGCGGGTACACGGGGCGCGAGCTGTGTCTGCTCATCGCGCAGCACCCGCATCTCGAGCTGCGTTTCGCAACCGCTCACGGACAACGCGGGCGGAGCGTGCGAGTCGGGGGGCGGGAGATCACGTTCATCGCGACAGAGGACGCTCCACTGGGAGATGCCGAACTCATTTTCAGCTCGCTGCCTCACGGAACCTCACTAGAGTGGGTCAAACGGGCGCGGGCGTCGGGATCGAAGGTGGTCGATCTTTCATCGGACCTGAGGCCTGGCAGCGACGGAAGCATCGAAGGAGCGCCGGTGCCGTATGGATTGACGGAGCTCGCGCGCGCTGACGTGCGTGGAGCGAATGTCATCGCCAATCCTGGCTGCTATCCTACCGCGATACTCCTCGCTCTCGCGCCGCTCGCCTCCGCCGGCCTGCTCGAGCAGGGCTCCACGATCGCCGTATCCGCGGCAAGCGGTGTTACCGGTGCCGGATTCACTCCGAGGCGGGACCTGCTGTTCGCGGAGGTGAGCGAGGACTTCAGAGCGTATGAAGTCAGCAACAACCATCGGCATCTTGCGGAGATGACCTCGGTGCTTCGGGGCCGGGGTGCGATCAACGACCTCATCTTCACGCCGCATCTCCTTCCCGTAGCGCGGGGAATCCTGGCGACGATCGTGGTGCGGCTCGCCCACGAGATCGACCCGCCTCTCGGCCTGTGGTTGGATGCCTACGCTGGAGAGCCCTTCATCGAAGTAAGCGAAGCGACGCCGTCCCTCCGGGAGGTGGTGCGGCGGAACGTCGTGCGCATCTCCGCAGCAAAGGCGGCGAATACCAGCAGCCCCACTCTCATCATCACTTCGGCAATCGACAATCTCATGAAGGGAGCGGCGGGGCAAGCGGTTCAGAACGCGAATCTGATGCTTGGTCTCGAAGAGACTGCCGGGCTCCCGGCGTGATCTCGGTGATCAAGCTGGGAAGCCGGGTGCAATCGAGTCCGGAGCTCGTGACCGTGCTGCAGCGAATGTGGAGCACCCGGCCAGGATCGTTCTGCATCGTGCACGGCGGCGGTGACGAGATCTCATCGCTGCAGAAACAGCTCGGGCGTGAGCCATCGTTCGTGAATGGCCGGCGGATTACCACTGCGGATGATATGGAGCTTGTGAGAATGGTGCTGTCGGGCAGCGCCAACAAGCGATTGGTGTCGGCGCTTGGCGCCGCGGGAGTGCCGGCGGTCGGAGTGTCCGGCGAAGATGGCGGGCTTCTCGCTGCAGAACCGATCGATGTCGAAAAGTTCGGAAGATCGGGCAAGCCGACCACCGTACGGGTGGAGTTGATCGAGACGCTGCTCGCGAGCCGGTTTCTACCCGTGATCTCGCCGGTCGCGCGGGACGCGACATCACGCGATGGTGAAGCGCTGAACGTGAATGGTGACGATGCCGCGGGGGCACTGGCAGCGGCGATGGGCGCGGAGCTCTGGCTTGTGGCCGATGTTCCGGGAGTGATGGACGAGCACCGGAACGTGCTGCCGTCGCTCGATCCAGCGCGGATGGAGTCGCTGGTGGCGACGGGCACGGTGAACCGGGGGATGCTCGCCAAGCTGGAGGCGGGCTTTGCCGCTCTCGCGGCGGGAGCCAGCAGCGTGAGAATCGCCGGACTGAAAGGACTTTCCGAAAAGGATGCAGGAACGCTGTTGTCTCCAACAACGGGCACCGCATGACGGACACGATGACGAAGGGCGCGGAGAAGCGTGGAGGGACGCCCGGCGTTTCTTCTCCTGACATTCTCGGAACGTACAAGCGGGCCCCGATGCGTTTCATTCGCGGATCGGGTGTCGAGCTGTTCGACGAGGACGAAAAATTGTATCTCGACTTCTCCAGTGGAATCGCCGTGAACGCACTCGGCTATGGCGACGCGGGAATGCGTCAGGTGATCGAGGATGTCATGGAGAGCGGATTGATCCATGTCTCCAATCTCTACAGAACAGAGCCCGGCGAGCGCCTCGCTCATTTCCTGGTGGAGAACTCGTTCGCGTCGAACGTATTCTTCTGCAACTCGGGCGCTGAGGCGAATGAGGGCGCGTTCAAATTCGCGCGCCGGTGGGGAAGGACTGTTGGCACTGATGGTAAGACCGGCATCGTCGCGCTTCGAGGAGGATTTCACGGCAGGCTGTTCGCTTCGCTTGCCGCGACGGACAGGCCTTCCTACCGCGCGCCGTTCCGCCCGCTCGCGGGCGGGATAAGCATCTGTGAGCGCGACCCGGTAGAGCTTGACGCAGCGCTCGACGGCGATTCTGTTGCCGCGGTAATCGTCGAGCCCGTGCAGGGGGAAGGAGGGGTGCGTGTAATCGAGACCGAGCTGCTCCGCCATATCCGCAAGCTGACGTCGGAGCGCGGCATCGCGCTCATCTTCGACGAGATTCAGTGCGGACTGGGACGTCTCGGCACCTTCATGGCGTACGAGCGTGTCGGCGTGGTACCTGACATGGTCACCCTGGCGAAGCCGCTCGCCGGAGGACTTCCGATGGGAGCGGTCCTCATCACTGGCGAGATAGGCGAGACGATAAAGCCTGGTGATCACGGTACGACGTTCGGTGGCGGTCCGATGGTGGCCGCTGTCGCCGACTACGTAATACGGCGGCTCGCTGAACCTGCGCTGCTGGCATCGGTGACCCGGAATGGCGAGTGGCTGGGAGAGAGATTGTCGGTGATCGCGCGACGCAGTGGGCGGGTGCGCGCGGTGCGCGGCATGGGCTACATGTGGGGCATCGACGTCGTGGATCCGGCCGCGGAAATCGTCCAGCGCGGATGGGATGCAGGACTTCTAATCATCACGGCGGGCGATCACACTCTTCGGCTGCTTCCGCCGTTGATTATGGAGCGGGCCGATCTCGAGCGTGGGCTGGAGATGCTCGAGAAGATCCTCGGCTGATATCGAAATGGTCCATCGGGGCAAGCCGCAACTGACTTCGTTATGGCACGCACTCGACGAAGCGGCGTTCGGTACGGAACGAACGCTCAATCTTCGCGAGTTGCTGCCATCGGCGGCGGAAGCGCGCGCACGCACGGACGTCTGGCTGAGAGCGCGCCAGGTGACGAAAGCCCAGGAGGTGCTGGTGATCACCGGCCGCGGCAATCAGAGTATCGGCGGGATCGGGGTCGTTCGCCAGGAGATTCTGAACATGCTTCCATCGCTCAGGCGCCGTGGCGTGGTGGAAAGCTGGAGAGAGCATTCGCCGGGGTCGATCGTGGTGAAAATGGCGCCGCTGAGCTCGATGCTCACGCCACCGCAACGCAAACGCGACAACATTGACACGGAACGCGCGTCCCCCGGAGGTTCACTCATCGGCCTTCAGCCAGAAACGCTTGTGCTGCTGCGACAACTCGCGATACAGAATCTGGAATCTCTGGGAGTGATCGAGACGGAGCAATTCGTGGAAGAGGAAATGACACGAACGTTTTCTGCTCTGGCGAGGGCCATTCCGGCAGGTGCGGACAGAGAGCGTCTGCTTTGTAACGCCATTCTCAAGGCGATCGACGAAATCGTCGAGTAAATGCCGATCTGCAAATCCGAATTAGCCGCTGGAATTTGCGGCCCGGACATTGCGACATGTTCCCGTGTCAGGGTTGCAACGGCACGTCATGAAAAAATCAAAGCCTTCCGCCAAGCGCTCGAAGCTGAGCCCCGAGAATGCGACCATCCTGGCCGCCTACGGAGCCCGCACAACATGGCCTTCTGGCTTCCAGATCTACCAGAATGGCACACCCGCCGACGGGTTGTCGGTTGTGCTGCACGGCCACGTGATTCTTCGTAACAAAATCCGCACTGGAAGGGGGTTCGTGCCGGCGATCGTCACTCCGGGCGAAACGTTCGGTGTTGAAGGAGTCACGCCCGAAGCTCTTTACGTAACGGACGCGTATTCCGCGGACGACACGGAAACACTGTATCTGAGCGGCGAGCATTTTCGCGCGTTCGTGAGAGAAAATCCGGGCGAGACTCTCGCGATCATCGGGCAGCTGATGAGCGAGCGATCGCATCTGCTCGAGAAGCTGCACGCGATGGCGTCGCAGAACGTGGAGCAGCGCCTCATATCGTCGCTGCAGCGGCTTCTCGGTGACAGGTCTTTCCTTGGCGCCGACGGTCGTCTTCTCCTGGAGCTGCGGCATCACCGACTGTTGTGCGAGATGGTGGGTGCCACACGCGAATCGATCGCGATCGCGCTTGGGCGGCTGGTGGGTGCCGGAGTAGCAGAGAGACGTGGAATGACGTTCGTGATCGCGCCCTCGGGCATCGCGGCTCATATTACCCACGACGGAGCGGATGTGGAGAGCACCCTCCCGCTCGCGCAGGAGTCAATGCGACCTTAGCCATACGAATGCCTTCGGGAAAGACGGATACGGTTGGGCTAATAGCCGGCGCGGAAAGCATAGATATGCAGGAGGAGAATTCACACGGAATTCTCCTCCTGCATGGCTTTGGGGACACGCCTCAGACTCTCGGGCTGCTCGCGCGGCACCTGCACGCGGCGGGCTATGACGTGCGGGCTCCGCTGCTTCCGGGACATGGCAGGACGGTGGAGTCGTTCATGAGCTCGCGTCGCGAGGAATGGCTCGCCTGTGCCAGAGCTGAGCTGGCGCGAATGCGGGCGACTCACGATGGCGTATCAATCGGCGGTTTGTCGATGGGTGGCGCTCTGGCTGCGATACTTGCCGCCGAGACCGGCGACATCTCCTCGCTGGTGCTGATGGCGCCATACCTCGACATGCCGAAGTCGCAAAAACTCGCTTCGGCAACGCACTGGATATGGAGCGCCGTCGCCGGTGCACGGAGATCAAACAGCCCCGGATCCATTCGCGATCCACTGGAGCGTGAGAAAAACCTCGGCTACGGTGCCTACTCCGGCCGGCTCTTGTACGAGCTATGGCGCCTCGCGGCGAGGGCGCGCAGATCGCTGGCGAAAATAGCGGCGCCGACGCTGCTCATTCAGTCCCACACCGACCCGCGCATCGCTCAGGGGGTAGCGGAGCGCGTGTTCGCCGCCCTTGGGTGCACGGTAAAAAAGCTCGTGTGGGTGGAAAACACAGGCCACATCATCACGGTGGATTACGGCCGCGCGCGGGTGTTCGAGGAGGTAGCCGCGTGGATTGGGGCTCACGCCCACCAGCGGCGATGACGGCCTGAATCTTCAGGCCGTCATCGCCGAGAGGTCAGGTGTGGTCCTGAACGAATTCCTTGGTGGCGTCAACGGCCTGCTCAGCGCCCGCCACAGCCTGTTGAACCACTCCCGTGGCGACACGGCTGACACGCTTGGCGAGGGACTTGGCCCGCTTCGTAACGCCGGATGCAGCTTTCTTCACGGTCTTGCGACTTGGCAGAGATACCTTGCGTCCGGAAGTCGCGCGCTTGCGACTGGTTGTACCACGCTTTGCGGAAGACTTGCGGGCAGATGAGGCGCGCTTCGACGCGCTCTTCCTGGTGCTCTTCCTCGTGCTCTTCCGTGCGGACGACTTCTTCGCGCCGCTCTTTCTGGCGCTCTTCTTCGCGCTGGAGCCGCGAGAGGATGACTTGCGAGCCGACGGCTTCCGGCCGCCGGAACTACCGCCACTTCTCTTCCTGCCCTTCGAACCACCGCGCGACGACTTCCTGGCTGCAGCCATGTTATGAGCTCCAATGTAGGGGTTCCATGTCACTCTGTAGCAACTTCCGCGCACAAACTATAACAGATGTGATTGTCGTTGCATAATAAAAAAACAGCACGATGAAGCCGCGCGTGAATGCATCCATTCAAAGAGCCGGGACTTCGCGGGTTTCTCCGTGCGCGAGAATCCAGAGCAGGTTGGGCGACAAGCTGGCGCGCGACCAGATCTCGCGTGCGAGAATCGGCGGCTCCATGACCGGCTCATCGGTGAGCCGGAACGTTCCCCAGTGCGATCCCACCATGATGCATGGATGGTCGGGATGAACTGCAGTCAGCTGCTGGAACGCAGCGATGCTGTCTGTCGGATTCATGTGCACTTGCCGCATGAACCAGCGCGGCTCATAGGCCCCGATGGGCAGGATCGCCATATCGAACGGACCGAAACGCTCCGCAATCGCGCCGAACTCGGGGTGCAGCGCGGTATCGCCTGCGAAAAAGACACGAGGGCGACCAAATGACAGCGTCCACCCGCACCAGAGAGTCGAGTTTCTGTTCCACGGATAGCGTCCGGAAAAATGCTGGGCGGGAGTACAGCCGATGATGATGCCGGCGGTCTCGTGCTCCTGCCACCAGTCGAGCTCTTTCACGTTTGCCGCGCCGCGTCGCTCGAGAAAACCTCCGACACGAAGCGGGGCGAGCCAGCACATTGCCGGAAAGCGCCCGATCAACCGTCCGATTGTGGGGTCATCCAGGTGATCGTAGTGGTCGTGCGATATCAGCGTCACGTCGATCGGCGGCAGGTCTTCGAGACGCAGAAACGGTGGAACAAGCCGGCGCGGTCCGGCGAACGAAACAGGCGAGGCACGATCCGACCATATCGGATCGGTGAGAATGTTGAGGCCCCGGCACTGGATAAGAAACGAGCTGTGTCCTATCCACGTGATCGTCAGCGTATCGACTCGCTCCGCGGGACGCCGGACAGGTGACGCGATTACCGGACGCATGCGATGCGCAGCGGGAACCACAGCGGGCTGCTGGCGGGATCTCGTCAGCATCCACCCGATAAGCCCCCCGACTCCGTGCGGCGCGGAATCCGGCCAGGGATTCCGGAAAGCGCCCTTATGGTGATGGCTCGGCAATTCTCTTCGACCCCCGCAGCCTACGTCGCGGATACCAATGCGCACCGTATCGCCGTAGTGGATAGCACGATGCGGGCGATGAACGATCTCAGGATTGAGTGACGGCGCGGCCGGCGCCCAGATTCTCGGTCAAGTGGTCGATCGATCGCATGCCGACAAGCGCGGTGGCAACGGGCAGGGACCGAACAAACGCGATGGCGCGCTGTGCGTCGGTGTCGAGAGGGAAGAGCGATCTGACCGTATCGGGGAGATTTCCAGCGAGCTGTGCCTGCATCAGTGAAGCGCTGGCGAAGACGGAAACGCCGAACTCTTCGGCGAGTGCGAGCAGCGCTACGTGTCTGCCGTCAACGGATTGCGTGGGAGCTCTCACCGCTTCAGTCATGGCCAGGTTGATGGGCAGCTGAATCGCGCGGAAGTGATGGCCGCTTCCGCCAACATCGCGCGCGACGGCCAGAAGCTCCTCGAGCGAAAGGTAATTTCGGCCTGCCGCGAAAACCCTGAAACCATGCCACGTGGCGCAGCCGTACGCCGCGATCCGGCCGGCTGCGACCTGCGACTCGAGCTCGGCGAATGCTTCGCGGAGAACTGACAGGAATCGAGCCCGGTCCAGTGTATCGAGCTGCTGCTCGGGGTTGTGCAGATAGTAAAGATCGATGCATTCCACGCCGAGATTCCGGCGGCTTCTGTCAATCTGGTCAGCGAGGAACCGCGGCCGAAGGCAATGCCCGCCCGCGACGAGATCTTCCCGGCTCATGATGCCGCGGTCGAAATATTGCTCGCGCAGGTATGCATCGTAGTCGTCGCGAGAGTCCGGTGGCGACCCTTCCAGCGGCACGTATCCGCCCTTGGTGCAGATGACGATCTCATCGCGTGATGCACTGCCCGATGCGAGAGCCTCTTTCAGCGCGCGACCGACGGCGCGCTCCGAGCGCTGGCAGCGATAGTTGATCGCCGTGTCGAGCACGTTCAGTCCATGCGCGATACCGGTCGCGAGCAGCCGGGCATATCGTGCATCCTCCCGGTCGTCACATTCGCCGAGATAGGTGCCCATGCCGATGGATGAGACGGCGAGACCCATCGAGGTCTCGCGGTAAAAATCACCGGCGAAAGCATGGCGGAAGCGGGAGGACAGTCGCCGCGTCCCATCGGGGGTCGCTCTGCCGTGGACGGCGCGATCCGATGCGTCGCCATCGCTGCGTTTCTTTTTCCCCGATCCGGTCATGTGCGCGGGACGCTAGGCAGAAGGGGTTGGAGACGCAAGGTCAGCCGGGATGATCAGTTGGCAGGCGTAGCGCAAGCCGGGTAGATTGAGCGAGAAAGGATGGTGTTCGCTCAAACAACGGAGTCGTCGCAAATGCCGGATTTTGGAAGCTGGGCAGCGGATTGGTGGAAGCCGGTTCTCTTCATCGTGATCGCCGGTCATCTCACCAACGTCTGTGTGACGCTGTTCCTGCATCGCGCCCAGACACATCGCAGCGTCAAGCTGCACTATCTGGCCGCCCTCCCGATGCGCCTGTGGTTGTGGCTTTCCACGGCCATCGTGACCAAGGAATGGGTGGCTTGCCACAGAAAGCACCACGCCTTCGCTGACCGAGAGGGAGATCCGCACAGCCCGTTGGTAGAAGGGCTCAGAAACATCGTCCTCAAGGGAGCATTCTACTATAGGAAAGCGGTGCGGCAGCCCGGGGTCCTCGACAAGTATGGAAAAGGGACGCCGAACGACTGGCTCGAGCGTCATGTTCTGGCGCGTCGGAACTCGCTTGGCATTCTGCTGATGCTTGCCGTGGACGTGTGGCTCTTCGGCTTCTTCGTCGGACCACTGGTGTGGGGAGCGCAGATGATCTGGATCCCATTCTGGGCTGCGGGAATCATCAATGGGGTTGGCCACGCGGTCGGTTATCGCAATTTCAGCGTGAAGGACCAGAGTCGTAACATGCTGCCCATCGCGATCTGGCTCGGGGGTGAGGAGCTTCACAACAATCACCACGCCGATCCCCACTCCGCGAAGTTCAAGGCGAAGTGGTACGAGTTCGACATCGGCTGGATGTATCTGCGTCTTCTGTCGTTCTTCGGATTGGCGAAGATCGAGTACGCGGGGTTGTAGGGGTGGCTGACGTTACCTGCTCGCGCTGCGGGCAGACTCGGGAAGGGTTCGAGAAGCCGCCGTTTCCGGGACCCATCGGCGCGCGTGTCGTAAGCGAAACCTGTCGCCAGTGCTGGGCGGACTGGGGCAAGCAGCAGACGATGCTCATCAACCATTACGGGCTGGACGTGATGGATCCGCAGGCCCGTTCGTTCCTCACGCGGAACATGTCCGCATTCCTGTTCAAGACAGGAGCCGGGTCGGAGATCGACACGAGCAAGCAGGGAACCATCTCGCACTGAAGGCTATGCGGCTCAAGAGCTTGCTGATACTTGTGGCGGCGGTTGCTGCTGGTTGTACGACGGCCGGTTCGGCAAGCCCCGGGAACCGACCGCCGCCGGTATCACGGTCCGAATGGGCCGACTCGGTTCTGGCGAGTCTCACGCTTCGCGAAAAGACCGCCCAGATGGTCTGGCCAACGGTTCTCGGCGACTACGCTTCGGGCGACTCGCCCCAGTGGCAGAGGCTTTCCGGCTACATCCGGAAGGATAAGGTTGGCGGCTTCACGATATCGGTCGGTTCTCCGACCGAGCTCGCGGTAAAGCTGAACGCGATGCAGGAGATGAGCTTGGTGCCGCTGCTGTTTGGAGCGGACCTCGAAGCCGGCGCCGGCTTCCGCGCGCGGGGCGGATATTTCATTCCCAATGCGATCGATCTCGGCGGCGCCGTCGTGTTTCCGCCGGAAATGGCGATCGGTGCTACGGGAGATACGCTTCTCGCGTACCAACAGGGGCGGTTGACGGCCCTGGAAGGCCGGGCGCTCGGGATTCACATCGCCTATGCGCCGGTTCTGGACGTAAACAACAATCCGGCGAACCCCGTCATCAACACCAGGTCCTACGGCGAGGACCCGGCGATGGCGGCGCAGCTCGGGGCGGCATTCATCCGGGGCGTTCAGGCGAACGGTATGATAGCGACGGGCAAGCATTTCCCTGGTCACGGGGACACCGGAACTAATTCGCATCTTGCCCTTCCTGTCGTCACTGTGAGCCGAAGCAGGCTCGATAGTGTCGAACTGGTACCATTTCGCGCGGCCATCAACAGCGGCGTTGGCGCGATAATGTCATTTCACGGCGCGATGCCCGCGCTCGACTCCTCTGGTGTTCCCGGAACGCTCTCGCAGAAGGTTTTAACGGGACTTCTTCGCAACGAGCTGCAGTTCAAGGGCATCATTATTTCGGACGCGATGGACATGGCTGGTGTGCTCGAGCAGTACGGCGCCGTTGAAGCGGCGAAGCGGGCCGTGACGGCCGGGGTAGATATCCTGATTCAGCCGCTCGATGTCACGCAGACGATTGACGCGGTGGTGGCGGGTGTGAAGGAAGGCAGGTTCACGGAAGCGAGACTCGACGAATCCGTGCGGCGGATTCTGCAGGCCAAGCGGGAACTAGGTCTCGACCGCCGGAAGCTCGTAAGCCTCGATTCACTCCGCTTCATAGTTGGAGACAGCTCGCATGCCGCAATGGCGCGCCGCGCCGCGGAGCGGTCGATCACGCTAGTGAAGGATTCGCTTGGAGAAGTGCCACTGGCACTGAGCGGCAACCCTCGTGTTCTCTCTGTAACTGTGGGGCGCCGGGCCGATCTCTCTGCGGGAGTGGCGTTCAACGGCGAGTTGCGGAGCGGAGCGCGAAATCTGCGCGCGGAGTTTCTCGCCTCCGAAGATCCGGCGGCCGACTATACCAGGATCGAGCGCGCCGCCGATTCGGCAGACGTGACGGTTGTGAGCTCTTATGTAGGCCAGAACTGGGACGCGGTATCGGCGAGCGCTCCACAGGCCTTGGCGTCGTTCATCGGGCGGCTCACGACAAGAGGGAAGCGGCCGATAGTAGTGAGTTTCGGCAATCCGTATCTGCTACAGCAGATACCATGGGTCCCGACCTATGTCGTGGCGTGGGGCGGGTTTCCGCTTTCGCAGACAGCCGCGGCACGGGCGCTTCTCGGAAAGAATGTAATTGGGGGGAAGCTGCCGATCTCGATTCCGCTGGAGAATCGCATCGTTCCCCGCGGCACGGGAATCGTCAGAGCGGCGCGCGACAGATAATCAGCCGTATCTGGTTGTCCGTTGTGCGCGAAAGGTCGTATATATTCCCCTCCTCCGGATCGCTATTAATTAGCAAGTTGATACTAACCCCCAAATCCGGGCTTGACATTAGTCACGAGAAGTGACTAATTCGCGGTACAATGTCTGACGGCAAATCCCGAAAGCCCTCGTATGCCATCGACATCGTTTTGCTGACAGCGGTGGGCGGGCAGCTTGCGGTGCTTCTCTGCCGCTCGCCCGAAGGGCGAGAGAAGTGGATGCTGCCATGGGACGCGCCGCGGCAAAGCGAGATGATGGAGGCTTCGGCCACGCGTATCGCGAAATCGGTGGGTGTCGGTGAGCCCGGATGGATGGAGCAGGTCGGAGCGTTCGGGGACGGGAGGCGTCATCCTTCGGATCTCGACGTTTCGGTGGCCTACGCCGGCCTCGTTCCGATGGGTACGCCGTCGCCGGTGGGCGGTGTCTACGCCTGGTTTCCGCTTGACGGCGTCCCTCAGCTGGCCCTGAGACAGCGGCAGATTCTGGACGCTTCGGTGGGTATGATCCGTGGCCGGATGGACCAGTCTCCGGTCGCTTTCCGTTTTCTACCACAAATGTTTACCCTGACCGAGCTCCAGCAAATGTACGAGCTGTTGCTGGCCAAGAGGTTGCACAAGGCAAGCTTTCGCAGGGCACTGCAGGCGGCCTGGCTGGTGGAGCCGACGGACGAATGGAGGAGCGAGGGACGGGGAAGACCCGCCCAGCTCTACCGGTATGCCCCGAGGAAACGTCGGCCGGCCCAGCGGGGTATCAGACTGGACCTTCTTTCGTCCTAAGTAAAAGGACTGTACCGGAAATCGAAGGATACTGGCACATATTGCGCTCCGCGTGTATTAGTTACAATGTGTACCTAAGGTTTGATTAAGATCCCACCGGAGACCGATGCTCGCATACCTGGACAGCCTCTGCGCTGCACTGTTGGCGAGAGATACATCTGAAATCAGGCGCCTCCTGGCCCACCCGATGGCGCAGGACCTGCCCCGCCGCGTCCGCGAGGAGGCGGTGGCCATTTCGCGGGCCGGGCGAAGGAGCTTCATCGCCCCGGTCAACGCGCTCCATTTGTATTACAAGCTCACGCACATGGTGGACGAGAGCAGCGATCCGACGTTCGAGAGCAGCTCCCCCCGAGACGAGCCCGCAGCCAAGGCCGATCAACTTGACCTTCCCCTGAGAAAGGTCAGCTCCCGCTAACGTCCCGGTGCTAGACCAGCGCCTTCAGGGAATTCTTCTTCTTCAACTGAGCGCTCCATATGTCGCCGACTTCAGCGAACCACTGTGGCGCAGACTCGATTGTGAAATCACGGGGATCGAGGTCGTTGGCAAGCTCGTCCCATGCGAGGGGCGTCGACACCATGGCATCGGGATTGGCTCGGGCGGAGTAGGCCCCGGCGACGGTCTTCCCGGTGACGTTCTGCAGGTAGTCCACGTACACCGTCGTAGCACCCCGCGCCTTCACCGATCGCTTGATGGTGGCAGCCTTCGGATGCGCCTCGCTCACGCGGGTGGCGATGATCCGCGCGACCAGCGTCGCCGCCTCGTTGGGCGTCTTCGGCGGAAGCGGAATGTAGATGTGGAGTCCTGTGGAACCGGACGTCTTGATAGCGCCACCAAGCCCCAGATCGTCCATCGCCTCGTGTGCCCATTGCGCTACCTCGACGACGCGGCTGAACGGAGCCCGCGGTCCCGGATCCAGATCGATGATGCTGTAGTCTGCATGATCGAGCGACTGGAGCCGCGAATGCCATGGATCCACCGAAATACTGCCGAGCTGCACTGTGTAGAGCAGCGTTGCGAGGTCACCCCCGATGATTCGGACATTCGTCGAGCCGTCCTGCGCGTGAATCTTCTCGGTGTGAACGACCTCGGGCGGCTCTCCGGCGTTCTGCTGAAAGAACGAAGGGCCTTCAACGCCATCGGGAAACCGCTTTAGCACGAGCGGGCGATCCTTCATGACCGGAAGGATCAGTGTCGCGACAGTGACGTAGTACCGCATTAGATCGCCCTTCGTGAGCTTCTTCTTCGGAAAGAAGACCTTGTCGAGATTGGTGACGTCGAGGCTCGCATGGGGCGCGATTTCGAGTCGGCCGTCGCCGCCGCCGCTTTGAATCTCGTCGAGCTGGGCGAGGATCTTCTCCAGCGCAATCGGTTTTCCGCTGCGTTGCGGGGCTTTCACCGCGGGAGATCCCGACGCGACGGTGCGCTGCGCGTAGATACGCCGGCGAGCAGTTGGTTTCGACGTGGCGCTCGCGGCGGAATCTCTGATCGTTGTCTCTGTCCTTCCGTTCTTATTCTGCATGCTGGTGCTCTCGCGTCCTACGTCTGTCGCCTTCTTGTCATCACGTATGCCGAGGTAGATCGGCTGGCGAAGCCTTCCATCGCTCGTCCATTCGTTGAACTTCACCTCCACCACGACCTTCGGCTTGACCCAATGGGCGCGCTCGTTGGTCTTCGGCGTCTCCTCGAATGGAGAGTTCTTCTGCTCGAGCGGCTTCAACCGACGGTACATCTCCGCGAGCCCCGCGCCAGTAAACCCGCCACCTGCATGTCCGACGTAAATGAAACGGTTGTGGTCGAAGCAGCCGAGCAGAAGTGCGCCGAGGTGCTGTCGTGACTTGCGGGGCTCGGTGAAGCCGCCGACGACGAACTCCTGCCTGAACTCGATCTTGAGCTTGAGCCATGCGCGGGTCCGAACGCCGGGCTCATAGAGCGAGTCGGTGCGTTTGGCGATGATCCCTTCCCAGCCCTGCTTCCGCGCCAGGGCGAGCATCCTGCCGCCGTTACCTCCACCAGATTCAGTTATCCGGATCTGAGAGGAGGTGTGCTTGCCAAGCTCCTTCACGAGCCGGGCTCGCCGCGTGGTCCACAGCTCGCAAAGGAGAATGTCGTTGCCGGCCGCCAGGATATCGAAAAGCACGAGAGCTGCGGGTGTCGAGCTTCGGTGCCGGGCGATGACGTGTGATCCCTTCACGTGCATCCGACTCTGCAGCTTTTGAAAGCGTCCGGGCTTTCCATTGATCAGCGCTACGATCTCGCCATCGAGCACGAAATCTTTCTTTCGCTTCTTTGCCAGCGCCTGGAGCGCGTCGGTGATCTCCGGAAACTGCGCCGCCTTGTCCTTGCCATTCCTGGTGATGAGTGAAACTTCACCAGCGGTGACGAAGGCCAGCACGCGTACTCCGTCGTACTTGGGCTCGAACGTCCACCCGTCGCCGGGGATCGCCACACCGATGCTGGCGTACATCGGCTCGAGCTCGCGCGCGAGCGAAGCGAAGTCCGTTGACTTTCGATCGTTCTTCGAACGGTTGCCGCGCCACACTTTGCTCCGACCTTCGGCGATCTCTTCCATGGTGCGTCCAGTGGTGACGGAAGTCATGTTCTCCGCGACGACGTCATTGCTCGATGCGTACTCGTCTCGGCGCTTGATGAAAAGCCACTGCGGCTTGGACGAGGTAACCCTGCCGCGCGAAAGCTTGGTTCGCACCAGCGCCCATGAGCCGCGCATCCGGCTGCCGAAGAATGTGACCTTCAGCTCGCCCCTCTCATAGCCCGTGCGGATTGTGTGCCCGGCTTCTTCAGGGGCGACTCCGTCTGCCGTGTATCTGCCAGTGTCCCAGAGCATCACGGTTCCAGCGCCATACTCTCCCTCCGGAATCGTCCCTTCGAAGGTGTTGTAATCGATGGGATGATCCTCAACCTGCATTGCCAGTCGCTTCACTGAAGGGTCGGTGCTCGGTCCCTTCGGAAGGGCCCAGCTCTTCATCACGCCGTCGAGCTCGAGGCGAAGATCGAAGTGAAGGTGAGATGCGGCGTGTTTCTGTATGACGAAGCGGAGACGGTCGGCCTCGGAAGTCGGCTCGCTCCCGGAAGGCTCGGCAGTCTTCGCGAAATCGCGCTTTCTGCGATACTCGGCGAGCTGCTGTCTGGCGCTTTTAGCGCGACGGGTGAGTGTCGTCACGGAACAGGCTCATGCCGACTCTTCGGCGGGCTCCTCGAGCTTGATCTTCTTTCCCTTCATCCTGGCCTTGATGAGCTTCATCAGATTGGCGCGATAATCGTCGGTATAGCGATTGGAATCGAAGGGCTCGGCGAGATTTTCAGAGAAGCCCCGGGGGTTGCCCGGGGCCAGGAACTTCGCTCTTTGGTGTTCAGGCCTTAGTGACGTTCGCGGCCTGGGGGCCTTTCTGTCCCTCAACTACTTCGAACTCCACCTTGTCCCCCTCAGCAAGGGATTTGAAACCCGAGCCGGAGATTGCGCTGAAGTGGACGAAGACATCGGGGCCGCCTTCTCTGGAGATAAACCCGAATCCCTTCGCGTCGTTGAACCACTTCACTGTGCCGGTAATGCGTGCCATAACTCTTTCCTTTCCCCTCCGAGGGGCCTGACTGTACCCACTGATGCGTCGGTGTGTGGCGCTTCAGTGTATCGTACCGGCGACTCGAGCCGACATCGTTTCAGTACCCGGATCATCGTCTCGGCGCGCGAGCGATAGATGCCGGAGAAAAAGCGGGCAAGTTTTGTGCAATTGTCCGGGCGATCGCTCGGCGAGGGGAGTTTTTTTTCAGGCTGCTCCTGCCGCGCTGGCGACGTATTTCGCGGTGCGGCCGCAGCTTCGACACCGGAGGGTGACGTGCGACATGGGTGCGGGAGGATAACGGGCGGGATCACGCTCGATGGGTCCGGGGCACGAAGGACAGCTGAGCAGTCCGCCTGACCGATCACCGTTGATGAGGTGAAGGACTTGCGCGGGGTTGTACGTATTTGGACGCGGCTTACGCATCGGCCCTCCGAGGGCTTGTCCTCCCCCGTAAGCTGTGGGAGCACGAACCTCACTGTTGGAGTCGCTTTACTACGCCAGAACTACGGTCAGTACGTACGGAAGACATCCGCAGTCATGCTCGCGGTCCTGTCGGTCGGATGCGGGCCTCGCGCTCACATCCCCTTGCGATCCATTGATTTGCAAGGCACGCTCGCACCAGACGACAGTGTCGCCATGATGGCGCGCAGCCTCGCACCCGTGTTGTACCTCCAACGCGACGAGAGGTTCCTGCTATCCCGGGTCGTCGCCGTGGTCCACCCGACAAAGTCGGTGATTGCCTACCATCTGCTGTGGCGGGACGACGTCAACGGGGCATGGATTCCTTTCACGGTCCCGACAGACGAGGAGGTGGTGTGGCTTCGCTACGACAGCACGGGTGCGCCGGTAGACGTTTGGACCTACTGGCACGGCACGTTGCTGCATACTCGATGGCCGAAGTCGCAGGTAGCGATTAACGTGCAGTGGGGCAAGCACGGATCGTTGCCGAGGCGGATCGTGGAGAGCAGCTTGCCGAAGCCCATGACGCTCAACTTCTTCTTCGCCGCGACGCGATTCCTCGTGCCCGACATGCTGCTGTCGAGGGTGATGCGGGGCGGGCCTGCGACTTTCCCGCACAGTTACCGACGCTACCGGGATTTCTCCCGGGTTATGCCGCTTTCAGACAGACTCGATGCGGTAACCTTGACAGACAAGCCCGAGAACGTGCTGCAGGCGGTGTTCGGCCAGTATTCGCACAAGCCGAACTGGCCCGAAGGGATCTAGCCGCCACTGTACTTTTGCGACGGCGCATCAGGTCGCGTAGACGATATCCCCTTCGGTGTCTATACCTACCTCCTGATGCATACCGCACACACCGCATGTCTTGATCACATGCCAGACTTCACCCAATGCCTTGTGGTGAAATTCGGACGCCCGCTTGACCTTCAGGCTCTTGAAGCTGTACTCGCCGCAGTGATCACACGGGTGGGCGCGCGCGATACGCTCTGCGCGTTCCTGCGTGATCTCGGTCAAGTCAACTTCCGCGGCGCATCGGGAGCTGGAACAGGCTGTTCGATCTCGCTCCTGTGCGCCGGTATGGCAGCACGCGCCACCAATTCTCTCAGTCCGCCGATCGCTCCCATCACGCCGGCGGCTTCGGCGGGCAGGAAGATCGTCGAATTCTTTCCCTGCGCGAGAGTGGGAAGTGCCTCGAGATACTTCATGCCGAGCAGGTACATCGCGGCCTGCCCTTCGGGAAGTGCGGCAGCGATCCGCCGAATCGCCTCGGCTTCCGCTTCGGCCATCGCGAGACGAGCGGTGGCCAGGCCCTGCGCGCGGAGAACCGAGGCATCCTTCTCGCCTTCGGCGCGGCGAACCTGCGATTCGCGGACACCTTCGGCTTCGAGAATCGCTGCGCGTTTTCCGGCTTCGGCGTTCGTGACGGCGGCACGCCGCTCGCGTTCCGCGCGCATCTGCAACTCCATGGACTGTTGAATGTCGCGCGGCGGCTCTATCGCCTGAAGCTCCACACGTGTCACGTCCACTCCCCATCCGATGGATGCTTCCTCGATCACTTCGCGCATGCGCCTGTTGATCACGTCGCGGCTGCCGAGTGTCGAATCGAGCTCCATTTCGCCGACGATGTTGCGTAGTGTCGTTCGCGTCAGCGTCTCGAGTGCGTAGGGAAGGTTCTGCACCGAGTACGTTGCCTTTTGCGGGTCGGCTACGCGGTAGTAGATGACAGCGTCAATGTCTATGGTGACGTTGTCCTTGGTGATTACCGGCTGACTCGGGAAGTTCAGCACCTGCTCGCGAAGATCAATGCGCGAAGTGTGCCCGGCGGTAACGCGCTTGATACCGGTAACATCGCTTTCGAAGTAGCGAACGTCGATAGTTCGTGGCAACTCGATGAAAGGAAGCAGAATATTGAGGCCCGATCGCGCGACTCGATGAAAGCGGCCCAGCCGCTCCACCACCATCACCTCCGCCTGTCCGACGATCTTGAAGGACTTGAAGACGATGAGGGCCGCAAGAGCGGCAATGACGGCGAGGGAAATCAATCCAGCACCCATAGGATCTCCGGAGGAGGAATCAACAGGGGAATAATGCAAGAAAAGCCGGCATCACGGAATTCCATGATGCCAGCCGGAACTACGTTTCAATCGTCTCAGCGATTCGTCGATGCCGTAGTGGGTTGAAGAGCGACGGCGAACAGATCGCGCTGGGTCTGGCCCCGCTTTAGCAGCTCGAGAGAGCGGCGCAGTTGCGCATCGTCGGCGATGTCACGCCGCTTTGCGGTGGAATCTCCGAAAGCGATTCGGGCGATGCTCGAGCCAAGCAGGCGATCTATTTCCGATCCGCCGGCCTCGAACTGCGCCTTGTCCACCTTCACGCCCTGAGCGACGAGGCGATTGTAGAACTCGTCTCTCCATGCCTTCAAGACGACGAAGTTCGGCTGCACGTTCCCCTTTTGCTCGACGGCGTAGTTGATCAGTGTCGAGCGAACGACCTGCGCCTTGGGGGCAAGAGCGTTGAGCAGCTTCTGCTCTGTCGTGGTGAGGGTGTCCGGCTGGACGATGACGTCAGGAGTCACAGCGCCGCCGCCATAGACGATACGGCCGGCGTCGGACTTGAACCTGGGCCGGGACTTCCGGACCGAGTCAGTCTCCATCGAGTCGGAGAGAACCTCGACGAACGATCCGTCGGGAAGAAGCTTGCGCTCTTTCTGGATGGACCGGCCGCTCGGCGTATACCACTTGGCCGTCGTCATCTTGAGGGCGTAGCCGCCATCGAGAGGATAGACAGTCTGGACGAGCCCTTTTCCGAACGAGGTGGTGCCGACGATCACCGCGCGGTCGTGGTCCTGAAGAGCGCCAGCGACGATCTCCGAGGCCGATGCAGTGCGGCCGTCGGTGAGAACGACGAGCGGAATTTCCGGGGCCGTCGGATTATCGGTCGCGTAGAGCACTTCCCGGAAGCCGGCGCGCCCTCGAACGCTGGAGACCTCCAGTCCCTTCTTCAGGAAGAGGTTGGCAACGGTAGCCGACTGCTCCAGGTATCCGCCGCCATTGCCGCGGAGATCAAGAACAAGTCCTTTCGCTCCCTCACCGGAGAGGCGCTTGATCGAAGCTTCCAGCTCTGCGGTTGCAGTCTCGTTGAACTGTTGAAGCGGGATGTAGCCAACCTTGCCGTCGAGCATGATAGTGTAGGGGACGGCCGGTATGCGGACGCTCGCGCGAGTGAACGTCACCGGGATCAGCTCGGCGACACCCGTGCGCATGAACTTCACGGCGACCTTGGTGCCGGGACGCCCCTTGAGGACATCGGAGACCTGTGCCGTGGACCAGCCGCGCGTGTTGGCGGTGTCCACCTGGATGATCCGGTCACCCTCGATCACGCCGGCCTGCTCGGCTGGCGTGTGAGGGAATACACGCTGAACGGTGATGAACCCCTGGACTTCGCCAATCTCCATTCCGACGCCGCCGTACTTACCGCCGGTCTGGGCGGTGAAGGTGGCGAGCTCTTTCGGGGAGAGCAGAACGGAATAGGGATCGTTGAGCTCATGGACCAGTCCGCGAGCGGCCTTTTCGTAAAGCGCCGCTGCGTCGACACTGTCCACAAAGCGTCCCGACACGATCGTCAGGACTTGGTCGAGGAGCCGCGCTCCATCGGTGGCGGAACGATCCTGCGCGACGAAACCGCCCGCGATCAAGGGGGCGGCGATAATTCCGAAGAGCAAAAACCTGCGACGGTTGGACATGCTTGCCTGCGTCTGATTTAGGGCTTGCCTGAAGGTAGCAGATACGCCTTGAAACTGTGAGAGTTCCCGGGGGCGATCACCGTGACGACCTGGATGTTTGACACGCGATCCGCCCTATACGTTGCGGCTCGCGAGCGTGTAGTCAACGAGCCAGTCGCGGCTGACCTGCCGGAAGACAGCGCTGCGCACCACACCGGTAGCGACAAGCATCTCGTGTGCCGGTTGGAGAACGCGCTGCAGATGAGATGGATAGCGCTGGGCGAGCGGGAGCTGTTGTGCGAGCTCTTCGAGGGGCACGCGCCAGGTCACCATTCCACCTTCGCGTGCGACCTCCATCAGGCGGTAAAGCCGCCGCGCCACGGGGCTGCTAAGCGACTGATAGAGGGGAGAAGAAAGCGTGACCGTACACCCCGCGGCAATGTTTTCGCGTAGCAGTGGGGAGATGACGACCCGGGCATCGCCCGGCTCGGAGGCGGTAAGCACGGGAAAGAAGGTGAACTGCTCACGGTCGGCGAGGCGTCTACGCTCGATCGCGACGGAGCTCAGGATAGTAAAGCGGTCGTCCAATGGCGCGGAGTTTCGGGCCGAGACATAGACTCCGGAAGATTCGAGGATGGTTCTCTCAAGTCTGTTCAGCGCGGAGCGGAGCTGTTCGTAGGTCCGCCCATCGACCCTTCTTCCGATGGAACGAAGGAACGAGTGCAGGGTGAAGGTGACAGTCCCGTCATTCGGGAACCCTGCTTCGCAGTAGCGATGCAGTATCTCGACGTACACGTCCTGATCGAACGTGCCAGGGACGCGATCGCCGGGAGACGGCAGTACCCGCCAGCGTCCGCCTGAAGCCGGTGAGTATGTTATCGTCGACTCATCAGCTGAATCGCTGAGACGGAAAATGGGAAGGGCTTCGAGAGCCCGGTCCAGATAGATGGCCCGATTCACGGAACGTTTGCGGGCTGTGAGAGGCATGTAGTGTGAAACTGTTGCAACTATATGAGCACGGCAAGGAGCGGGCAGAGCACCTGCCAGGCGTTCTTACTCAGGAAACACGCACCAGAGGCAACGGGAACCGATGAGCATCCTGAAATACAGTCTCCTCACCGTCGTGGTGATTCTCGCGCTGATAATGGTTCTGATCGGGGCGCTCTCTGTAACCCGGGGCGCGACGGTCCGGACAGTCATCGCCAGAGGAGACCGCGAAGGACCGCCCCGGGTGAGCGATCCGCTGTTTCCCCGCACGATCGAGCTCTTCACGGGCACTCACATAGACGCCGGCAACAGGGTCGAGATTCTTCTCAATGGCGAAGGAACCTACCCGTTGCTTTGGAAGGACCTGGCTTCGGCGAAGAAAACGATCACGGTGCAGATGTACTACTCGCAGCCCGGCGCGGTCGCCGACACGATGGCGAAGTATCTGGCGGAGCGGGCGCGAGCCGGGGTGCGAGTGCTCCTGCTGCTCGACACGTTCGGCTCGCAGCCACTGACGAAGGAATGGGTGAGCGGGCTGACGGCCGCCGGAGTAAGGGTCGCGTGGCTGCGTCCGCTCAAATGGTACACGCTTCACAGGGCGACACAACGGTCGCACGTCCGCGTGGTGGTCGTGGACGGACGAGTCGGCTACACCGGCGGATTCGGCCTGGCGGACTACTGGCTCGGCGACGGTTTGCACGAAGACCAATGGCGGGAGACCAACGTGCGCTTTCACGGTCCGACGGTAGCGGGGCTTCAGGCTGCGTTCGCTTCCGGCTGGGCGGAGACCACCGGTGAGCTTCTGACTGGTGACGTTTTCTTTCCGTCTATCTCCTTCGAGGACGGAGGGAACGTCAACGCCGGACTGATGCACAGCTTGCCGACAATCGGGAGCACTCCCGCCGAGCGCTTCCTGGCGCTCACGATCGCGGGGTCACGCAAGAGCCTGTACATCGCGAACTCCTATTTCATCCCGAACGACGATTTCTGCGAGCTGTTGATACTCGCCGCAAAGCGGGGCGTAGACGTACGGGTGCTGACCGTGAGCGACAAGACAGACCTCAAGAGCACGTGGTACGCGAGCCGCGCACTTTACGAGAAGCTCCTCGAAGGAGGAGTGAAGATCTACGAATACAGTCCGACCATGATGCACGCGAAGACAATCGTGGTGGACGGCCTGTGGTCGTCGATCGGTTCGATGAACTTCGACAACCGGTCGATCGCGTTCAACAACGAAGCGCAGATCGTAGCGCTCGATGCCGGCGTGGGCACGAAAATGGATGAGATCTTCATGAACGATCTCAAGTATTCGCAGGAAATGAAGCTGGAAACGTTCCGCAAGCGGCCCTGGACGGGAAAGGTGCTCGAGTGGGGCGCGGAGAAGCTGCGGCGGGTGCTCTAGCACGCGGCGACGGCTACCGGATATCGGCCCGTCCGAGAGCTGCGCGCACCGCCTCGCGCATGGCGATGACGGCTTCCTCGCGGGCGGCGGGGCTGTCCTCGCGAATATGCAGCTCAATTCCGTCGGCGACGGGCGCCCGGCGCCACATGTAGGTATTGCCGTCTTCGCGCTCGACGGTGTTGTCGGCACCGGACATGAGGGCGGGAGCGAGTGATGTCGCGATGCGACGCTCGAGTGCGTCGCCAGTCATGTCCTTCATCTCTTCCTTGATCTTCTCGAGACTCTGGCCTTCGCGTTGCCGGATCTTGATCGCGAGAAGCTGGAGCAGATGACGATAGTTGTACGTGGCCGCAGTACCCGTTCCCTCGGGGTGATCGAGCAGTCCGTTCGCGACGTAGAACCTGACTGAGCGTGCGGTTGGTGCCGCGCGGGCCGACGCGTTGGTCGGCCGCATGCCTGCCGCGTCTACGAGAGCCGTGACGTGGGCAGCGAGTCCTCGGGCGTTCCAGGGAGCGTGGCGGGAGTGGGCGCGGAGGAGAGAGACAGCCGATTCAGCCATGTGGATAGGATAACATTAAAGTCATCCGGCCGCTCGTCGTGCGGCAGATCGCCGGCTGGCGACAGCACGGACAACTCGAAGTCGGGTTTGATCGCGCGGAATCCGCGGAACTCCTCAACGGGAGCAATAGATCCCTCCTCGCCCCAGACGAGCAATGCAGGCTGAGTGAGACGCCGCAGCGCCTGACGCACGTCGATGTTCAGGTGTCCCGAGATGAACGCGGCTGGCGCATGACGGGCACCGCGCTGGTGCGACGTCCAGTAATACATATCAACCAGGTCGTTGGTGACGATGGTGTCGTCGGCGTACGTCTTCTCCAGGTGCATGCGAATGCTGCGTCGTGATACCAGGCCGTTGAACATTGCGGTTCCAATGATCGGAGCTTCGACGGCGAGCCGTCCCGCTTCGCCTCCGACTCCCGCCGTCTTGTTGAGGCGCACGAGACCGGTGGGCGCGATCAGCGCGATAGCGGGGAACCGCTCCGGATCACGTGCCGCAAGAACGATCGCGTACGCTCCGGACAGTGAGGTCGCGACGAGCACGCATGGCTCGCCAATTACCTGATGGACGAAGTCCGAGATGAGCGAGATGTAGAGCCGCGCCGAATAGCGGATCGAGGGCCGGTCTGATCTGCCGAATCCAAGCAGGTCAATGGTGTAGACCGTGTTTCCGCGTGCGAGGTATTCGACGTTGTCGTGCCACTCGTAGGACGATGCGGCGGCATGTATTCCGTGCACGAGAAGAATCGGCGGACCGCTTCCTCTTCTGGTGAAAGCGATGCGGCGGCCCCTCCACTCGAACCCGCCTTCTTCGCCACCAATGAGGTTGGTGAGTTTGTCGATTCCCTTGCGGGCGAACGCATTGTACGCCGCGGCGGCGCCGACCAGCGCGCCACCCGACAGAAGAATTTTTCGCCAGCGGTTATCGTTCTCGTCCATCTGTCCTCTCGATCTAGCGCCTCCGGCCACTGCTGGCTTTTCTCGCCGACGAGCCCGACTTCTTCTTCGCTGCGCCGCGGGTCGAAGACTTCTTTTTTGCCGTGCTCTTGCTGGCGGCTTTCTTCGGAGCGGGCTTGCGGCGAGCCGGCTTCTTCGCAGCAACCTTCTTCGCAGCAGCCTTCTTCGGAGCAGATTTCTTCGAAGAAGCTCCGGATGCAGCCTTCGAGGCCAACTTTGCGCCGGACTTCGACCATCCCGCCTTCTTATTCACAGCTGCGGGCGGGCCGGAAGCAGACTCGTCGGTCAGAGACGCATCGTCATCGCCGAACAGAAGAGAGTTCTCGGCGACGAGCTCGGTCGGCGCTTCGCGCGAGGGGCGAGTGGCAGCGAGAAGCTGCTTCTCGCGGTTCGCGGCGGTAGATCCCTTGGGACGTCCGCGTCTTCCGCGCGGGGCGCCACCCCCGAACACGTCCTCCTCCTCTTCGTCGTCGTCAACGTCGTCCGCATCAGTGGCGACTGACTCTTCTTCGTCATCATCATCTACGTCATCGGCGCTGTCCCAGAGACGGTCGCTGTGGTCCTCGTTTATCGCCCAGCCACCGTTCTCTTCGTCTTCGTCGTCGTCGTACGACCGCTTGCCGCGGCCGAAACCGCCGAGATCATCAGAGTCGTCATCATCGGCGAATCTGTAAGTCTCTCTTGTCTCATCACCGCCCGGCATACCATCCCCCTTTGACTGTTTCATCGTTCTCTTCGTTCAGCGCCTGTCGTGCGGCGGGCCACGTTGCACGTCGCGTGCCTTGCCCGGAACGGCTGAAGCCGCAATTCCCTTTCGTGGAAAGCGAATACAGCGTCAATCGTGGCGCGTCAAGAGCGCATGTCCATCGGCAGAATCATGGCCGGTCACCCGAGCCGCTACTTCGCGGTTTGGGATGACCGGCGCGCGTCGGCGAGGGCGCTCCCGATGTCGTTCTCGTGGCGCTCGTACTCGGGCAGCTTCTTCGCCAATTCGGTCGAATACGCCGCGAGAATTCGGGTCTCGAACGTTTTCCGGTCGGCGGTGCGATTGTCGAGATTCGCAACCCGTGCGCCCAGTATGAGGCCGAGCAGATGCGTCGGATTCTGCTGGAGAATCGTGTCGGCCTGCGCGCGGGCGAGGGGCAATGCGCCGGCGACTTCGGCGATGCGACCGAGGTCATAGCGCTGGTCGGCGTTCATCGAGCCCAGCATCTGGTAGGCGCTGATTGCTATCGGCACGAAGAAAAGCACGCTATCGCTTTTCCCCTGGCTGTTGAGAAGCATCACCCGGTCGAAAAGTCGGTCAACACGCTCCTGCGGCGAGAGCTGCAAGATGTCGGTACCTCGGACGGATTCCACGCCGCCGCCCGTGCCTCGATTATCGAGGCCCGCTTGTGGAAGTGCGTTCTGCGGCGCGTCGAATGTGTTCCCGCGGCGCGAGATGAACGCGTTTCCGGCGAGAAGCGCCAGCAATGTCGCGAGAGCTATTGCCACGACGATCCATGGAAGGGACGCTGATATGGATGACTGCTGCGCAGGAACGATCGGCTGAACACTCAGGCCTCCCATCGTCTTCCCGCAATTGTGACAGAATCGAGCGTCAGGGCTCAGAGAGGCGTTGCAGCCGGCGCAGACAGAGGCTTTGAGGGTGCCGCCGCAATTGGCGCAGAATCGTCCCGTGCCAGGGGTCGAGCAGGCGGCACAAACGATCTTGGAGGTCGAAGGCTGGGTCATGAGCTACAACCTAATATGCCGCTCACGCGGGGCGCACGATGAAGAAGGACATGGCGATGACGGTGCCGGCAGCGTTTCGAGCGGCGAAAGGGAGTCGGCGACCTGGAGCATCGGTGTGATCGGCTAATTTGCTAATGTTGCACGTTTCGGCACACAATTTTGCGGCATCCCTGGTGATGGGGCGCAACAGTCGGGCATTGTTTTGCAGCTTCTGCACGATTTCATTGACACCGGAAATCGCGTCCTGTAGCTTCGCTGCTTCCCTCTCCCTGTCCATACCGCCCTTTTCCGAGACTCCCTGTGCCACCCAAACCAAAATCCGTTCCGCGCAACACGGCCGGCGCCAGCAAGAAGGATATTCTGGACCTGGCTGCCAAGGGCAACGTTCGCTTTCTGCGTCTCCAGTTCACCGACATCCTCGGCGTCAACAAGAACGTCGAGATTCCGCGCTCACAGTTCGACAAGGCGCTCGACGGGGACATCATGTTTGATGGCTCTTCGATCGAAGGGTTCGTGCGCATCGAGGAGTCGGACATGCTGCTGGCGCCCGACTTCAGCACGTTCCAGATCTTTCCATGGGGCGATCCGGAGAATTGCGTAGCGCGTCTCATCTGCGACATCAACACGCCCGACGGACAGCCGTTCGAGGGTGACCCGCGCCGGGTTCTGCGCCGGCAGCTCGACCGCGCGCGCAGCATGGGATTCTCGACGATGAACGCGGGGATGGAAGCCGAGTTCTTCATGTTCAAGACGGGACCCGATGGAGAGGCGACGACGACTACTCATGACGTCGGTGCGTACTTCGATCTGGCGCCGGTCGATCTGGGAGAGGATGCGCGACGCGCGATAGTGGACGTTCTGGAGCAGATGGGATTCGAGGTGGAGGCGGCGCACCACGAGGTGGCGCACGGCCAGCACGAGATCGATTTCCGCTATGCCGACGCTCTCAAGACGGCGGACAACATCGCGACATTCCGTTTCATCGTGCGTCACGTGGCGCAGCAGTTCGGATTGATGGCGTCGTTCATGCCGAAGCCGGTCTTCGGGCAGAACGGAAGTGGCATGCACACTCACCAGTCGCTGTTCCGCGGGAAGGAGAACGCGTTCTGGGACAAGGGCGCGAAGTGGGAGTTGTCGCAGACTGCGCTCCACTACATTGGCGGGCTTCTGCAGCATGCGCGCGGGTTCTGCGCCATCACCAACCCGCTGGTGAACTCGTACAAGCGGCTTGTTCCGGGCTACGAGGCGCCGGTGAACGTGGCGTGGTCGATGCGCAATCGCACGCCGATGATCCGCATTCCCGACCGGCGCGGCCTGGGCACGCGCGTGGAGCTTCGCATTCCCGATCCGGCGGCGAACCCGTACCTCGCTCTGGCGGTGCAGCTGGCGGCCGGGCTCGACGGCGTGGAGAACAAGACCGACGCGCGCGAGCCGGTGAACGCCAACATCTGGGAGATGTCGCACCGCGAGAAGCGCCGGCTGCGGATCGACGACCTGCCGCATAACCTCGAAGAGGCGTGCAACGAGCTGGAGAAGGACGCTGTCGTCAAGAAAGCGCTGGGAGAGCACATCACGACGCACTTCCTTGCGGCGAAGCGAATGGAGTGGGAGGAGTACATCACACAGGTGTCGCAGTGGGAGCTCGACAACTACCTGGCGAAGTACTAAACCGCTGCCCGTTTCCCGTTGCCCGAGGCTCGTAGCTGTCAGGTAACGGGCAGCCGGTAACGGGTAACGGGTAAGGCGTAGCGCGTTTACATTCGAGACGATGAATCCGCCCGAGCGTGAGCTGTCGTATTCTGCTGAGACCAGATTGAATGCCGATGATGTGGCTTTGATCCGGCGAATGTGTGAAGCGGATGAAACCGCGCTCGGCGCGCTGTATGACCGTTGGACATCGTCGCTCTATTCGCTCGTCCTGCACTTGCTCAAGGATCCAGACGAAGCGGAAGACGTAGTTGAAGAGACTTTCTGGCAGGCGTGGCGGAAGGCGTCCTCCTACGAGCCTTCGCGCGGAGCTGCGTGAGCACGTCCGTGCGGCGTTGCGTGAGCTGCTGGTAGAGCAGAGAGAAGTGCTCGAGCTGGGGTATTTCCGTGGAATGAGCCAGACGGAGATCGCTGACGCGACTGGGCAGCCGCTCGGAACCGTGAAGACGCGAATGCGTCTGGCAATGCAGAAGTTGAGGGAGCCGCTATCGATGCATCGCGGGCTGTTGGAGTGAACGACATGAGCCACGAGGAGGTATTCTCCGAGCTGGCCGCGGTCGCACTCGACGCGGTTTCGGCCGACGTCGGCCAGGCCGTGCGCGCTCACGCCGCAGTGTGCCCCGAGTGCGGACCCGAGCTCGCGGCAATGGAAGAGACGGTGACCATGCTTGGAGAGCTCGTTCCGTCGGCCGAGATGAATCGCGGGCGGAAAGCGGGGATTCGATCGCGGCTGGTAATGCGCGCGCGCGCCGAGCGCGAATCGCGATCCGCAGCACCGCCTGGACCGCCTGACCTGGCGCGCGGGGTCGCGAGCCTTACCGGACTCGGACAGAGAATCACGCCCGGCTCGCAGCGGGTGGCGACGGGAGAGACGAAACGTGTCACGCCCGCGCAGCCCGTCTGGCAGATTCCACCGACGTCGCCGGCATCGCGTCCGATGAACTGGTTGGCGATCGCCGCCACGCTGGCGCTGATCGCCAGCGGCGCGCAGCAGCTCCGTGTCACAGCCGACCGCAACGCGATGCGTGATCAGCTCGCCGCCGCCGATACTCTCGTGCCGCGAGCCGACAGTTTTTCGTCGGCCCTGCTGCAGAAAGACGCGATGATCGCGGCAATGAGCGGCCCGGACGTGAAGGTCGTAGCGCTCGTCAACAAGAGCGCAGCGCAGCCACTCGGCAAGATGATGTGGAACCGCGCCTCGGACGACTGGATCATGGTGACTTACAACCTGAAACCGCCCAAGCCGGGGATGACGTACCAGGTCTGGCTCGTCACCGACAGTGCGAAGATCTCCGCGGGAACCTTCCGTCCCGATCCACAGGGAAAGACGGTGATGCACGCGCATTACGCGCTTGCGCGCAATGCATTACGCGCAGTCGCGATCACGGAAGAGCCGGAAGGCGGGATGCCCGCGCCGACCGGACCGATGGTTGTTGCGGGCTCCGCGTAGCCGCTTCCAGGAGCGTTTTCTCCCGGACGTCTTATTTCATGACGACGACTTCTTCGCGGGCGGAACCTTGGCTCCCTTCTCCCGCGCCTCGGAGAGACCGATTGCGATCGCCTGCTCGCGGCTCGTGACCTTTCGTCCCTTGCCGCTCTTCAGAGTTCCCTTCTTTCGCCGCCGCATCGCCGATTCGACACGCTCGCCTGCTGCCTTGCCGTACTTCCTTCCCCCGGATGATTTTCGCGCCGCCATGACAGCTCACTCCTCTGGAAAAGGTGGGTGGTGCAAGCGGCCCAGGCCGCGATTGTGACGAGCGGTGCGGCGCTTGCATTCAGGCACCCTGCATGAACCCCATATGCAAGAGGTGAGCCCTAGGATGGCTGGACTGAGTCCGGAATCGGAGTCCGAATCGGGTGCGGTGCTCCGTCTCACGTCAGGAATCGTTCCGCCGGCGCAGTGCGAGATAATGATACGCTGTCTCTCAGGAACGCTTTCTCCGGCCGCGGCACTGATGCAGATGCTGATCGAGACCGAGGATGCAGCCGTCGTTCGAGCGGCTGTGGACGAGGTGACGCGGCGCGCCGCGTCTCTCTCCCGCGCGACAGACAGCCTGCTTCGCGACAGAGTGGATGATCTAACGCAGCTGGTGGTGGAGAACGAGCCCGGTTGCGAAAAGATCGCCGAGATGCTGCGCGCGAACGTGGACACATGGGAGACTGCGTTGTCGGTGGAGGAGTGGCTAAAGACCCTTCACCCGAAGACCTAGATATCCACGGGCTCCGGAGCGGGCTCTTCGATCCGCTGAATCTCCGGCGTGAGGCGCTGGGAGAATTTTTGAATCGCCTCGAGCGGCGAGATACGCGACCGCGTGCCATGGAGAGCGCCTAGCGGTCCTCGTCGTCCCCGGGCCTGTCGGCCTTTCGGCGATCGGCTTCCCGTCTGTTGCCGGACCGTACGCGCAGCCACCTCCATATCGCGATAAGTGCGATGGCGGCGAGAATCCAGTAAACGGGCTGAACGACGTCATGGAACGCCGGCATCGACCGCTCGAACGCAAAAGCCAGAGTGGCGACAATAACGCACGTGATCAATGGACCGAATAATGGGCCGGGGCTCCGTCCGTAGAAGAGGCGATGGCGTTTCATGCGATGGCCGGCGCCCGGGACGCGAGCTCGTGCAGAGGCTGACCGGTCATGCGAAACGTCGTCCACTCGTTCATCGGCTGTGCGCCCAACCGCTTGTAGAATCCGATCGCCAGATCATTCCAGTTGAGCACCGACCATTCAAGGCGGCCGCAGTTGCGGTCGAGTGCAATACGGGCGAGAGACGAGAAGAGAGCGTCGCCGACACCGTGTCCGCGCGCATCCGGCTTCACGAAGAGATCTTCGAGAAAGAGGCCGCGCTGGGCGAGGAAGGTGGAGTAGTTATGGAAGAAAAGTGCGAATCCAACTGGCTGTCCGCTCATGCGGGCGATCAGCACCTCGGCGGCGGGACGATCGCCGAACAGCGTATTCGTTAGCTTCTCTTCAGTGGCGACGCAGGCGTGGCGCAGCCGCTCATACCCGGCGAGGCCCTCGATGAACTCGAGGATGAGAGGAACGTCCTTCTCCTCGGCCGTCATGATAGTGATGTGCGGGCGCATGGGTGATTATCCATCGTGCCCGGACCGGTGTCAACGAGACGCAAAGGGCGACGAGTCGTGTCGCCGGCGCTTGAACGAGCCCAGGGGCGGGGGTAACTTGCGTTTTCCGGCGCCGTGGCCAAGTGGTAAGGCGGCAGACTGCAAATCTGCTATTCGTCAGTTCGATTCTGACCGGCGCCTCTCGAGCTATTACTACCGGACCCCTGACACAGGCTCGCGGAGGCGTGCGCGCGAATAAGCGCAACGCCAGGCGCTGAGCGCCGGTCTCTAGAGCGGCTTGTCGATCTTTTCGAGCGACGCAGAGTTGATGCAGTAGCGCAGGCCTGTTGGTGCGGGGCCGTCGTCGAAGACGTGACCGAGATGCGCGTCGCAGCGACTACAGTGAACTTCCGTGCGCTTCATGAACAAGCTGCTGTCCGTCTCCGTCTCGGCACTGTGGTCGGAGACAGGTCGTGTGAAGCTCGGCCAGCCGGTCCCGGAGTCAAATTTGTCGTCGGAATCGAAGAGCGCGTTGCCGCAACAGACGCAGCGGTAGAGGCCGGGCTCCTTCGACGCATTGTACTTGCCGGTGAACGCCGGCTCGGTGCCCTTCGTTCGGGCGATGCGAAACTGCTCGGGAGTGAGCTGCTGGCTCCACTCCTCATCGGTCTTCCGGATCTTCTCGCTCATTGGTCTCGTAGTGATTGGCGGGCCTGCATTCATTATACGCTGCGCCGCCCGAACCAGTTTGCAAGCGGCTCGCCAGAGACGTTCGCTTTCTGGCGCAGGGCCGCATATTAGGTTCGGCGTTGCACAGACCAGGGGAGATCTGAAGCCTATCGAGCGCCGGGCATGGATCAGGTGGACGACGACCGCAGCGATCTCTGCGGCGCTCGCATGCGGGCCTGCGAAGCCGGTTGTCGTCTATCTTCCGCCCACTGTCACGATCGACTCGACGGGCTCACCACGGCGGAGCACAAACGTCGTCTCGAAGAGCAAGACTTTCTGGGAGGCGATGTCGAGTCTCGATACCGGATTCGTAACCCGGCAGATGGTGACGGAGCCGCAGCGCGCATTCGCGCGGGCGCTCGGCCTGATCATGTCTGGGCAACCGGACGAAGCCGCTATGGCGCTCGACAGTGTGCGTGTCGCGTATACGGAAGATACGCTGGTGCATACGGCGTCCCGGGTTCTCCTGACCGCGATGCTGCAATATCAGGACAAGTGGAAAGAAATGGCCGAGCTGAATCGAGAAGGCCGGCACGAGGCTGCGGTGAACGACAAGGCGGACGTCGAGTCATGGGCATCGGCGTTCAAGAGCGTTCCCGCCAGGGAGGTAGCGTTCCCGGGGACTCCAGTGGTGCTGCCGCTAATTCTGTCCGCGTCGGGAACGCCGATGATCCCGGTGACGATCAACGGAAAGGAGCAGGTGTTCAATCTCGACACGGGCGCGCAGGAGACTTATTCGACTGACGGTCTGCTCATGAAGACGAAAGTGCGAACATTCGTCGGTGAACGGAGGCTGATCGGCGGATTCGCGGGGCTGTCAATTGTGCACGGCAGGTTCGTGGATGAGCTGCACCTGACGATGGCGGGTCAACCGCTGCTATTCCGGAAGCTGCTGGTGTTTGCGCCGGCGTTCTCGTCATTCGTGAGCCTGGACGGGATCCTTGGCAGCGACGTCGGGAAGGGGGGCGCGATAAGGATTGACGCGACGAACGGGCTGTTTCTGCTCGAGGGGCGGAACGACGAGGGATTGCGGATAAAGAGTTAGCCAATTATCTAACCAATATGGCTGATGCCTCACCGGAGTCTCTGGTCCAGATCATAATCACACCACGGTTCGAGGTGTTTTACGCGCTCCAGGTGCTGGAAAGCGGAGCGGGAGAGCGGCTGCTCGGATGGCGGCGCGAGATGGATCGCCGTATCTCGGCCCGCCTCCGAACGAGCCTCGCCAGCGTGGCGCCATCGCCGCTGATCTGGCCGCTTCTCGCCGATTCTCTGAGGGATGAGCACCCGGCGATAACGTTTCCGGAGATGATCGAAGCCCTCCGGACGATGGACACGGGCTCGTTTCAGCGAAGTGTTCTCGGGGGCGTGTTCAAGATGCCGGGCTCCGTGGACGGCCTGGTGTCCGGGCGGGTCACGTTGAGCCGCACGGTCGCACTGGAGTCGAAAACGCAGGAGCGCCTTCTGTCGCTGCTCGGTCTTCATCCGTTCTCGAAACGCGGCGGAAGCGCTGTGGCGTTCGGGAGAATCGTCGCCGAACCGGCAGCGTATCGCGGCGACGTGATCACCGTGATGGAAGAATTCTGGAAGGCCGGCTTCGCGGACACATGGAAGATTCTCGAGCATCAGATGCGCGAGTCGGCGCGCGTGATGAAGGAGGCGATCGAAAGAGGCGGCTTCGCCGCATTCACCAGCGAGCGGCGACTGCCGATCACGATGGACAATGGCGCCATCATCGCGGGGCGAAGTGGAACGCGGATTCCAATGAGCGCGGTGGTGGCGATCCACGTCATTCCATCCGCATTCAACACGGCCGCTCTGTGGGCGGCGTACACCGACTCGGACAAGCGGACGCGGTTCTTCATTCCCGTTGCCGATCCCGATCTTTCTCCGGATGCGCGGGCAAGAGCAAATCCAGCACTCGTTTTTAGTGCGCTCGGAGATACCACTCGCTACGCGATCGCCTCGACAATCGCCTGCACGCCGATGACTTCCGTCGAGCTCGCGCGCGTGTTCGGGGTTTCCAAGCCGACGATATCGCACCACGTGCAGCTGCTTCGCGCAGCGGGTCTCCTGAATGAGAGTCAAGGCGAGAACGGCGTCGTCCTGTCACTCAACCGCAGGGTGCTGGAAACAGCGTCTTCGGCCGCGGCGAGCGAGATGTTCGACGCGGACGAATTGCGCCAGGTAATCAGGCGCACCCGCAGAGCGAACAAGTCATGATGCCGCAACCGGCGGCGCAAACTCATAGGAACTGGAGCATCTGATGGGCTCGGCATTCGGTACCCGGATTCTCGATGGCAAGGTGGCGCTCATCACCGGCGGCGGCAGCGGCATCAACCTCGCGATCGCGCAGAGGTTGGCCGAGCATGGCGCGAGCGTGGCGCTGATCGGCAGGACGCAGGAGAAGCTCGACTCTGCGGCAAAGGAGATCGAGGCCGCGGGTGGCAGAGCCGCCGGATTCTCCGCGGACGTGCGTGACTACGACGCGCTCGCTGCGGCCATCGGCGCTGCGCGCGAGAAGCTCGGGCAGATTGACATCGTGGTATGCGGCGCCGCGGGCAACTTCCCGGCGCCCGCGCTCGGGATGTCGGCCAACGGATTCAAGGCGGTGGTGGACATTGACCTGCTCGGGACCTTCAACACATGCCGCGCGGCGTTCGAGCATCTCAAACGGCCGGGCGCGTCAATCGTCAACATCTCGGCGACGCAGGCCTTCGTCCCGATGGCGATGCAGGCACACGTATGCGCGGCGAAAGCAGGAGTGGACATGGTGACGAAGACGCTGGCGCTGGAGTGGGGGCCGCAGGGAGTGCGCGTGAACTCGATTGCACCGGGGGCAGTGGACGATACCGAAGGAATGAAGCGCCTCGCTCCCACGACGAAAGCGCGTGAGATCGTGACGAAGATGATTCCATTGGGCCGGTTCGCTGATAAGGGAGAGATCGCGGACCTGGCGCTGTTCCTCTGCTCGGAGTCGGCGAGATTCATCACCGGAACCGTGATGGTATGCGATGGAGGACAATCGCTCGGCAACGGGTTCTCGTCGTTGCTCGATGGAATGATGCCGAAGCAGGTCTGAAGTCGTCGCTATCTGCCGCTTGCCATCGAGGCGAAGAGATAAGTCAGGTTCGCGGTCCCGTCCATGATTGGCTCGTTCGTTGAATAATCGCCGACGTCGTCGTGATAGACGATGAAACCGGTGTTGAATGGAGCGTACTCGTCGGCGTTGTGAAGACTGATGCCTCGAAGATTTCCGTAAATCGAACGATACACTGGGCCGTCGAGCATTCCGCCGGTGAGCTGAAGTCCCATCCTGCTGGTGATCACCGCATGCGGATCGTGCGCGAAGGTGCCCGATCCCGGAAGCCCGATGATCATCGAGACTCCCCACGGATTCGTGCCAAGAAGCCAGTCCAGCGCAGCCGCCTCGTACTCGCGGAACCTGTTGTCGCCCGTCATCCTTCGGTACAGGTAAGCCTGTGTGGCGAAGCTCGCCATCAGATTGCTCGAGCACCAAATGAACGGAACGCCGACGCGGAATCCGTTGCCTGCGCGCGCGACGACGGCTTCGAGCCCTCTTCTATAGAAGCTCGCCATCTGCGCTTTCTCGCCCGCTGAGCCGTGGCGCCACACTTCGTAGTGACCGTTGTTGTGCCACGGGTACCACTGGTAATGATTGGCGGTGTCCTTTCCCATCCATGGGGTAATGGGCTCGTTGCGCGCGTCCACCAGAGCTTCTCCCAGGAAATGCCGCTGTGCCGTGGCGCCGACCAGTGAAGCGGCGCCGAGCTCCATGTCGTCGTGCCAGTTGTCCTCTTCATAGAAGTAGGGAGAGCGGCCGGGCGCTGTCTGGCAAACGCCCGGATATTGGCGTCCCAGACGATAGGCGGCGAGCGCCCTTGTCCTCAGGGTTTCGGCGAAAGAAGGATCACTCTTCGCGAAGACCGTCGCGGCGATGCCGAAAGCCGATGCGTACTTGCCAGCCGTGGAGGCATATCCAGTCGAACGGTTCTTCGCGCTGAAAAGTCCCTGCGGCTTTCCGGTGCATGGATAGACCGGCCTGTCCTTTCCCTTGCCCCAGCCGTAATCCGACGAATCTCTCCACGGAAAGTCGAAATACATGTGGTCGCGGTCATCGGCGAGCTGGTTGAACATGTCGTCTTCGCCAGGATACATGCGTAGAAGCCAGTCGAGCCCATGCTTCGCTTCGTCGAGAACGTCGGGAACCCCGTTGGCTCCGGTGAGACCGCGCGCGTCGAACTTGTCACCAAACGCGTGCGGATTGTCGCGATAGGCCATGAGCATGACGAAAGTCGCGTTGGCCGATGTGGTGACGTACTGGAGGTAGTCGGATGCATCGGCCCAGCCGCCGGAGACGTTGATGAACTCGTTCGTGCGCGTCGGATGATCGACGATGCGTCCGTCGTACTTGTGAATGGAATCCTTCACGACCGTGTTGAATCCCGACCGCTGCTGCCGCATGTAGACGAGCAGCGTATCGGCTGCGCCATCGTATGCTTTTGCGGTGATGTAGACCGGAGGCGATACCGCACTGCCGGCTACGATCGTGTACCGGCCCGGCTTCCGAAACGCCGAAAAGTCGAGACGATGCGTGGACGCACATGCGGCAAAGGAGCCAGTCGTCTTCGCCGAGCGCGGGCCAAAGACCGTGCGGCCCTCGCCATCCTGGAGCGTGAAGGTCCGAATCGCCGTCGAATCGAGAGAGCAGGCGACGGCGGTCTTGGGCCCGGCCGGGAGATAGCCGAGCTGGTTGATTCTGATGAAGATGCGCTGCGGTGCCTGCGCCTTCAGCGAAGGGGCGAACGCTGCGAGCATCAGAAGGGCGACGACGGAGCGGGCGTTTGTCATGGTGCCAATAATCGTCGTCCTACGGCAGCGAATCCAGCACTCTCCGTTTTCCGAACGCATCGATGTCGAACGCAATCGCGCGCTGCTTGCCGGCGACAGCACCTCGTACTACCGCGAGGGCATCGTAGTACTCGAGATATCTGAAGGACGAGATTCCTCCGCGGACGAACTCGTACTTTGTGACCGCATCCCTCCACTGGTCTCTCTCCGCGGATACATCCACGGAGATGTATGGCTTGAAATCCTCCGCGTCTTCCCAGTTCTCCGCGTACCAGATGCCGCGGATTCCCCGGTGAGCCGGATGCACGGTGACGACTCCTTCGAGGGATGCGAGAAGCACAGCATCCTGTACGATGGCGCTTGTTCTCGAGTGATCCTTGTGGATGCTCTTCTGCCAGTGGGTCATGACGTACTGCGGCTTCACCTGTCGGATCAGGTCGGCGACGTATCGTCGCACCTCCTCATCATTCGGCAGCTCGCCGTCCTTGTAAGGCGCGAAGAGCGCTTCAGCGCCGATGACCGAGTCGGCAGCCAGGGCCTCGCGCCGCTTCTGCGCGCCATACGCTGACGGTGACATCTTCGGGTTGCCGCCTTCGCCGAGTGTCATGTGAAGAATCACGATGCGGTCTCCGGCTTTGTGCTGCTTTATGAGCAGCGCGCCGGTCGTCAGTTCCATGTCGCCGGCGTGGGCTCCGATGGCGAGGATCGTACGCGGAGGCGAGGTTGGAGTCTGCGCGCTCGCGCCGCCAGCCATGAATGCCACGCCCAGGGGCAGCCAGGTCCATTTCATGAGGCGGGAAGCTACGCCAGGGGATGTTATCCAGGGAAGAGTTCCGCCGTTGCCGACCCGTCCGGCTGGCACCTGCAGCACAGCCGAATAACTTTTAAAATCTGCGTTGTCGTGCGAGAAGGTCTGAACCAGGAGACATGATGCAATACGCACCACTTGGCCGTAGCGGTCTGATGGTGTCACGTATCTGCCTCGGCTGCATGAGCTACGGCGATTCCAAGTGGCGGCCGTGGGTGCTGGATGAAGCGGACGCGAAGCCCTTCTATAGAAAGGCGCTCGACCTCGGAATCAATTTCTTCGACACCGCCGACATGTACTCGATGGGTGTCAGTGAGGAGATCACGGGGCGCGCGCTGCGGGAGATGGCGAACATGGAAGAAATCGTGCTCGCCACCAAGGCCCACTTCCCAATGGGTGAGGGTCCGAACATGGGCGGGCTGTCGCGCAAGCACCTCGTCCAGGGATGTGAAGCGAGCCTGAAGCGGCTTGGCGTCGAGACAATCGACCTCTACCAGATTCATCGATTCAAGGGTGATGTTCCGATCGAGGAGACTCTCGCCGCTCTCGATCACCTCGTGCATCAGGGAAAGGTGAGATACATCGGAGCGAGCTCCGGCTATGCCTGGCAGATGGCTAAATCTCTGTCCGCTTCCGAGCGCAACGGGTGGGCGCGGTTCATCTCAATGCAGAATCACTACAACCTCGTGTATCGCGAAGAAGAGAGGGAGATGATTCCTCTTTGCGTTGACGAAGGAGTCGGCGTCATTCCGTGGTCGCCGCTGGCGCGTGGGAGACTCGCCCGCACGACGCCTTCGCCAACTGAAGGAACCACTCGCGCCGACAACGATCAGTATGCCGTAGAGCTCTACGATTCCCCGTCGGATCTCGCGGTCATCGCCGCGGTGCGCCGCGTTGCCGATGGGCTGAGCGTGAAGCCGGCGGAGGTGGCGCTCGCGTGGCTCCTGTCGAAACCGGGTGTCGTTGCACCGATCGTTGGAGCAACGAAGATGGGACACCTTGAAACGGCAGTGAAATCGCTCGACCTGACGCTCACGAGCGATCAGGTGAATGAGCTCGAAGCGCCGTATCTGCCTCATGCAGTAAGAGGACATTGATGAAGCAGGCAGCGGAGGGCACGTTTCCGAGGTTTTCGGCGGGACGCCATCCGCGCACGGCAATCGGCATCTCGAAAGACAGCGCCACTCTTTACCTTGTAACTGTGGACGGCCGCAGAGAATCCGATTCCGGAATGTCCCTGGTGGAGATGGCGGGCACGATCACGCGGCGCGATTTTCTCGCGCGCATGGCGATTGCGGCAGGCGCTACGGCGCTGGGCTGCACGGATTCGAGCGGACCTGATCCTGATCCGACGCCGGGGACGCTCGATCACGTGATCGTCGTGACGATGGAGAATCGCTCGTTCGATCACCTCCTGGGTTGGGTTCCTGGTGCGGACGGCAAGCAGGCGGGGCTAACGTATCCAGATCGCAACAACGTTCCAATTCCGACGCATCACCTGACGGATTTTCAGGGATGCGGCTTTGCCGATCCGGATCACTCATTCCAGGGCGGGCGCGCAGAGTACAACAACGGGGCGTGCGACGGCTGGCTGCGCACGGATGGAAATGACATCTACGCCATCGGCTACTACCAGGCGGCCGACCTGCCTTTCCTCGGTCAAGCCGCTCCAAAATGGACCGTACTCGATCGCTATTTCTGCCCAATCATGGGGCCGACATTTCCCAACCGGTTGGTTTCGGTCGCAGGTCAGACTGACCGGTTATCCAACACACTGGTCGCGAGCACTCTCCCTACCATCTGGGACCGGCTTTCAGCCGCGGGACTCACGGGACGCAACTACGGCAACTCGCTTACCACATCCACACTGTGGGGGAGCAGGTATGCATCCATCATCCATCCGATCACGTCATTCTTCAGCGACGCTGCGGCCGGCGCTCTTCCCAGCGTCGCGTTCGTGGATCCCGATCTCTCCGACGACTTCAGCGACAGCTATCATCCACCAGGTGACATCCGGAACGCAGAGGCGTTTCTTGCGAGTGTGTACAAAGCCGTGACCACGAGTCCGTTGTGGAGCAAATCGCTGCTCGTGCTGACGTTCGACGAGTGGGGCGGATTCTACGATCATGTGGCGCCGCCGGTGGCGCCGATTCCACCGGGCGAGCGCGACATCGGCAACATGGACGGGCTTCGCGGATTCCGCATCCCGACGATTCTCGTGTCGCCGTTCGTGAAGCAGGGACATGTGTCGAGCAAAGTGTATGACCACGCGTCCGTGCTTCGGCTGATTGAGTCGCGATGGAGTCTCCAGCCGCTGACCGTCCGCGACGCCAGCGCGAACAACCTGATGGACGAACTCGACCTCACGCAGGCCCCATCGGCACCGCCGGTGATCAATGTTCCGGCAGGTCCGTTCGGAGCATGCTGCGCGTAACGGAGATGATCTCATGATCCTGATCGTCGGCGCTACCGGAACACTCGGCGGCAAAGTAGCGCGGACGCTTCTGGCGAATGGCCAGCCCGTGCGCGCAATGACGCGTGAGCTGGCGAATGGGGACAAGCTGCAATCGCTCGGTGCGAAGATCGTCAGAGGCGATCTGCGGGATCGCGAGTCGCTGGACTTCGCGCTTCGCGGAGTCAGCACGGTGATCGCGGCCGCGCACTCCATGCTCGGCAAGGGCGAAGACGCGAGCGAACTGGTGGATGACGCGGGTCATCGCGGGCTGATAGAGTCGGCGAAGCAAGCCGGCGTGCGGCACTTCATTTACACTTCGGTGGTAGGCGCCTCGCCCGATCATCCCGTGGATTTCTGGCGCACCAAGGCAAGGGTGGAACGATACCTCCAGGACAGCGGGCTGACGTGGACGATCATAAGACCGACCGCGTTCATGGAGATTCACGCGTACCAGCTCATCGGCAAGCCCGTGATGGAGGGGAAGCGCGTGGTGCTGTTCGGCCCGGGAAGAAATCCGAGGAATTACGTCGCTGCGGAGGATGTTGCCAAGGTTGTGGTCGGTGCGCTTCAGATACCATCGCTGCGAGGAGAGATCATCGAAGTTGGCGGGCCGGAAAATCTCACCGCGCACGAAATCGTGCAGACGTTCGAGCGCGTGAGCGGGAGGAAGGCGAAGGTGACTCACCTCCCGCTCGGCGTGGTGCGCGCACTGTCACGCGCGATGAAGCCGCTGCATCCGGGAGTAAGCCGCGTGCTGCGCGTGGGAGTGATCAACGAAACTACGGATCAGACGTTCGATCCATCGCTGATGAGATCGCGGGTGCCGGTCACGCTGACCCGGCTCGAGGACTGGGTGCGGAGCCGCGTGCAGCAGGTGTCCGTGTCCGGTTTGGCATTGTGACCCGGGTTCGCCCTGGGCGAGTCTATATGACATGAGGGCTCTCGACGGCGTGTCCGACGCCGATGTGATTCAAGCCGTGCTCGACGGCAACACGGACGCATTCGCGATAATCCTCGAACGCTACCGCGACAACTACACGCGCTTCGCTGTGCGCGTGCTCGGCAGCGGGCAGGATGCGGACGATGCATTGCAATTGGCGTTCATTCGCGCGTTCAGGAATCTTTCCGGGTGCCGTGACCGCGACCGGTTCTCCGGATGGATGTATCAGATCGTCGTGAACGAGTGCCGCACGTTCGGCGCGAAGCGAAGCCGGCGCGAAAGCATGCTGGTGCGCGATCCGGAAGTGCTGGCGAAGCGCGCGGTATCGAGCCCGGCGCCGGATACAACCGAGCTCGAAGAGATACAGCGCGCGCTCGATCAGCTTCACTCTTCGTACCGTGAAGCGTTCGTACTGAAGCACGTGGAAGACCTGAGCTACGAAGAGATGTCTGAGCTGACCGGTGTCAACGTGTCGGCGCTCAAGATGAGAGTAAAACGCGCATGCATGCAGCTGCGCGAGATATTGACGGGAGTGCACAGTGACTGAACGCTTCGACGATTATCTGCGCAGCGACGACGACATCGTGGCGAGAATAGCTGGTCCGCTGAAGACGCGCGAATACCTCGATACAACCTTCGATGCTCGTGTCATGTCGGCGGCCCACGCCGAAGCTTTGAAGAAAGCGGATGCCAACTATCGGAGCCGCACTGATCCGGCTGACGTCAGGCGCGGATGGTGGATTCGCCCGCTGACCATGGAGGTCTCACCATTCAGGGGAGCACTGCTGGCGGCAGGCTTCGCCGGCATATGCTTCGCGCTCGGCGCGGCATTCAACGCGCAGCTCGTGCGCCGGGAAAGCCCTGTTGTCGCATCGGCGCCCGCGGCCGCGACGCATTCCGACACCGTACACATCGTGAGATTCGTCCTTCGCGCGCCCGACGCAAAGAGCGTGTCGCTCGTCGGTGATTTCAACTCGTGGACCAAGGGCGCGACGGTGCTAGCCACGCCACGCGGCGATGGGACATGGGTGGTTTCGCTTGCGTTGCCTGCGGGCAGGCATGAGTACGCGTTCATCGTGGACGAGAATGACGGTCGCGGACAGCGATGGGTTGCGGATCCGCTCGTGAGCTCCCGCATGGACGAGTTCGGCACCGAGAGCTCGCTTCTGGAGCTTGGATCCGAATCCGCGTCAGCCGGCTCCGCGGATTGAGATCACGATTCACTCGTAACGGTGTGATCGGACGCCTGGCGTTCGTCTCTCTCCTTGTCGGAATAACGGGCCGGCCGGTGGCGGGCGCGCAGGTTGTGAGCGGCGGCATCGAAGCCGGTGCGGTCAAGATGCGTTACGCCGACAGCGTTGATGCCACGGCGGCCGCGCTCACACCATCACTCCGGATCGAATCCGGCAACGCGACGCTCGGCGCGGCCGCGACGTACTCGCAGTTTTCGTCCGGCGAATGGAGTGGACAGGGAACGGTTGCCGGCTCTGTATTCACTCCCCGCTCGGGACCACTGGCGGCCGAGGTGGCGGGTTTCTTCGGCGGCAGCGCACACCAGGACGGCGGCAGAACGACGCAGACTCTCGGTATCGGCCGGCTCCATCTCCTCGGCGAAGCTGGAGGTGTGTGGGCAGGAGGTGGGCTTGGTGCAGCATGGGATGGAGCCGTCTGGCGAAGTGTACGGCAGGGCGAAGCCGGCGCGTGGGCGCGTATCTCCGATTCGTATATCACGGCGACATTCACTCCCGTCGTCGTGGAGGATTCCATTCGCTACTCCGATTCGCAGCTGGAGTACAACATGGCCGGCCCTCGTCTTGAGTTGAGCGCAACCGCCGGTTTTCGCAGTGGCGACAGGCTTCCAACGATTGGGGGGTCGGCCAAGGGTTGGGGCAGTGCTCGCGCTACGGTGTGGCTGACGCGGTCCGTTGGAATCGTCGGAAGCGGCGGGATGTATCCCGTGGATTTTACGCAGGGATTCCCGGGCGGGCGATTCGCTTCGCTGGGATTGAGATTCTCGTCCGTACGGGCCCGGACCTCTGCCGCGGAATCGCGAGCTTCGCTGATCACAGCAGATCCTGAAATCGCGATGCCATCCCGCGCGGAGGTGCGCGAGCTCCGGATCTCCAGCGTGAGCGCGGGCATGAGGACGATCACAGTAGATGCCGTCGCGAAGCGGAGTGTAGAGATCGCGGGCGATTTCACGGACTGGAAGCCGGTTCCTCTCACAAGCGACGGAAGTGGACAGTGGAGTGTGTTGCTTCCCATCGGGTCCGGCATGCACGAGATCAACGTTCGTGTGGACGGCGGCCAGTGGCTCGTACCGTCCGGACTCGCGAGCAGTCGGGATGAATTCGGCGGATCGGTGGGAATACTGATCGTGCGCTAGCCGCGCGGCAGGGCAGCGGTGAAACCGAAATTGATGTGACCCGGCGTCCGTTTCCCGGAGTCTATTGCAAGGAAAGAAGTACGGCAGTGTTTCTCAGTCGAGGTAAATGCAATGACACACAAGCGAATGATTACTGTGCTGGCAGCCGCGATCGCATTCATGGCGGGCAGCGTGGCAGCTCAGACGCCGGCGAAGGATCCTTCGGACCGGCTGCGTGAAGTTCTTCCACCCGATGTTGCGGCGCAGGTATTGGCGACGATCGCGGATGCGAGGGCGCGGAGTCTCCCGGCACAGGCACTCGAACAGCGGGCTCTGAAGTTCGCGGCCAAGGGAGTGGATCCGAAGGCCATCGCAAAGTCCATCATGCAGCAGGAAGAGCGGATGGAGAAAGCGAAGGATGCGCTCGACAGGGAACGCGGACGCTCAAATGGCGACGAAGTCGAAGCGGGTGCGGAAGCTCTGCGAAAGGGAGTGGATGGAGCCGCGGTGAGCGCGCTGGCGAAGGGCGCACCTTCGGGACGGTCACTCGCCGTTCCACTGTTCGTGATCGGCAGTCTCGTGGATCGCGGGCTGCCATCCGACGATGCGCTGGCACGGGTATTGGAGAAGCTTCAGGCGCGCGCGAGCGATGCGGAGCTGGGCAAGCTGGCCAGTCTCCCTGATCAGGCGGCGATGGGACAGTCGCGGAAACCGACAACCACCGGACGGCCTGCGACGGCGGGCACAGGCGTGGGAGCCGGAGCTGGTGTCGCCGGTCGTCCGGCCGGCGGACCTCCCGCGGGTGTCCCAGCCAACGGCGGCAAGGGAACGCGCCCCACGACGAACCCCGGCAGGGGAAAGAAAGGATAGCACAGCGGCCGAAGTCGCTATTGAGTCTGAACGATCTCGTCGGTGATGCGGTATTCGCCGTTCAACCAGGCGATGATCTCTCGTGCTCCATTGTGCTCGACTCCTTCGTATCGCTCGCGAAGGAGTCGTTCTTTTTCGCCGAGCCGGTCGAGGCCGATGTCCTGGAGCGTGAGCAGGTCTTCGCGTACGCGCATGCCAAGATCTTCGCCGAGCACGTCCACGCATGCGCGTCTGAATGATTCACAGTACTCGTATGCGTTGCCGAGCCGGTAGCTGTCGGACAGGGTGAGCGCGGGGATGCGGTTGAGCGTGGGCTGGAGTGCCGGGTTGATACCGTGGGCAGCGATATGGTCGGCCATCGCAGCCGGGCGTCCCGTGAATCCGCGCAAGTGAAGGTACTGCGACATCCGTTGACCGTCGTTGACGGGGTAGTTATCCCAGATGAACGGCTTTCGTCCAAGCTGCCCGGTTACGCGCGCGAGATGCCCGGGTGAGTACTGTCGCGAAATGACTTCCTCTCCAGTCCACATGATCTCGATCGTCGAGTCGAGCAACTCGCCGAGATCCTCGGCATAGTTGTCGGGGCGATTGCCAAAGACGCGGTCGAGGATGGGATCGTCGGAGTAGTAGCTGGGGCAGACGATGACCCGTGTCGCCGTGGTGCGCGTGACGCACCAGTGTACGATGTCCGTTTGCCGCGTGGCGAGATCGGGAACGTCGCCACGCATGTCATCGAAGAGGATGGCAAGGTCCTCGACGCCGATGTCGTCGAAGAAGGCGAGCTTGCGGGCGAGTGAATCTCGCGCCGGGTCGTCGAAGTTGTTGAAGAGCTCGTACGGGCTGAGTCCGACACCGAAGCGCACACCGTTTTCACGGCAGTGTGTGGCAAGCGCTTCGAGTTTCAGAGCGATATGGTCGGGATGTGATTCCTGCCACCGCCGACGGAGGAACGGGTCGGCCTTCGGTGCGTAGAGGTAGAAGCGATAGCCGTGCGGTGCGAGGAACGACACGGTTTCCGCACGCGCTTCCCACGTCCACGGCTTTCCGTAGAATCCCTCGATTATTCCGAGCTCGGGTTTCATGAAGAGAAATCTCCGAGCGGAGATGTCGAAAGTCCAATCGCGATCCATGTCCTTCGTCTGTCGTGCCGAGCGGGTAAATTGCTCGCATGGCATTCGGTCTCGGAGCTGGACGTCGGCGCGCTGGAATCCGTGCCCGACCGTTCCCGGCGGTGTGGCGCGCGATTCTCGAGCGGAACGTCGTCGTATTCCTGCGCTTGCCGCCGGAGGATCGCGCTGAGCTGCTCGGCCACGTCCAGGTATTCCTCGACGAGAAGCACTTCGAGGGGTGCGGCGGGCTGGAGCTCACGGATGAGATCCGAGTCACGATCGCGGCCCAGGCGTGCCTGCTACTCCTGCATCGTGAGACTGACTACTACCCACACCTGAAGTCGGTTCTCGTCTATCCCAGTGGTTACCGGGAAGATGGCGAGCGGTACATCGGAGGTGGCATCTGGGAGGACGGGCCGGAGGACCGGCTCGGGCATACGGCGCGTGAGCTCCGCGCGCTGGTGCTTGCGTGGGATGCAGCGAGCCGCGGTGCGCGCGATCCGAGCGACGGCCAGAATGTGGTGCTGCACGAGTTTGCGCATCAACTCGATTTCGAGAACAGGAGCGCGGACGGAACTCCGGATCTCGACACACACGCCGGGTATCTCGCGTGGGGAAGGGTAATGAGCGCGGAGTTTACGGCGCTCCGGCATGCCGAAGAGTCGGGCATGCCGACTCTTCTCGATACGTACGGCGCAACAAATCCTACCGAGTTCTTCGCTGTCGCGACGGAGGCGTTCTTCGAGCGGCCGCGCGCGCTCAGGACGACGCACCCGGAGCTCTATGCCGAGCTCCAGAAATTCTATCGGCAGGATCCGGTGACGTTCTCTTCGGAAGTCGAGTGAAATGCGTCTTGACCCGGCCGGGGTACCCGACTAGTTTTAGTTCATAACTGAATTGTCCGACCCGTTATAAATCGGGTGTGTTGCGCGCTTTGAAGAACAGCTTGGCGAGCGCAGCGTAAACGGAACTCGCCTAAAGCGTCGCGAAGGCCTACCGTCATATAGACATATAGACGGTGGGTTTTTTTGCATTTGCCCAATTGAACGGAGACATGGATGAATCCGCTTGGCTACGAGCACCGGAGGCAGCGACCCATTTCGCGATCGCGGTTTCTGTTGCGGCTGGTGACGCACGCGATTGTGGCTCAGGTGATCGTCGTAGTGTCGCTGGGTGCGGGAATGGTGGGTTATCACCATTACGAGTCCATGAACTGGCGGGACGCCTATCTCAATACCACGATGCTTCTGGGCGGAATGGGCCCCGTGAAGACGGAGCTCACCGAGCAGGGGAAGGTGTTCGCGGGGACGTACGCGCTGTATGCGGGGCTCGTGGTCATCGTAGTGGTTGGAATCATGATTGCGCCGGTGATGCATCGTGGGCTTCACCGGTTCCACTGGGCGGCGGAGGGGGAGGAGTGACGGAGAACGTGAGGTGTGAGTGTGGCGGCATGTCAGAGGGTACTCTAAGATTGAATCCTCATGTCTCCCCGTGCCTCAAAGCTTCAACGCTGGACTGACCTCCTCGCCGCGCTCCTTCGCCGCCACTACCCGGCAACGTTCGACGATCTCGCGCGGGACATCCCCGGCTATCTGGATTCCTCGAAGAAGAAAGACGCCCTTATGCGCATGTTCGAGCGCGACAAGGATGAGCTGCGCTCGTTCGGCATAGCGATCGAGACGCAGCAGATCGAGGACGGCGAGGCCACCGGCTACCGCCTCGAGAAGAAGGGCTTCTATCTCCCGTACCTCTCCCTGGCTCGCGAAGGCAAAGGCGCGTCGCAACGCCGCAAGCCCGACAAGTACGGCTACCGCGCACTTGGCGACCCTGTTCTCACGGAAGAAGTGGACTCCGCGATTCGAAAGCTCGCGTTCGATCTCCCTCTCCGGGACGTCGAGTCGGTGTCCGACCCGGAGCGAGCCGTCCACGCTGCCGCTCCACGCGATAGCGTATTCGAAGCCATGAACGACGCCCTCACCCGGCGGAAGTCGGTGACGTTCGATTACCGCACGATGGCGACGGACAAGAGCAGTCGCAGAACGATCGAGCCGTACGGTCTCTTCTTCCTCAGCTCACACTGGTATGTCGCGGGCCGCGATCCTGACCGCCTGGAGCTCCGCAACTTTCGCCCGATGGGTCTCACGATTCACGAGCTCTGCGCACTCGAGCTTGGCCTGGCGATGCTGCGCGCCGAACGTCCTCCGGATGAGACCGTGACAATAGATCGCGCGCGCGATCGGCTGCGGAAGGTGATCGCAAAACTGCCGCCGGACCACGAAGAAGCGGGACAACGCTACGCCGAGCTTGCACCGAGTGACGGATTGCCGTTTCTGACCGAGCTGCGAAAGGGAAGGGACTGCAAGTGGATGCCGCGCAGTCGGGCATGAAGGTGCGCTACTCGGCGAAGGTCGCACGGTGGATTGCCGAGAGAGAGGGGATGCAACCAGATGCGGATGGCTCACTCACGATAGAGCATCCGCTGGCGGACGCGGAGTGGGGAGTGCGTCACGTGCTTCAGTACGGGCCGGATGCGGAAGTGCTGGAGCCGCAGTCGTTGAGGGAAGACGTGATAAGGCGGCTCGATGCGATCCGCCAGGTCAGTCCTTTCGCAGCGGCGCACGCCCGGCGATGATCGTGATGTTGTCAGATCCGCCGCGCTCGAGTGCGAGATCGAGCAGATCCTTCACCAGCTGCTCGGACGACTTCATGTTCCGGATAGCGGCGGCGATCTCGTCGTCGGCGACATGCTTGGTGAGGCCGTCGCTGCAGAGAAGAATCAGCGATCCGCGCTCGCTGATGTCGAGTCGTATTACGTCGGGCAGCGCTTCGTCAGCGCCGATCGCGCTCGAGAGCACGTGCTTGAATGGCGACGCCGCAAGGCGCTCAGGGGGCATCAGTCCCTGATCCACGAGGGCCTGCCCGATTGTCTGATCGTGCGTCACCTGCCGCAACTCGCCTTCGGAATAGAAATAGGCGCGGCTGTCACCCACCTGAACGATATACATCCACGGCCAGACGGCGATGCCAACAGTGAGCGTGGTCGCCATCTGCTTGTGGTCTTCTCGAAGCGCAGCCTGCGCGCGTACGGCATCGTGCGCCTCGAGGGCAGCGGCATTGAGCGAGGCAAGGAATTCCGTGTCCGTCGCCGAGCCGGCAGTGTGGTAAGAGCGGAGAGTGCACGACACGTAGCGCATGACCGCCTCAGTCGCAAGACGGGCGGCTTCACTGCCCGCGGCTGCTCCTCCAACGCCATCGGCAAGTACGAGTACCGTCGCCAGCCGGGTACCGAGTAAGGGCAACCGGTCGGTGGTCGGCAGGCTCGTGCTATGGATGACGACATGCGGATGGACGGTCGAAACGAGGAAATGATCCTGGTTCTCGGCCCGCACCTTTCCCTGGTGCGTGATGCCGAAGAGATCCAACTCGTCGTCTGACGGTCTTACCGAAGGTGCGCAGTGCGGCATTGCCAGCCATGAGTGAAGCGAACCGACCTCTCCTGCTCGCTGGTACCATGCACCAACCGGCTCTGGTCGGCAAGGAGCCCGGCAGGGCGTCTCACGGGTGGCCGGTTGCGCTTCGATCTCTCCCCGTTCCGGATCGGTCGTTTCGGGTCGCCAGCTTGAGGGACGGCCGACCGGAATCTGCTCTTTTCCGCCACTGCCGGAGACCCTACTATTGTCGTGCGTTTGCTGTCCCGCGTTCACCCTTTTCAACGGAGCCACAGCATGGCCATCAACAGGGAGAAAGTTCTGATCGGCGGCTTCGTCGCCGGCATCGTCCTCAACGTGATCGACTATCTCTCGTACCACGTCATCCTGGGCGCTCGAATGGCCGCGGAGGCGAACGCGTTCAAGGCAGGACTGGGTGACCAGATGGCAGACATGAGCGGAAGCCAGCTCGCGACCTACCTCCTCATGTATTTCATCGTGGGGTTCCTGGTTGTATGGATGTATGCGGCGGTACGTCCGCGATTTGGGGCAGGCCCGAAGACTGCCGCGTACGTGGCGATAGCGTTCTGGGTGTTCGGTCTCATCACCACTGCGAGCTACATGCAGATGGGGATAATGTCGTCCGGTCTATGGTGGACGTCCGGGGGTCTCTGGCTGGTGGCGCTTCTGCTCGCGGCGGTTGCCGGCGCGGCCCTCTACTCAGAGGAAGGGGCTACCGCGTAAGGATGAGTGTCAGAAGGTCCCTGGCCCGAACAGTATCTTCGGGCCAGGGACTGAGACTTCAGCTGCCGTCTCAAGAGGCGTGGAAATATCACCTACAAAGTAGGTATATTAAACCATGACTCGTCATCAGTTCAGCCTCGCTGTGAACGCCGATGAAAAGTGGGTCGAGAACACCGGGCGGCTCCTCGGACGGCGACTTTCACACACGCAGCGGGAAGCGCAGTGGCTGGGTCTCGTGCGCGTGCTCAATCATGAGCTTGGTCTTACGCTCGCACGATCCGCCCAATTGGCGACCGAGACTCTGCGGTCCCCGCCCTGGACACGCGAGGTCAGGCTTGGAGGTGACGCGTCAGGCAGCGCCTCGATCGCCGTGGATCTCGCACGGTACCATTCCACGCACATCGCGGCGATGTCGGCGGCCCTGACTCTTGCCGGACCTCGCAAGAGAGGCCGACCATCAGCAGCGAGTACGCCAGGTCGTCCAGCGGGATCCGGGGTCCGGAAACGAGCGACGCGTGAAACCACCCGGGGCGTTCTTGCACGCGCGAAGGAGTATGGCGTCGATCTGGACGCGCTCCGTGACGGTCTGCGGGATTCACCGGCGGAGCGACTACAGCGGCTCGAAGAGAACGCACGCTTCGTTGGCGCAGTGAGAAACGCCACTGTGGTGAAGGCGCAAGGGAGGAAGCCTGTCAGGCCTCGAGACCGCTGATGAGCTTCGCCACAATTTTAGGGGGTCTAGAATCCGCACGCGTGAAGTTCGTGGTGATCGGCGGACTTGCGGCTGCCGCTCATGGATCCCGGCGGGTGACCGACGACGTGGATATCTGCTACGATAGCTCGCCCCAGAATGTGAGAAGGCTTGCCGGGCTGCTGGTGGAATGGGAGGCGTATCCGCGTGGAATCGAGCGAGGCCTGCCGTTCTTCATGGACGAGCGACAGTTCAGTGTCACGCCCTTGATGACTCTCACATCCCGGGAAGGGTTCCTCGACGTTTTCGACACGGTGAAGGGAGTGGGCGATTACGAGAAGTGTCTCGCGCGGTCGATAGAGATATCCGCATTCGATATCCGGTTCCGAATTCTCGATCTGCCTTCACTGATCGACGCAAAGCGCGCTGCCGGGCGGGCCCGGGATCTCGACCAGATCCCAGAGCTGGAAGCGCTTCTGGCGTTGAGGCAGTCAATGTAAGTGGAGCAGCGAAGAAGGCGGCACATCGCTTGCCGCATCCAGCTACCGGGAATGTTGCTATGATCAAGTCGTTTGTGACTTCGAACTGGAGGATGCGATGATGCGGTTGCCAATGCGCTTCACACTCGTGGCGCTCGCGGTGGGTACGGTTACGCTCGGAGGATGCGGCGGTCTGCTGGGGCGCGGCGGCGGCTCACCTCGCGAATACCAGATCACGATCAACAGGCAGGCATACAACCGGGGCAACACCGGCGAAGCGACAATCAGGAACGCGTCGGACAAGACGCTCGAGTACAACCTCTGCCAGCGTCGTCTTGAAAGAGACGTGAACAAGTACTGGGTTGTAGCGTTCGAGTGGCCGACGGCAGGAGGTGCCTGCACATCGGAGACGAGGACTCTCACCAAAGGCACATCGGTCAACACTCTCTTCGACATTCCGACCGGAGTGCCCACCGGCACCTACCGTGTGGTATTCACCGGTCTACTCGGCGAAGACGGAAGAACGGTATCGTCAGATCGAGCGGCTACGCCATCATTCGCGGTTCGCTAGGAAGCCGGATACCGAAGGCTCGTGCCACTGGTAAATTCATCGCGCATGTCGCTGCCATCCCGAGAGGCGAATCATATGACCAGTCAGCACATCCCGATGTTTGCGCAGGTCAACAAGTACTTCGACAAGGCCGCGGCCTACCTCGACCACTCTCCCGGTTTGCTGGCGCAGATCAAGGCCTGCAACTCCGTCTTCCGGATGAGCTTCCCGCTCAAGCGCGACGACGGGACGATCGAGGTGATCCACGGATGGCGCGCACAGCACAGCGTGCACCGGCTGCCGACGAAGGGCGGGATCCGTTTCGCGCCTCAGGTGGATGAAGACGAGGTGTCTGCTCTTGCCGCGCTCATGACCTACAAGTGCGCACTGGTGGATGTGCCGTTCGGGGGAGCGAAGGGCGCGGTGCGCATTGATCCCGCGAAGTACTCGGTTGATGAGCTTGAGCGAATCACCCGGCGATACACATACGAGTTGTTCGCGAAAAACCTGATTGGGCCGGGGATAGATGTGCCCGCGCCTGATTACGGCACGGGTCCTCGGGAAATGGCGTGGATTGTCGATACGTACGCGACACTTGCACCGGGACAGATAGACGCGCTCGGCTGCGTCACCGGCAAGCCCGTGACGCAGGGTGGTGTGCGCGGGCGGGCGGAAAGCACGGGGCGGGGCGTGTACTTCGCGTTGCGTGAGGCGTGCAACTATGCCGAGGAAATGAAGCCGCTCGGGTTCGTCACCGGCCTCGACGGGAAGACTGTCGTCGTACAGGGGCTCGGCAATGTCGGATACCACGCGGCGAAGTTCATACGGGAAGGCGGCGCCACTATCGTCGCGCTGGCCGAGCGTGAGGGGGCGATCTTCTCTGAGAAGGGGCTCGATGTGGAGCGGGTGGCGGCGCACCGGAAGGAGACCGGCTCGATACTCGGCTTTCCTGGCGCTCGCGATATCGCGAAGACGGGAGATGCGCTCGAGCTTGAGTGCGACGTTCTTGTTCCGGCAGCGCTGGAGAACGTGATCACTCCCGAGAATGTGGATCGCATCAAGGCGAAGATCATCGTCGAGGGAGCGAACGGTCCGATCACCGCCGACGCGAGCGAGAAGCTGTTGGGGCGCGGAGTGCTCATCATTCCCGACATCTATACCAATGCTGGCGGAGTGACCGTCTCGTATTTCGAGTGGGTGAAGAACCTCTCGCACATGCGGTATGGGCGAATGGAGAAGCGGTTCGAGGAGCGGAGCAATGAGAGGATGCTCCAGGGCGTCGAGCAGCTCACGGGACAAAAGTTCTCTTCGGAAGCGTTCGGATTCGCGACCGCGGCGGCGGGTGAGGAGGAGCTCGTGAACTCGGGGCTCGAGGAGACGATGATTGCGGCGTACGCGGAGCTGCGAACGATTCAGAAGGAGCGCGGAGTGGATTTGCGCACGGCTGCGTTCATCGATGCGATCGGGAAGGTGGCGATGGCGTACATGCAGCGGGGGATTTTCCCGTAGGGCAGGTCGCGAATTCAGTAGTCGTCAGCGGTTCCGGCCTTGATCGTGGCGGATGCGGCTCGCCAGGCCTATAGTTAGTCCGTTGGCAACCCGGAGTGAACCGCTTGACCGACCCGGTCGACCGTCTTAAGGCCGCACTCGCCGACCGCTACCCCATCGAGCGTGAGCTGGGCCGCGGTGGCATGGCCACGGTCTACCTGGCGCAGGACATAAAGCACGGCCGCCGTGTCGCGATCAAGGTACTGCGCCCGGAGCTGGCCGCGATGTTGGGCGCCGAGCGATTCCTGCGCGAGATCGAGATCGCCGCCAGGCTCAGCCATCCCCACATTCTCCCGCTGTACGACTCGGGCCAGGTTGACGGGCTGCTCTTCTATGTGATGCCGCACATTGAGGGGGAGTCGCTGCGGGACCGGCTCGATCGCGAGAAACAACTCCCCATAGACGAGGCGGTGCGGTTGGCGCAGCAGGTTGCGTCGGCGCTTGACTATGCCCACCGGCGCGAGATTGTCCATCGCGATATCAAGCCGGAGAACATCCTCCTCCACGAGGGCCTTGCGCTGGTCGCGGACTTCGGCATTGCGCTCGCGGTGCGCGCGGCGGCTGGCGAGCGCCTCACCGAAGCCGGCCTCTCCCTCGGCACGCCGTACTACATGAGCCCGGAGCAGGCGATCGGCGACCGGCCGATCGACGCGCGCAGCGACATCTACTCCCTGGGCTGCGTGCTCTACGAGATGCTGGCGGGCGAGCCGCCCTTCACCGGTTCCACCGTACAGGCGGTGGTGGCGCGGATCCTCACCGAGCAACCGCGCGAGCTCAGGTCGGTGCGCGAGAACGTGTCGGTGGCGCTGGAGCGCGTCGTCGCCAAGTCGCTTGCGAGACTCCCGGCCGACCGCTACGCCACGGTGGCCAAGTTCAGCGAGGCGCTGGACAGGGCCGGCGCGGAGCCGTGGGGCGCTCCGACCGCGGTGATAGGCACGGCCTCGGGCGCCACTGCCGCACCGCTTGCGGCTCCGCCCCGCCGGTCGGTGTTCGCGCGACTCGCGCCGGCGCTGGTGCGGAGCGCGCCGTGGATCGTGGCTGTGCTCGCCCTCGGCCTGGCGGGGTGGGGCTGGCTGGGCCCGCACCTCGCGCAGGTCGGCCAGGATGCCGCGGAGGTTTCCACCGAGGAGTTCCAGCGGATACTCGCTGAGGACCAGGTCGTCGTACTCGACACCCGGCCGCACCTCGAGTATTCGATCAGCCATATCCCCGGCGCGCGCAACGTCGCCGCCCGTCCCGGGGTGCCGATGTCCATCTACGTCTCCGATGTTGCCGAAGTGAGCCGGCTCGTCGGTGGCGATATGAACAGGACAATCGTGCTCTACTGCAATGGCCCGTTCTGTCTGAAGAGCAAGCGACTTGGCGACGAGCTCGTGATTGCCGGGCACAAGAACATCCGTCGCTATCAGCTCGGCATTCCCGTGTGGCGGGCGTTTGGTGGTGTCACCGTGATCGAAGCCGACGGCCTCCGTCATGTCCTTGCCCTCGACCGCACCGCGGTCGTGATCGACGTGCGCGACGCCGACGCCTACCGCGACGGCACGCTCCCGGGTGCCCGGAACGTTCCGCGCAACGGCGTGCTCGAAGGCCGGGATGTCGGTGAGATCCGACTGGCCAAGGACGATGGACGGTTGCCGATGCAGGACCACAACACGCGTATCATCGTCATCGGTCGCACTGCCGGTGACGCCCGCTTCGTCGCCCAGGCCCTCACGTACGAAGCGTTCCATAACGTCGCGTACTTTCCCGGCACCTTCGAGGAGGCGAAGGCGGCGCTGGCGCGGTAACTCTCGCCGTCAGAGGCCGCTCGAGCGCTCTTTCAGGGACCGGAGGGAGTGAAGACGCGCTTCTAGCGGGACTCCGCGAGCCGTGACCCTCTCCGGGAATTGGAGGTCAGCCGGCGTCAGTCTATCCAGCGGTGCTCCGAAATCCTCCAGAGCTCGCCACGCCGCCTTCGCATTATCCAGCGTCGCCCGAACCCAGAGGTCGATATCGCCCGTCGCGCGCGGCAAGCCGTGAACCGCTACCGCGTAGGCGCCAACAAGCAGATAGTCAACGCGTCTGGCGTTGAACGCGGACAATATGTCGCGGAAGTCTGGATTCAGCATCATCGAGCCCCTTGAATGCCCAGGCGTCGAGTGCGAGCTGCCACATCATGTTCAGCCGATCGGCCGCCGTGTACCCCGTGTGGTCATCGTTCTCGGGGTGATGAAGGTCACGCAACCTGAGTATTCGCGCTGAATCAGGCATGCTGAAATATAGCCGACCTGACAACATGAGGCCTGTCATCCATTCTACTTCCGTCGTTTCAGCAGCGGCTCGAGCTTCCCAGGCACTTCATCCGTGGTCTCACTCGATAGCGAGCAACACCTCGGCTTCCCGCTATTGAGTCTTACAGGCAACGCATCCATATTGCATCCAAGACGCATTCAACAGAGGTCCGGGGTGGCGACACTGACAATCAAGAATCTTCCTGATTCTCTCTACGAGCGGCTCAAGGCAAAAGCCGCGGAACATCGGCGAAGCATAAACAGCGAAGCGATTCTCGCGGTCGAGCGGGCGGTGGCCGATTCCGGTGCGCTTGAGCCCGAGGAGATCCTCGCGAGTCTTCGTCACGCCCGCGTCCGACTCAACCGGGTGTTCGTTACGGATGCGGCCCTTCGCGCGGGGCGGACTGACGGTCGTGCATGATCGTCGCTGATGCCAACCTTATCGCGTACCTGATTCTTCCGGGTGAACGAACGGAGCAGGCGGAGGCGGTTCTGCTCAAGGATCCCGTGTGGGTGGTCCCGGTCGTGTGGGCCAGCGAGCTGCGGAGTGTGGTGAGTCATTACGTGCGCAGCAGAAGTCTGACCGTAGCGCAGGGGTCGGCGGCGATGGAGCGCGCCGCTGCGCTGATCGGTGGCCGGGAAGCGCCCGTCGATTCGCGTGAAGTTCTGGAACTTGCGCATCGATCGGGGTGTTCCAGTTATGACTGCGAGTATGTCGCTCTCGCGGTCTCGCTGGATGTAGCGCTCGTTACCTCGGACAAGGCAGTGTTGCGGGCGTTTCCGCGAGTGGCAGTCGCTCCGGACGATTTTCTGGATGAGCCGACGACTTGATTAGCGGGTTTGACGGGGCTCAAACGCTGTACGGGACCCGCACTCCCGGGTGATTGCTTGGGAAATCGCGAGTGTTGCGGGTCACGAGCAACAGCCCGAGATGCTGCGCGGTTGCCCAGATGATCGCGTCGGGTAGCCTGATCTTGTCGCGCCGCCGGATTTCGACGGCTCTTTCGGCGACTCCTTCATCAACCGGATGTACGCGGAACCGGCGGAGGAATTCACGGATCTCCGATTCCTCATCACCCTCGGCAGCGCCGACGAGAATCTCCATCCAGGAGATGAGGCTGATGTAGATCGTGTCGAAGGAGTCGAGCTCACGCCGAGCGTCAGCGGAGCCGTTCAGATAGTCAATGAGGATGTTCGTATCGAGGACCGCATTCATCGATTCCACTCCCCTCGAAGTGCATCCTCGTAGGCCAGCGGGTCGATCTTTCTGGGCTTCCAGATCCCGAACGCCGCATCAGGTCTCGAGCGCGGGCGCTTCTCCAGATACTCGGCCATTGCGCGCCTGACGGCTTCAGCGCGGGAGATCTTTTCCTGCTTTGCGAGGGCGTCGATCTCGTCGAGGATGTTCTGGGGGATATCAATGATAGTCCGCATGGGTGATAACTTATAACGTTATCATATATCATGCAAGCAGAAGCGATGAGCTTGAGCGGGCGGGCAGTGTGGCCGCGCTTTGCGGGCTCTTTGAGCGTGATAGCTAATTCGCTATCATTGCTACCATGAATACGTCGGCGATGGAGCTGCTCAGGGCGGCCAGGGCAGGCGCCGGACTCTCCCAGCGGGAGCTCGCCCGAAAAGCGCGTACGGCTCAGTCAGTTGTGGCCCGCATCGAGCTGGGTGAGAACAGTCCTTCGTGGGAGACGTTGATGCGTCTGTTGCGCGCGGCCGGCTTCAAGTTGCGTGCGACCATCGAGCGCATTCCGCCTGTAGATCGATCCCTTCTGGACGACGTACCACGAATCCTTCGCATGACTCCTGAACAACGATTGGAGGAAGTTGCAGAGGTGAGCCGATTCATTGCGGCAGCACACCGTGTCTGATGTGGCGCCGCTCAACCCGGCCAGGATCATTGGTACGCTCGACAAGCACAACGTTCGCTTCGTCCTGATCGGCGCGCTTGCCGCGCGGCTGCATGGATTTCCGCGATTGACCGCGGATGCTGATATCACTCCGGCAAACGATCGCCCCAACGTGGAGAAGCTGGCGTCGGCCCTTCGTGAGCTTCATGCGAAGGTGTACACGGAAGCTATTCCTGAGGGGCTGGAGTTCGACTGCTCGGCTGCGATGTTGAGTCGCGCGGCAATGTGGAACCTGGTTACCAGCGCGGGCCGGATAGACATAGCGTTCAAGCCAGCGGGGACCGAGGGCTATGAGGACCTTGCTTTGAACGCGGAGAAATTCGAAGCATATGGAGTCGTGTTTCTCGCGGCCTCGCTCAAGGACATCATTCGCTCGAAAGAAGCAGCGGGACGTCCGAAGGACCGTGAGGACGTCGCCATCCTGCGGGCGATGCAGAAGATGAACTGATGGAAGAATCGCATCCGGCGAAGCCTACCTGTGCAGAGCCTGAATCGGGTTCAAAGCCCCCCAATGGTGCCATCGATAGTCGCTCGATAGCGCTGTCGGGACTCCTCTGAAAGTCCGGACGAGGCCAGAGTGTCGGCTAGCCGGGCGGATATTTTCGAAGCCAGATCCTCGACACGTTCCCTGGCCTGAGCTTTTGTCCATCCCCATCCGCGCGCAAGAACTGCGAAATCGTTCACGCGAAGGTTGTTCTGTTTCCCATTCAGCGGCAACGCAAAGAGATCGCCGGCGATCACGAGCCGGGTATTGACCAGGTCGTATAGCGGGGAATACCGCGTCTCCGCCTGGCGCGGTGGATCGCCCAGCGTGCCGGGCTCGATGGACCGCAGAACCGCGATGTTCTTGGCGTGAAGATCTCCGTTGCCGACGATCCACGAGAACACGACGTGATCGAAGAACAGATTGAGATCGCTCCCGGCGACCCCGGCAGCGAGAAGTGCGGCGCCGATGCGTTCCATTGATACGCTGTACTTCTCCTCCCGCCGGATTCCGAGCAGAGACGCCGCTTCCTCGAGCAGCAGGACTCTCCGGGGAGACGACAGCGAAGCTGGGAGGTCGAAACGCTCGACGAGCAGTCCGGGACCTCTGAGCTGCGAATCAGCCGGAAACTCGACCCGCCGAACCGGCGCCACTGGTAATCCCACTCGGCGCGCGAGTTCCATCGTCGCCCATTCGTTTTCCACGAGCTGCGGGAATTCGGGTGAGGGCAGCTTCAATATGTGCGTGCTCGTGTTGCCGGCGTGTCCGATCGTGAGCCGAGTGTGGGTGCCGGCGAGCTTGAGGTGCACGGGAAGTTTGGGCTGAATTCCGGACAGACGTGTCGCTCCACGACGGCGCAGCTCGAGCCACAGATCGCGTGAGTCCGGATCGGCGCCGATCTGCTCTTCCACCGGAAGGGGATCGGTAGTCGCGGCGATGTCGGCGAGTCTCACGTCCAGGTGATCCAGTACGAGCCGGGATTCGTCGAAACCGGACGGACGCAGCGTGAGATTGCTCAGGTATTTCTGTGTCGTCCGCAACATGGCGAAGGCGTCCGTGCGGGCGATCTTGTGTACCGCCTGAAGCCGCGCTTCCGCCCATCCTTCGGGCAGCATGTTGTCGAAGAATGCGGGGAGACCCAGGCCCTCGTATGCGGGTCCATCCGAGCCCAGTCGAAGTCCGGTGATCGGAATGGTCCAGCCGTCATCGTAGGTGAAGCGGTATTCGCGACCGGGAAGGGCTTCGAGCCGGCCGACTCGCCAGTTGTAGAAGAAGAGATCGAGTCCTTCGGGCCGCATGACCTGTACGGCGCGCGTGTCCTCGAGGCCGGCGCGAATCGCATTGAAGCGAGCCAACTCTGCAAGCAATCCGTTGCGCTCGGCGAACGATGCAGCTCGGAGCCGGTCCGATTCAGTGAGAGCGTCGATCAGACTGCGAATTGTTTCCGGGGGAAGGGTTCGATCCGGTTGCCGAGCATCGGAGTCGAGCAGCTCGAATACGGTCTGAAGCGGGGAGCTGAGCCGAACTCGCACGGGACCGGGTTCAGCGGAAAGTGACGGCGCGACCATTTCGTCGAGGCCGAGCTCAACGATGTCCGGGTACGGAAGAGCGGATAGCCGATGCACGACAATGCCCGGCAGTTTTGCCGGCTGGCGCGTTTGAGCCGTGCCGGATATGAACGCCGAGCCGTTGACGGATCGAAGCAGCGCTGCCGTGCTGTGAGAGATATGCCAGCCGGGATATGCCAGCGAGAGAATTGCCGGCAGATGGCTCTGGACAATCTGATCGAGTAGCTGGTCGCGCTCGTCGGTGTAGACGCCGCGGGCGATCTGTCTGAGGGCTCGTCTTTCGACGGCCTTGGTCAGGGCTTTTCTATCGGATTCGCTTGCGGGGGCATAGAGCATTATGTCGCCATTATGCATATAAGTATCACGACATATTAGCTGAATGGCGACAAATTATCAATCAATGTCGCTAATTAAACAATATACTTGGCAATTTATATGTGTAATGGCGACATTACAAAGTCTGGGAGATAGCAGGCCAGGGGCGTCGACGGCTACCGACCGAGAGAACGAGAATCAGAAGCTTTCGATTCTCGATCTGATAGATGATCCGGAAGTTTCCATCGCGTACGCGATAGATATCGTCTTCACCGTGGAGTTTCTTCACTCCGGCGGGACGGGGGTCGAGCGCGAGCGAATCGATCCTGCGGGATAGCCGCCGCCGGACGGCGGGCTCGAGTTTTCGGAAGGCGCGCGCAGCGGACGCTGTGATCTCTATCCGATATGCGCGACTGACTGGACCGGTGATATCACTCACCCAGGTGACCTGGCGGGGTTATCAGATGTCAGCGTTCGAGGCCAAGCTCGCGCTTGAGTTTGGCCCAGGAGACCGCGGGCTCTTTTTGCCTGAGCGCTTTTCGGGCAGCGTCGAGGTCGATTTTGTCTTCCAGCGCTTCGAGGAGGGCGAGATCCTCTACCGGCACGATAGCCGCGATGTCCTTGCCATGACGTTGTAATACAACTCGTTCACCGCGATAGGCGACATCGTTTACGATATCGGCGAAGCGATTTCTTGCTTCGGTGGCAGGCATTCGTATCATGGTCCAAAAGTAGCCAAATTGTACAAACTGTGCAACACTCCCGGATCGGATCAGCTGTCGTTGTAGAATCGTGTTGCCGCCCAATTTGGAGCTCTTGAGCGGGGGGCAGTGTGGCCGCGCTTTGCGGGCTCCTTCGTGTTGATAGCTAATTCGCTATCGGTGAATTGCTACAACGACTGCAAGCACAAGGGTTCGCTTCGTCCTGGCGAAGCCCAGTATGGTGTCGCGCCGGGGGCTTGATTATGCGCATTATACGAATCAACTTATGCGCATAGACTTTCAGAGAGCGAATGGCCAAAGTCGTCAAGAATCTGACGCTGGATCCCGAAGCGGTGAAGCGGGGCGAACGGTACAGCCGGCGCAAGGGAACCAGTGTGTCGCAGATAGTGAGCGACTTTCTGTCCCGGCTTCCGGACGACGGCGATTCGAAGCTTTCGCCGACTGTTGGGCGATTGCTTGGGATCGCGCGTGGGAAGGGTGATGAGGAGGCGTATCGTCGCTATCTCGAGAAGAAATACGCGAAGTGAAGATTCTGTTCGACATCAATGTCGTTCTGGACGTGCTGCTCGCCCGCGCGCGATGGGCGCCTGACTCGGCGTTGCTTCTCGATGCGGCCGAGCGAAAGAAGGTGACGGGCTGTGTGGCCGGCCATACGATCACAACGGCCCACTATGTAATTGCCCGGGCTGCCGGCGCGAGAAAGGCCGCTACAGCAGTGACTGATATGCTCAGGATCCTCGAGGTCGTTCCCATCGAAGCCGCGGACTTCGCGCAGGCACTCGTGCTGGGGATGTCAGACTTCGAGGATGCCGTTCAGGCGGCGGCGGCGGCCAAGGTCGGTGCCGATTACATCGCTACACGGAACGAAAAGGATTTCAGGCGAGGTCCTGTAGCGGCCCGTTCGCCCGCTGAGTTGCTGGCACTGCTTTAGCGAACGAGCGGGACTACCTGCGCAGAGCCTGAATCGGCTTCAAAGCGGGCGAAAACTTCCCCGGACGACAGCAAAGCTCGCGTCTACGCAATTTCGCGTGAAAGCGCGGCTGCCACTTCGGATCTCGTGGTACCAGTGACAAGCGCAGCGCGGACGAGGAGATCGAGAGAGACGCCCGGACCTCCGGCTTCCAGCTTGGCGATGCGCGACTGACTGGAGTTGAGACTCTTGGCCAGAGCAACCTGAGTGATACCGCGCCGCTTGCGTGCCTTCCGCACGGCATCGCTGAGTGAAAGCTTTATTTCAACGAGCGCAGCTTCCGCCTCGGTGAGGCCAAGGAAGTCTGCGGCAGTCCCTATTTTCCATCCCCGGGACTCGAGCCTCTTCGCCTTAGCGGGATTCATTGTCTTCGCCATATGATCTCAACCTCTGTTTCGCTCGTCGTATCGCTGTCATTTGGGTAGCCCGCGTCGTCTTTCTGAAAACATCGACGATCACCACCGCATCGTAGTCGAGACGATAGATGATGCGCCAGCTAGCGTCCCCATCCCGGATCCTCAGTTCGTGGCAGCCGCGTCCGATCGACGGCATCGGGCGCGAATGCGGAAGCGAGACGTTCCCGCCCTGCTGAAGCCTCCGAATCAGGACGCCTGCCTCGACCCTCGCCTTTGAAGAAAAAGGCGGTGTCTTGATCTCGCTGCGAAGCCAGACCAATGGTCTGTCTGCTCCCTTCTCTCTGGAACTATATATCCGATTCGACATAAAAGCAAAGGTGAGTCCGGGATGTCGAGAACGTACCGGGATGAGGCTCACGATGCGGGTGCAAAAAGCGGCAGTTGTCACCGCAAAGACGCGAAGGCGGGAGCCGGAGGGATGCGTCAGCGCGGAGACAAGAATGGGGGAGGGGCCCGGCAATCGGGGATGACCGCCTCAATACATCTCGAGCTGCTCGGAGCGCTCAGCGGGCGACAGGTACGTCAGTCCTACGTAGACGCGCGGCTTCCCATGTATGTGGTGAGCGTTTTGTTGAACGAAACGGTGATCTCCAAGAACTGATTTCTTCAGTCGTTGACGGCATCGGGAAGCCTGAGCCCCTGAAGCACCTCGGTTCCAACCTGTGGTCGCGGCGGATTACAGCCGAAGATCGGCTGGTGTATCTGATGACTGACGAGCGGGTTCACCTGCTTCAGGCCAGATACCATTATTGAGGCTTCATAGCGGAATCCAGATTCCCGTCATGAATCGGGTTCTTTGCGTGCTTTGAGACAGTTTGGTGAGCGCAGGGAATAATCGGAACTCACCTAAAGCGTCGGCACGCTGCCGTCATTGGCCTCATATGCGGGGCCGTTCTTCGCGTGCGGCCGTTGCCGTCATTTCTCAGGTAGGCGCTGGGAATTCTACTGAGTCTTGCGCCCGCGAAGCGCGCAGACCTCGTGACGATTCCAGTCGTCGGCAGACAGAGCTCGGTTCAAGCGCGATCTGACCGGGCAGCCATCGAGCTAGTGATGGAGGTACAGCGATCCGTCGGGTGCCTGCGCCAGTCCAATCGGGCGATGCGGCTCTTAGCCTATGCCGCAACTTCGACATAAGCAGCGGTCGAACGAGGAGGTGGCACTGGCTCACCGGATTCACGCAGGCCCTCGAGATGAAATCCCACGCCTTCTTTCATCGCGTTTTTGACTTCGTCGCGCGTTGATCCGGTCGCGATGCAGCCTGGGAGGTCAGGCAGGAAGGCGGAAAAGCCAGTCCCTGCTTCTTCGATGATTACCAGATATCGGCTCATTCTTCACTCCCCCGGGTGCGGGCGAGATACCATCCGTCGTCTGTGAGGAGCTTGATCATGTCCCGGAACTTCATCGTGTGCCAATGTCGTGGCGGCCTCCTCGATGCTCTTCTGCGCGTTGTCGTGGTGCTCCACGGCGACAAACCTGAGTCCTGACGGAGCGAGCGCGCCGCCACAGTCGCTGGTCAGTTCGAGCATCTGACCGATGGTGCACTCGGCGGACTCGAGCCTCTCATCGTACAAGGCGTCCGATACCAAACGGCACAACCGTGGATGCATTCGCCACGTTCGCTCGAGGAAAATGCCGCGGTCGGGTGGCACAGTGGCCCAGTCGCCCATCAGATAGTCCAGGCCCGACACGCCGCTTCCACTGTCCGTTGAGCCGCTGCTCTTCCTTGCTCGACAGCTTTATTCCTCTGAAGCTGACTCCGCGCTCAAGGGCAATGTCTTCAACGTTTTTCAACAGAAGATTGATTGCCTTGTGCGACATCGACATGACTCCAACCCGCTTTTTGTTCTCGAGCAGGGATACGATCGCGTGAGCGGACGTGAACGTCTTTCCGCACCCCGGTGGGCCTTGAATCACGAGGTGCGTTTGATTCATCCTCGCGACCGCATCTACGGTCTCGTCCAACAGGTCGCCCTTACCACGCAGAATTACTGAGCCTTCTGCGAACCCAGAGGCCTTTTCGATGTTGAACGCGATGAGAAAGCACTCTATACATTGCAGGCGGAATTAAGTCCGCTTATACTCATAGTACAGCGCCCTCAGCACAGGCGAAAAAAAGGTTCCTCCCCGGCAACAAGAGCCCAAGGGGCTCTTCCCGAAAGGGATAGCTGGGGAGGTCGCGTTTGTGCCAGCGGTGGGTCTTTAGTCGTGTTAGTCTGCAGTTCGGAAGATGTCGACCTCACTTTTCACGAAGGGTCTGATCAGGTCGTAGGATCGGACATCTTCCCGCGACCACTTCCTGTAAATGGTGCGGTTCGATGATGTCGGGGCGCCCGTGCCCCGGCAAGACCATTCCTCAGGGAGGCGCCTATTTCAGATATCGCACTGATTCTCAAGGCTGCGGAATTCGCTGCGCACAAGCACTGCAAGCAGCGCCGGAAGGGAAGGACCAAGCGTCCCTACATAGGGCACTGTACTGAAGTCGCCTGGCTGATCGCCGAGGTGGGGAAGGTGGAGGATGCGAATGTTCTTGCGGCGGCGCTTCTTCACGACACCGTCGAGGACACGAAGACCACGCATGATGAGATAAGGCAAGAGTTCGGTTCGGCGATCGGCGATCTGGTCAGCGAGGTGACCGATGACAAAGACCTCGATAAAGAGGTTCGGAAGGAGTTGCAGGTGGAGCATGCGCCGCATCTCTCGCCCGGAGCGAAGCTCATCAAGCTCGCTGACAAGACCAGCAACGTTCGGGAGATTGGCGTAGATCCACCCAAAGGCTGGGATATCCAGCGGCGGGAGAAGTATTTCGTCTGGGCCCGGCAAGTTGTCGATGCGATGGGCCGGATCAATCCGGAGCTCGAGCAGCGCTTCGACAGCACGCTCGACGAGTCTATCCGCTTACTTGCCGAAGAAGCAGCAAAAGTCTGAGCGGCCGTTAGACGGATGGAATAACTTCGTGCGTAATGAAAACAAACCCTTTAGGAATTACCGATCCGTGGGATTCTGGCATCACGCTAGACGTTCACACTACGAGCGCCGAGTATCTCGGGGATGATATCCATGGAAACGCGCAGTGACGCGCGTGTTCGTAGGCGGGTCCAGACGAGTTTCCCGGCTGAATGACCGTATTCGTAGCCGCTTGGCGCCAAAAGGCGTTTGGAAGCTACTTTAGCTCGCTGCAAAACGGGAATGCAGGCGGGTTCTTAGACCGGCGCAAAAGTCGTTTGCCCGGATCTGAGAGAATCGAGAGTCGGCGCTTCTTGCTCCATGCCATCAGTCCATTTTCGCCAAACCGGATCAATCGGTCGTAGCAGAGTAGCTTCGGTCACCACCTTCAGCGCGCGGCTTCGCTGCGCAGGAGTTCTCCTTGCGCCCTCTCGGTATCGTCGGCATCATCCTCATTCTTGGCGGCGCGGCGGTCCTCGCGCTGCGTGGAATCAGCTACACGAAGGAACGTCAGTCCGTGCAGGTCGGGCCGCTCGCAGTCACGACTGAGCAAAAGGGCTTCATTCCGCCCGTAGTCGGCGTCGTGGCCGTCGTCCTCGGCGGTGTATTGCTATTCAGCGCACGCCGACGGAGCTGACTGCCGACCGAATGATCCCGGTCTACTACAACTCATCGTACGTCGGCGCAGCCCATTCATTCGACACGACCCGCAAAGCAGGCTGGATTGCCAGGTCTCTGGATGACGATCCCATCGATGGGATCGAGATTCACAGTCCGAATTCACTGAGCGCCGAGCAGGTCTCGATCGTCCACGATCCCGCTTACGTTCGAGCGGTCGAGACCGGCGAGCCACGATCTCTGGCGGAGTCGCAGGGATTTCCCTGGGATCCTGGAATCTGGACAATGGTCGTCGCTTCCACCGGCGGCGGGACGCATTCCCTCATCAAGGTCAATCCGAGAATCTGGCAGGTTGACGTCTCGGTAGACGGATTCGATCGCGACACCCCGTCAGAGCGCACCCCGCTAAATCTCGTGCGCTCGGCCGACGATTATCTGCTGGCGATCGACCGCGAGCTTAGCACACTCGAGCGCACCGCGCCGCGATTTGATCTCTGCATCTACAACGCGGGAATGGATCCTTACGAAGGCTGCGATATCGGCGGCCTGTCAGGAATCACGCTGACAATCCTCGCGCGACGCGAGATGATCGTATTCGAGTGGTGCCTTCGCCGAAAAATTCCCGTCGCGTTCGTTCTCGCCGGTGGCTATGTCGGCGATCGCCTGTCGCAGGAAGAGCTGGTGCTGCTCCATCGATTCACGATCGAAGCGGCATCGTAGGCGCGATTGCGGGTGATGGAAACACGCGCTGCCAGCTGCATGCCGAGCTCCTGCTTCTGCGAGGCCATCAGGAGCGACGGCATCAAACAGCCGGCCAACGCGTGGTCATCGCTCGCCTTCGTCGTGGTCGCGGGGATGGTGCTCATGCGACGGAGGGGCAAGCCATCCGCCGGGAGGGCGGTGTATCCACTCCTGTATGCGTTTACGCTGCTTGTGATCGGTTTTGGCAGCGCGTACTTCCACGCGACCCTCAGCTTCCGCGGCCAGTTCGCCGATGTGCTCGGCATGTACCTCATCGCGACGCTCGCCCTTCTATATAGTGTTGACCGCCTGCGCGCACTGCCCGGGGCGGCGCTTGTCGGCGGCTACGTCGGAACGAATGCGGTGCTGGCAATGCTGCTCTACTGGATGCCTGTTGTACGCCGAGTGGTGTTCGGGCTGTTGATTGCGGTCGTGCTTTTCGTCGAAATTCTCAGCCGCCGGAAGAGCGGTCCCGGTTCAGCTACAAGGCCTTTATGGATCGCGGCGGCGATCATGGGACTGGCGTTCGTGGTCTGGAGCCTCGATTACACACGGATGCTATGCAGGCCGGATAGCTGGATGCAGGGCCATGCAGTGTGGCATGTCCTGGGTGCTGCCGCTGCGTGGTATTTATTTCGTTACTTCAGCGAATCGCGGCCACCTGCCGGCAACGGTATCAACGGTCAGCTTCGCCCCTAGTCCGCGCTGCCAGATCAGAACTGCGGGAAATCGGCTGTCAACGCGGGCAATTGATCCAGCTATCCTTGGACTCGACCACTAGCGTGGCGTGGAGTCGTTGTTGAGAAATCACGTTGACAGGGATATACATGATGTTGTATACTGGACGTGGACGCTAAGTCGCTCCTCTGGGTCGGGTCGACCCGCGAGGATCTGCGAGCGATGCCTGCGGCTGTACGCCGAGAATTGGGCTTCGAGCTTCGGCGCGCACGAAAGGAGGGGTGAGAGCGATGACCGCGCGAATTCGGCGATCGTCCGGTAATGTGTTCAAGGATCTCGGCTTCCCGCCCGAGGAGGCAGCGCACCTTTTGATTCGGGCGGACCTGACGATTCAGCTGACGCAGATTCTCAAGGAGCGGAAGCTTACGCAGGTGCGGGCGGCCCGATTGCTCGGTGTGTCCCAGCCGCGCGTCAGCGATCTCGTCCGGGGGCGCATCGATCTTTTCAGCATCGACTCGCTGGTTGAGATGTTGGCACGCCTCGGAGTATCAGTCAGTCTGCAGACCCGTCGGTCGAAGAGAGTTGCTTAACGGACTACGCTGTCGATTGAAGTTCACGTCCTTGCTTGACCCGCACTCGTACCCGCACATGACGCGAGTATTCGTAGGTGGAGAGCGGCGAGGTGAGCTCGATTTCGGGGGATGCCGTCTTCGCTGAAATGGACCGGCGCCTGCGCGAGCGATTGCGGCGAGAACGCCATCTACTGCGTTGGCGAATTCGAGCCCGAGCCCTTCCGACCGGGCCTCGTACCAGTCCTGAGCCGCCCGGAGCTCATCTCGCGCTTCAGGCCGAAAGAAAAAACGCGGCGTCATTCGCCGCGCTTTGGTCGTCCCTGAAGACTGGAGCGGACGTCATCCCATGGCACAGCCGAATCAGGATCTCGGCCATGTTCAACTAGGCGGCGGTCGAGCTCGGCACGCTGGGCGTCGGTGAGCGGAACGGCGTCTGGGGTCTCGACAGCAATGCTATCCCAGATGTCCTCCACAAGCTGGAGGCGCTCGGCCACGCTAAGACGGCGGAAATCGAAGGCAGCGTTGCTCATGCCCGAAATTTCAGGTGCGTAACGCAGCATTGCAAGCTGCTAACTGAGTCCGTTAACGCCGCAAACATCGAACGAGCCCGAACCCTCATGGCTGCCGTGTGGCTATCCCGCGTATTCCTTCGCCCAGCACATTGTGTTGACGAGTCTCATTCGCTCGAGGTCCGCACATACCAGATCGAGCAGGGCGGATGAGCAGAAGATCACGGACAGACACCGCGCCCGCGAGAGCGCAACATTGAGCCGGTTTCTGGAAAACAGAAAATCAATCCCGCGCGGCGCGTCGTCGGCGCTCGATGAAGCCATCGATACCAGAACCGCGGCCGCTTCCTGGCCCTGGAACTTGTCCACGGTGCCCACGCGGGCGCCCTTAGGCAATGTCTGCTTCAGCAGGTTCACCTGCATGTTGTACGGGCTTACGACAAGAATGTCTTCGGTCGTGATCGGATGGCTCTCGCCTCTCTGATTTACCCAGGTCTGACCCAGAAGTGTACGGTAGACGTGGTTGAGCCGAGCGGCCTCCTCGACACTTTTCTGGGCGTTGTCCTGGTGCTCAACGGCGACAAACCTGAGGCCTGATGGAGCCAGCGCGCCGTCACAGTCGCCGTTCAGCTCGAGCATCTGACCGATGGTGCACTCGGCGGACTCGAGTCTCTCATCATAGAAAGCGTCCGATACGAAGCGGCACAACCGTGGATGCATTCGCCATGTGTGCTCGAGGAAGATTCCGCGATCCGGTGGCACCGTGGCCCAGTCGCCCATGAGATAGTCCAGCCCCGACACGCCGCTGCCACCAGGGTGCTGGCCTTTGCTCGGCTGCGAAAGCTGCATCTGATCGCCGACAAGGACGATGTTGTCGGCGCAAAGCCCGGTGGCCACGATATTCGCCAGGCTGACCTGGCCGGCTTCGTCCACGAAGAGATAGTCGAGGGTCTTCTCGAGCACAGGCCGGGAGAAGAGCCACGCAGTTCCACCGATCAGATCGTAACCACCGGCGCTCACTTGCTTGTTGTCGCTCGTTTCCTCGATCATCTGTCCGTTGAGCCGCTGCTCTTCCTTGCTCGACAGCTTTATTCCTCTGAAGCTGACTCCGCGCTCAAGGGCAATGTCTTCAATGTTTTTCAACAGAAGATTGATTGCCTTGTGCGACATCGACATGACTCCAACCCGCTTTTTGTTCTCGAGCAGGGATACGATCGCGTGAGCCGACGTGAACGTCTTTCCGCACCCCGGTGGGCCTTGAATCACGAGGTGCGTTTGATTCATCCTCGCGACCGCGTCAACGGTCTCCTCCAGCAGGTCGCCCTTACCACGCAGAATTATTGAGCCATCAAGCCGTGGCCGGTCTTTACGCAGGATGCTCGTGACCGCCGAATGCTCGTCCGCGCGCCCGGCGATTACGGCCTCGGCGTAACGGCTGATCGCAGCGCGCATTGGGCCATCGTTGATGGGACCGGACGGCATGAACGACGTAGACTGGCCGAAGGGAGGTTTCGAGGGGCCAACCTTTAGATCCAGCCATCTCTCATCTTCGTTCAGATCGAGAATAGTGCCCGCAGACTTTCCCGTATCACAGCGGATGGGATCGTCTCCGATGGCGAACTTGAACTCCTGCTCAGGAAAAGTGAGCCGCCAGACCATGGACTTCTTCTCCGTCCTCGGCGGGCGGGTCGTGTCCACTGTAAGGCCGCCGATGCAGTCTGCGTCGGCAATGAGATCGTATGCGGGGTCGAGCCGCTCGAAGAACTTCCACCACTCGCTCCGCGCCTCGCGCCGGTGATGCTCGAGGAGGTAGCCGAGAAGCTCGCGCCAGGCGCGTTCAGGCCCCTCAATACCCGCGACAAGCGCTTCACGAGCGCCAAGAATCCGCGCGTCGTCGTCGCGGCGAAGCGCCTCGCGCTCGGCATCCTCGGCGGCTTTTTCTTCTTCCGGGTCAAACCATTTCGTCTCGGCCGGGCGAAGCGAGATCAGCCAGTCGCGGCAAAGGCGCGTGGAGAGACAATCGAACTCGTTGTATCTCTCGATCTGCTCGAGCAGCGACTCGTCGCCGGTCTTGAGCCACCGCTCGAATGCGACGATGCTGTCGCCGCCGCTCGTGATGTCCTGCGTTCGCTTTTCCGCAAAGAATACCTCGAGATTCTTGAGCGAATACGCCGGCTCCGAGGTCATCACTGCCTCGCGCACTACCTTATATAGGTCAACCAGCTTGCGGTCCCGGAGCAGGTCGTCCACCTCGTTCTCGCACGTTCCGTACGCCTGTGCGAGGCGCTTGAGCGCGCTTTCGTGCCTGCTCGAGCCTCCGTATTCACGCGCGAGCCGCTTGAGGGCTGTCGCCTCGTACGACGCGTAGTGATACACAAACGCGTTCGGATACTTCTCGATCCGCGTGGTGATGAAGTCGAGCGCATCCTCAAACGCTTTTCTTTCGGCGCCGCGATCGCGGGTCCAGAACGCCGTGTACCGGTTCTCACCGCCATCCACGTAGTGAAAACCGAAGAGATACTCGAGCGAGCCCTGGGGTGAATAGACCGGATCGCCTTCCATGTCGAAAAAGAGATCGCGTTCATTCGGCTCGGGAAGGCGCGCGAATCCGCGCCGGTCCAGGGGCGGCAAGACCTCGACGCGATTTTCACCGGTAGTTCGGTTGACTATCTGGAGACGTGCCTGCGAACGGAGGCGATCGAGAGTCGAGCCCTGGATTCTGGGTATCGCGACAGCCGCATTGAGGTCAGCCAATGCCTCGATATCCGAGATGCTCGCGACGCGAAGCTTTTTCGCTTGTGCGCCGCTGAGTGCTGCGACGAGTCGCAGGTTTCCCGTGCTGTCCCATTCCGCGTCGCACCGCTCAGACCAGTGGCAGAGACTGCACTGCGGGCATCGCTCGGCTATCGTGACGCGCTCGTTGCCTGAGACGAAAAGGTCGAACCGATCGCGCGCGCGGTTGCAGTAGTAGAGATAGTCATGCAGTCGGAGCGTCACTTGAGACCTGTCGCCGAGCACTACGTGAGCGTGGCTGGGAAGCACGCCCTGGTCGCGCGCGATCATCTCCGAGTAAATGCAGAGCTGGACGACATGCTTGGGTTTGGCGGTGCGTGCGAGCTTTGTGTCGGCCACTTCGTATGAGTAGTCGCCGAGGTCGGAGGGCGTGTCGATCTTGAGAAGGAAGTCGGAGTAGCCGTGCCAGCCGGGTGCGGTGAGCGCTCCCTGATAGATCACGTCCGCCCCGTCGCGCATGGCCTGCCGCGTACGCTCGGCCATGGCTTCTATCAAAGGGTCGTGCTCGATCTCAACGATCACTCTCCCTTCGGCCTTCAGCTTCTTGAGATACAGGCGTTCGTGCTCAAGGCCTTTTTCCTTGAGTATTTCGAGGTATGCGTCGTCCTGCCTCGTCGGCGCCGTGAGCACGCGGCCCATTACCTCGAGGTCGAGGGCTGTCGCGTGCGTGCAGCCGAGGAAGTTGAGGAGGTCGGTGGCGGAGTAGAGGGGCTGGCTAAGGTGCAGCTTCATTCGGGGGCGGCAAGGATCGGCTATTATAACGCCAGGATCTGACAAAGCGCCGGAGAATCTTTGCGCGCGGAGCCCTTATCCGATACCATCGAGAGGAAAGACGATGTCCCTGATTTGGGCCAAGGAGCGAGAGAAGCCGAAGATGAATGACATTGAGGCTAATCAGGGATGAAGCACCAGTACTTCGGAGACGTGAACGATTACCGGAAGTACGGCCTGCTTCGCATTCTTCAGCAAGCGAGCGGTCTGCGATTGGGCGTGTGTTGGATGCTCACGCCGGACGACACTCGCACTGACGGAAAGTTCGTTGCGTACCTGGGCGACTCAAAACGCTAGCGATCGCACGATCCCGAACTCTTCGATAGCCTTGCTACCGCAGTGTCGGATGGAAGAAGGTTAGGCCATGTGGTCGACAAAGGTCTTCTGTCTGGCGCGGTGTTTTTCGATGAGATCGTCCCAGACGATCGGAATGGCCGGGCGCGCGTGATGTCGGCAAGCAATGAGCTTCTAAAAGAATCCGAGTTGGTGTTCTTTGACCCAGACAACGGAATCGAAATCGAGACCTGCAGACCTGGGCACAAGCAGTCGAGCAAATATCTACTCTGGGACGAAGTTGCTGAGCAGTACAAATCAGGGAAATCCATTCTGGTTTATCAGCATTTTCGGCGAGAACAGAGGCAAGCGTTCATCGCCCGAATGTCAGAGGCATTTCAGAGGCGAACGGATTGCGAAGCCGTTGTCTGCTTCCAGACGGCTAACGTCGCTTTCTTCTTACTGATTCAACAGGTCCATCTCGAGCGGCTGTTGCGGGCGAGCAGCCAGGTTGCTCGGGCCTGGTTGGGACAGATTGAAGTGATCATTCACCCGCAGCTTGTATATGGACTAGAACAGCACGCGCAACGCCTTCCTACCATCGCGCGAGCAGAGGTCTGATTGCCTGGCAACTGGTCGCGCCTCGAGGTAGAAGCGGTTGTCGCGGACTATATCGCCATGCTCAAAGAGGAGCTGCAACATCGCGAGTACAACAAAACTCAGCATCGGCGACTTGTGGCGTCGATGCTGCCAGATCGGTCTGACGGCTCAATTGAGCGCAAGCATCAGAATATCAGCGCGATCCTAATCGGGTTGGGGCACCCGTGGATTACGGGATACAAGCCTCTCGGAAATTTTCAAGGGCTGTTAGCCGAGGTTGTGTCGGACCGACTCTCGTTTGATGGGGAACTAGCGGCACTGGCAGAACAAGCGGTGCGCGCTCCGGGAACGACCCCCCAAATTGACCGAATTCTCAGCAGACTCGAGGATCCACCGGAGCCAGCTCAGTTGAAATATCCCGCACTCAAAGAGCGATTCATAATTCCCGGACAGACGCGCACTAGGATCAACTATCTTGAGGTAGAGGCGAACAATGGCTCTCTCGGACGCGCGGGAGAGGAGTTCATCGTGCGCTTTGAGCGTGAAAGGCTCCAGCAGTTAGGTAAGGAATCACTCGCTGACAGAATCGAACACATAGCAGTGACGGAAGGTGATGGGGCGGGCTTCGACATTCGCTCGTTTGAGCCGGACGGAACTGACAGGTTTATAGAGGTCAAGACGACAGCCTATGGGAAACAGACTCCGTTCTTGGTTTCCCGAAACGAAGTTGCCGTCTCTAATTATCGGGGGCTTCGATACCACCTATGCAGGCTTTTCAAGTTTCGAGACGACCCTCGGTTTTACTCACTCGATGGATCAATCCAGGACCGATGCTTGCTCGAACCTACGCAGTTTGTTGCACGTCCACGCCTCGCGACGTAGAAGATCGCCACCGCAATAGACACGAAAAAATGTCGGATCACTAGTGTATATGACTCACAGTCCGTCGGCCTTCGACGGCTCCTAGAGCTTTGGTGGAGAAGTCATACTCTATGGCGAACGAGGGCGTTCTGGCTCATAGGCTTAGCACTTCCCGAGGAGCCCTCGCAAAATCTTCGAATGACTTACCGGTATCAACCACGTTCTGCCCCAAGAAACGGGTGAATCTCTCGCGTTCTGAAACCGCAACGCCGGTGTTTTTGGATGGATAGTGATTTACGAGCAAGATCTGCAACGGGTGGCTCTGCGCGTCTCGATTTAGCTGAGCTCGCTTTACTAGGTACCTTACGTGCATGTCAGCATCCGGAAAGGAGTAACCGCAGAACACTATCTGGTCAGCCTGCCGAATAGCTTGGTACGCCTTTGTCCAAACTACCCCGAGATATACGTTTGACATGTTCTTGTAGTAAGAGGGTGGCACAATGATGGGAGTCCGCAGGGTCTCGCATTCATAGCAGCGTGCGCCATCCGGCTCGTCGACCAGTCGGATAGCTCCATTCGACGCGAAGGTAATATCCAGCAGGTCACAGGCTGGGCAGTACAGCCAATTCAGCGAGCCATGTATCTTGAAGCACGGAAACGAGCGCATATCTCTATGCGGGTCTTGGTCGCCACCGGCAAGCTCGTTGATGCCGTAGTCGATTAGCGTGCCGGTACCGCGGTCGGCTTCCACCGCTTCGGCATCTATCGCCTCATCAATTAGAGTGTCATAGTTAGCCGTAACAAAAGTAATGTCATCCAATAGGCCGTTAGTGCGAAGGGCTTTCACAAGTTGAGCGTGCACCGTTCCACCTATGGATGGCTCGTGGCCGATTGTTGCAGCGAGAGAGAGTATTAGCTCCCGGCGGGCAGATCGCAGGGCAGAAATGCCAGTTGCGCCATCCCCAATGCTCAGGATTGTTTCTTCTCTAGCGATTGCGAGGTCCAGAATTCCGAGGGCCTCTTCAAATGTGGGAAGCGTGTGGCCCCGCGCAGTGCGCGCGTCTATCTCAAAGGCCCGACTAAAGAAATCAGCGACAGTCGTGACCAGCTGAGCGCGGCGGGCATTTGCTGGGACTCGGGAGAAGAACTGCTCAAAGAGTTCTGTCTGCAGAGGAATGCCATCAGCTCTCCCGGCCCCCGCACCGGTAAATACAACAATCTTCATGGCTTCGCTCGGTCGCCGGCTATCTAAGGATGTCCGGTTAAAGCAGTGTAGAAGGATCGACACCGAACGAGGCGGTTCGGCCGCACGTTGGTTTTCTCACTGGACGCTCGAACAAATCCCGCGTATCGACCACGCGTTTCTTTGCGCCGCAATGCGACATCCAACTTTGTGAGACGTCGTTCAATAGCAGCGACGTCATATAGCGGGAACATAGGCCCAAGATCAGGTGTGAGCGCAGCGAGGGCTCTTTGGGAATGCATGACGCCAAGGATAATGGCGAACATATGATAATGTTTTCGGAGCACCATCTCGCGCAAGAAAGTCCACTGAGAGATCACCGCCTTGGCTGCGTCGAACCGACGACGGAAATCTGCGGCACTCGAAAACTGGCGATCGTGTTTTCGATACGTTTCACGGAGAGTTTTTGCAGTTGGCGTCGATATCCGATAAATCATTGCGTCGACTACCTCTGCCAGAAGTTGCTGATCAGCTTTGCGAGTCCTTTGGCGTTTGGTAAAAACTCGCAAAGTTCTGAAGACGTCTTCCCATGTTTCGGCTTGCTCTTCAGCAAACCGACTGAGCTCTCCGTAAAATTGCGCGTGCCGCTGCTCTGCGGCGTTTAGCGGAGCGGTGTAGTAGTTCAGACGTCGAAACACTTCGCGAATATCACCCGGCGTCGCGTTTGAGTACACGTCGAGCGGGACAACATACGCGTTAAACTGGCCTTTTCGTCTTGGAGGGAGATCGTTGTATTTCTTACCGCGTAGGTTGTCAGTATCCACATCTGCAGTCAACGAAAATGCGCCATTGCGGAAATCTCTCAAAATCGTGCAGCGCTGTTGGCCGTCGATTATGTCACTTGTATGAGGAGGTTCTGCGTCTGCTATTTGATGCAGCAACACCCTTGGTATCGGCATACCGAGTAGGACTGTTTCAACGAGGAAAGACTTCGCCCGCGCTGGCCAGATATCCCCACTGCGCTGATACCTGGGATTGACCTTAATGGTCCCAGCTTCAAGCATCGTGATCAGATTACTCAAAGATTCGGTTTTGGTAACGGGGATGATAGACATATATACCGGATCTAAGTCTGCCTAAAAGCGCCGTTCATATTCATCAGAGATTCGCACGAGGGCGCTTCCGTAATCGAGCAGTGTTCCATGTTCGTCCACCCATTGGAAGGCGAAGGGTTCTCGATTCGTAGCCTTAAACCGGAGAATCAACAGCTCATCGAAATGGGGTCGAACAAATTGACCAAGTCGCCGCACAATATCGGGCGCCTCGCGACTTGGGGGACTCTTAGCGATATGCTGCCGAGCGCCCTCGTAGCCCGTATACACATCCGCGAAGTTTACTCCAACGATTCCTACTCTTATTGCTCGATCGCTCTGGCGTTGAAATGTTTCGGCTTGATGGCGGAGGTCGGACATAACTCTGTCAATTTGCGCTGTCATCTTCGTCGCCATGATCTTTACTTCCGCACCGATCTCGAGGTTCGCAACAGGGCCACGGCGTACTAGAAAGCCAGTCTCAGAACGCGTAACGCCGCTGGGGGGCACGACCCCCAAAGTGCCGTCGCCCCGTCTACCTTCACGACCTCGAACTCGATTGAGGTTATTGACAGCGACAACCGCTGATTCGACTCGCTGCACGAGTTTAGGACTGCGACCTAGTTCCAGGAGATCTTCATACAAGTGGGACGCGATAACGTCGCCCGTATAGGCCCGTCGGTGAATGTAGGGCTGGCCTAGGAATGCGGCCGCGAAGGCGTCAAGGAGGCTATTGGTCAACCGATTCTTCGGGATAGGTTAGTCGGAGCTGACCACCAATAAAGTGATCCGTGGTCAAGATCGCCAGCAGGAACACAAAAAAGGCGGCCCGTCGAGGGTCCGCCTTTGAACTTGAAGAGTCCGTCGTGTTCTAGCGAATAAAGTCTACTTCCGTGCCGGTCTCTATCTGGCGAAAGCGGTCCCTGACCATGTCGAAATAATGTTCTTCGATCTCGTAGCCAATACTTGAGCGGTTTGCCGACATTGCCGCTTCAGTCGTCGTACCAGTGCCCAGGAATGGATCAAGGACCGTGTCACCGACGAAGGAGAACATCTTGATAAGGCGATATGCCAATTCGGTAGGATAGGGCGCAGGGTGCCCAAGAAAACGACTTGCGCCGGGAATGTCAGACCAAAATGATCTGAACCATTTTGAATGACTTGTCTTGTCGATCATACTTAAGGTGCGCTGTTCCGAAGTCGGCCTTCTATAGGCGCCTGGCTTTCTCAACAGCAGAATGTATTCGATATCGTTCTTGACTATTGCGTTAGGCTCGTAGGGCTTGCCCAAGAAAGGGGAACCATTCCCCTCTACCTCCGTTGCGGCGTTTGCGATTTTGTACCAAAGAATCGGCGTCAAGTAATCGAATCCGATTCGGCGACACCTAATAGCAATGTCCGCATGCAGTGGCATGACCAAATGACGTCCAGCCTGTCGGCGAGCGAGACACACGTCTCCGACCACGACGCATAGTCTGCCGCCAGGCACAAGGAGGTCGTAACACCGCCTCCAAACTTTAACTAGCTCATCGTGGAAGGTCTCATAGTCTTCCACGTGACCCAGTTGAAGTTCACCTGCTCCGCCGTCATACTCCTTAAGGGTCCAGTAGGGCGGTGAACATACCGCGAGATGGATTGACTCTGGGGCGGACAATTCCTTCATTTCTCGAGCATCGCCCAAATAGATTCGATGCTTCGTTTGGAGAATCTGAGGATTCTTCGCAAGAGCTTCTTTTTGGGCCTGGAATTTATCGGCGACAGTCGCCTCGAATCTTACTTTCACGGCGGGATTCGTCATTGAATGAATGATACGTTGGCGGAGCGTCAGCCGCGAGCTACAAATTTCGCGGCATCCTTTAGAGTGCCATAATCGTTCTGTTTCGTGAAATACTGTTTCGCCGCGGCCGATATAGTGTTGTCGCGTTGCTCGGTTGCAGCCCACTGGACGCTCATTATCGCCGGCAATGACCTGGCGGGCAAATCATGGGAATCTGTGAAGTAAAGTTGCGGGTTTACGGGTGCCGGGTTCGACTTGTCTCCGGCTCACACACAAAGGAGTCCGCACCCAAAACCTTGCATGGTGCCGGTTTCTTGAACCAAAGAACTGGCCGAATTGATTGCGATCGACCATTGAATCGTGAGCGGGCGGACTCTTCTTACTAAGGGCTTTGCGCAATCCTAATAGACCTTCTTGAATGGGGGCCTATGCCTTTCAAAACGCATTTTTGGCAGGTGAACGGCGTAAAACTCGCCTCTCTACTCTGTTCGTAGTTAAATCGAGAGCGGCGTCTGGATTGAGTCCGAAAGCACGAGCTGCGTCGCAGCTCGGTGGCGCGGTGGAAGGCGCGGCCGATCGCCGAAAGTTCACGGTTCGCAGAATTGACGCCTTTGCGCGATGGCTGCTCTCCTTCGGCGGCGAGGCGGTGCCCGTCGCGCCGTCCGCATTGGTAAACGAGTTCGAGCGCCAGGCCCGCGAGACGCGCGACATCTACGCTAGCGGCAAATGACTGGATCAGCCGCCGAGCAGCTCAGCCGCATCCTCCGGATCATCCCGGAAATTGCCGACGGTGAGGAGCACGAGATTACCGGCGTCGCCCGAAAGCTCGGCATCGAGCGGGACACTCTCCTCTCCGACCTGAGGGCGATTGGCGAGCGGTACGGCCTGCCGGGCGGATTCGTCGAGGGCATGGAGATCTTCATCGGCTCCACGAAAATCTCGGCGAGGTCGGATCAGTTTCTTCGCCCGATGGGTCTCACGGTGCCGGAGCTCAGGGCGCTCGAGCTGGGCCTCACGGTCCTCGAACAGGAACGCCCACCCGACGACCGGCCGGTGATAGACTCCGCCCGGCAACGTCTCCGCAAGCTGATCGCCCATCTTCCCCAGGCCGACGACGTTCAGGAGATGCGCGTGGCCGAGCTGGCGCCGACTGATGCGTTGCCTTTCCTGGATGAGGTGCGGCGCGCTCTCAGGAATCATCGCAAGATACGGATTGCCTATCGAAGCTCGGCGGCCACCGAGGCGAAGGGTCGCGTCATTCGCCCGTATGGAATGGTGGCGGCGAGCGGGATGTGGTATGTCGTCGCGTACTGCGAGGCGAGCGAGGGCCTGCGGGTATTTCGCGCTGACCGCATCGAGGACGCGACGCTGCTTACCGATCGGTATGAGATCCCGGCCAACTTCTCGATTCGCGAAGCGCTGCGCGAAGGGCGCGGGCTTCAGGCGGACACGCCGTCGGGCGGGATGACGGTGCGCTACTCGCGCCGAGTCGCGCGGTGGATTGCCGAGCGCGAGGGGAGGGAGCTGGCTCCCGACGGGTCGCTCACCATCGAGCATCCGCTCGCCGACGCCGAGTGGGGGGTGAGGCACGTTCTGCAATACGGGCCGGAGGCCGAGGTGCTCGAGCCGCAGTCGCTGCGGGAGGAGATCGTGAGGCGGCTGGGCAGCCTTGGAGGGCGATAAAGCCTGGGTTTCAGCGGTTGCGATGCATATTGGTATCGTATATGATACCATATAATGTATTCGGTCGTCCTCGACACGAGCGTTCTGATTGCAGGGCTACGATCTGCAACCGGTGCATCGTTTGCCGTTCTTGAGGGGATAGGGAGGAACTTCGAGCTCAATATTTCGGTACCGCTTGTTCTTGAATACGAAGCCGTCACAAAGAGACAGGCCCGCGAGATCGGGCTGACATTCAAGGATATTGACGATTTCCTCGACTACGTCTGTAGCGTTGCACACCACCGTCTGATCTACTATTTGTGGCGGCCGGTGTTGCGGGATCCCAACGACGATCTGGTTCTTGAGCTCGCAGTTGAGTCGAATGCCGATTATCTGGTGACACACAATATCCGGGACTTTGCCGGTTCCGAGCAGTTCGGAGTCTGCATTGTCTCTCCCCGGGAATTCCTGGGGATTCTGCGCAGTAAAGGGAAGGAGACAACACGATGAGTACAATCAGTCTGAGGCTGCCGGAGTCGCTCCACAAACAGGCGCGGGAGCTTGCAAAGCAGGAAGACATTTCGATCAATCAGCTGATCTCGACAGCACTCGCAGAGAAGATGTCAGCGCTGATGACGAGCGATTACCTGAACGACCGCGCCTCTCGCGGAGACCGACAGAAATTCCAGCGCGTTCTGACGAAGGTGCGATCGCAGGGCCGGCCTCCGATCGAGGGGGACGAACTGTAGCCCTTAAGCCGGAGAAGGCCGGCCATATTTTCCATTCGGCAGGCGCTCGGACGGGCCGGAGGCCTTCGAAATCCTTGGTCGTGTCTCGGATAGGCTGGGGTTTCGGTTTCCGCCACGCTGCCGAAAGACATGGAGACCGACTGCACGTCACCTCAGGAGACCGCATCCTCGCGATCGAGACAGATCGCGGCATTCTTCTGACTCCCTACGATCCGGTTGCTGAAGAAGCTCTGGCAATTGCCGCGCAGCGCTTTCGCCACCAGTCGCGGATTCGTGGTAGCCACTCGAAGGAGAGCGAGGGCGGGCCCTTCGGGCCTGCGACGCCCCTGCTCCCAGTTGCGAAGCGTCCCAACGCTCACCCCTATCATCAATGCGAACTCCACTTGAGACTGGCCCAGGCTGGAGCGGAGGGCTTTGACGTCCGCAGGCTTGAATTTCGTCACCCGAGCTGGCTTGAGTGTTCCGCGACGGATGCTTCCCGCTTGGCGCACACTCTCGAGCAGCTCGCCGAAGGCGTCAGCTTTCACTTCAATTCCCCACGGACAAAGCGTGACAGTGCTCGAATCTGCGTGGCATTGAGATCTCCCTGCTGATTCTTCCTGTAAACGTAAAGCATATAAAAGGTCTCATCATTGGCCGACCAGTAGTAAATCACGCGAAGACCGCCTCGCTTCCCTCCACCTCGGGTAGCCCATCGCATCTTCCGGACACCGGCACCGCCCGGAATTATGGGTCCCTGCTCAGGTCGCAGGACGAGGGCGAGCTGCAATGCCCTGTACGCGTCATCTTCCAGGTGACGCCGCAGCGCGTTAGTGAACACAGGCGTTTCGATGAATCGCACCGTGTATCACTACGCCACTGACGTATAATAACTAACACCCAAAGCTCGCCGGAACAATCATTCAGTTGCCTGCTTCGCGGGGACGAAGATTTCTTCGCCTCGTTACCTCGGCGACAGCCGCGCCCTCCGTCCACCACGCGTCCGTTGACCGCCATATCCGCAACGTACCGCGGGAATTTGCCCGTTAGTGCGGGCAATTGATCCAGCCGCATTGGCGCCAGCCCCAGTTTTGCGACTCGCGACTGACTCGAGTCCAGACGTTTAGCCAGATCTACCTGGGTAATGCCGCGCCGCCTGCGTGATTTGCGCACTGCGTCGCTGAGCAAAAGTTTCATTTCAACCAAGGCGGCCAGTTCGCGTCCTCATCGCGAATTCTCAGTTCGTGGCAGCCACGTCCGACCGACGGAATCGGGCGCGAATACGGAAGTGAGAGGTTCTTGCCTCGCTGAAGCTTTCGAAGCAGGACGCCCGCTTCGATCCTGATCAGGCCGGAAGTTCTCCTGCTTCGAGTTGCGCAAGAAGATCCAGCAGGCCCGCAGCTTCCCAGGATTGATTTCTCCTTCCTTCCGAAAGCGGGATGAGAACTCCGGCTGTTTGTAAGTCTTGAAGCGCCTTGTAGACTGAAGGTCTCGAACCTTCGGTCGCGGCCATTGCTACCGGACCGGTGATCATTGGGTGTGCGGGAAGGATGTCGATCAGGGTCCATGCGACTGAATCCGATCTCGGAGCTACCGATGCTGACAGCTTGTGGCGCCACTGTGTCGTCAGTTCCTGAACGGCGGTCAGATAAGTTCTCGCGAGATTAGCTGCGCTGGCCGTCGCATCGGCGAACTGCTCGATCCATGGAGCCGCTCCACCTTCTTCCCGAAATTGAGTCAGGCCGCGAATGTAGCGGGCTTTCGACTTCGCCAGTATGACGCTTATTGGTGGTACGTAAGCTGAAGCGATCTCTCGCCGTCGCAGGACTATCTGGATCAGCGCCCGGCCCGTGCGACCATTGCCGTCATCGAATGGATGTATTGTCTCGAACTGCGCATGCACCAGCGCGGCTTGAACGAGCGGAGGAAGCACATCGTCGTTTACCGCGTCGCACAGGTCAGCAAGTAGAGGCGCAACATGCTCGGGCGGAGGCGGGACGTAGTCGGCTCCGCAGGGATTGTGATCGTTTCCACCTATCCAGTTTTGTTGCGTGCGAATCTGCCCGGCGACGTGTGCGTTCGGAGCATTCTCCATTAGCCGGCGGTGTACTGCCTCGATCTCCTTCACGGAAAACCGCTTGACGGTCGCAGCCTCCTCGATTGCCAACTGCATGGCGTCTATGTTGGAAAGGATTTCGAGAGCTGTCGGGCCAGGCTTGCCACCGGATTCCTTCCGGGCTTCTGCTCGAGCCAGCTCGCGGACACCCAGCTGCAGTCCTTCGACTTTGGAGGACGCGATGGACTCCGTCCGAAGGAGCAATCGAGCCAGAGGCCTTAGTCCGGGTCGGGCTACATCATTCAGGGTGCGAATGGCGTTCTCGGCCTCGGAAACCATTCCCATGGTTTTGGCCTCGAGTTGGATGTCGCTCGAAGCAAGAAAATCCGGGATGAATACGTCATACTTACACGCTTTACGGTACTTTGCTGGCGCATTAGTGGCGCTATTGTATTGCCATGTCACGCTTACTCGTTGTCCGGGCACTGACTCTCCGGGGTTCCATTATCCCTAACTAACATCGCGCCACAGTTAGGTTTATTCGCTAAACCTAATTACAGAATAGCCATAATTAGGTTTATTGTCTATCCCTGTGCTCGAAAGTGAAGGGCATGTGGACCACGAATTTCACGTGGTTGGTGTGCTCACCGGCGGTAAACGTCTCGCCGGTTCCCGATCCTGACTATCGTGACAATGAGCTGGCGGTCCTGGATCTCGTACAAAATCCGGAAATCACCCTGCCTCAAACGGTACTTCTCATCGCCGCTGAGCTTTTCGACTCCTGGCGGACGAGGATCGTCCTGCAACCCACGAATCTTCGCAACGATGCGGCCGCGGTCTTTGGTGGGCACTGCCTCGAGCTCTTTCGATGCACTTCGCGTAATGAGGAGCTTATAGCTTGCCACGAACCTTCATGTCTCTTACCACGTCCTCAAAGGAAAGCCGCGGCTCGCTGGCACGCTCACGGAATGCGCTCAGATCATCCGCATCCTCGGACAGTGACCGACGGACCGCGGAGTTCACAAGATCGGAAATACTTGCGTCAGTCTCAGCAGCCTTGAGCCGAAGAGCCTTGTGTAACGGCTCCTCGAAGTAGACGGTAGCACGTTTGGTGTTGGACATGACTGGAATATGACGTTATGACGTTGTGACGTCAAGTGAGTTACGGCTTGAGCGGCCTGTAGTTCACGTCGAGAACATCGAGTCGCCGCAGATGAGTCGCGAGACGCGCTGAGAAGTCGCCGAAATCCCTGGCGGTCTTCGGCGTCCATACTGCCTCCGCGAGCGCGGGGGCTCGCCTTCCATTCCGTCTTGAGGGCCTCGTCGCCGCCGACGTGAATGAACCTGCCCGGAAAAAGCGTGAGAACTTGGCCGAGCACGTCCTGCATGAACGCGAGTGTGCTGTCCTCGGGGTTGAGGATGTGCTCGCTGGTTGCCCAGAAACGCCTCACCTCAAGCTGTGTTCCGGTGTTGCCTAATGCTCATGGGACGCCAACGTATGCCAGATCCTTAGGCATTTTGCGTTGGCTGGATGAGGTCTAATTTCTAAATAGGCATCTTTATATGATGCCTATTGACAAATTAGGCATCTTTGAGAGCTTTTCAATATGCCTAATCCTAAAGGCCCCGTTTGGAGCCCTGCTGTGAGCGATTACAGCCAAGTCTTTGCCGAGCAAAATCCCTGGCACTTGAATAATGTCGTCCCGCCGGCATGGGCGCTGCCGGTCGAACGCCCTCTCGCCCGGCATCTATGGCAGCGGCTTCTTGAGAACAGTCCACGCCGTTTCGAGCTGATCCTCGGTCCACGAAGAGTTGGCAAGACGACATCACTCTATCAGACAGCAAGCCGCTTGATAAAAGCGGGTGTCTCGGCAAATCGCATATGGTGGTTGAGGCTCGATCATCCGCTGCTGATGAATCTCGACCTTGGCGAGTTGGTCAGATTGATTCTGCGCAACAGCAAGGCCTCGATGGAGCAGCCTGTCTTCCTTTTTCTGGACGAGTTGACCTATGCGAAGGACTGGGATCTCTGGCTCAAGACATTTTACGATGAGACGTGGCCCTTGACGGTTGCGGGGTCATCCAGCTCCACCGCAGCTCTCAGGCAGATACGAACTGAAAGTGGAGTTGGCCGATGGGAGGAGCAGTATCTCGCTCCGTACCTGTTCGGCGAATACCTCGAGCTGTTCGATCGACCCGGCAACATACAAGCAGGCTCCAGCCTCAGCGAGACAATCGACACCATCGCCGAGCAACGGCCGATCATCGCGGATCTCGCTGAGTTGCGGCGACGATTTCTGCTGACAGGAGGATTCCCTGAGCTCTTGATTGCGGCGAAGATATCGAACGAGGACGAGGCGTCACTGCTCCTCGATTCACAACGTACGCTGCGGTCGGATGCTGTCGAGAGGGCGATCTACAAGGACATTCCGCAGGCATTCGGGATCGAGAATCCAATGCTGATGGAAAGGCTTCTCTACACGCTCGCCGGGCAGATGGGCGGAATCCTGTCTGCGGCCGGAATCTGCCGGTCGCTGGCGAACATGTCCGTGCCGACATTCGATCGATATCTCGCCTATCTTGAGCGCGCATTCCTTGTGTTCACTTTGCCGAACTACTCCGGGGCTGAAGCGGCACGTCAGCGCCGAGGCAAGAAGCTTTATTTCGTGGACGGGGCAGTGCGAAACGCGGCATTGCAGCGCGGGATAGCGCCATTGAGCAACGCGGTCGAAATGGGAGCGTTGATGGAGAACCTCGCGGCAAGTCATCTGCACGCTCTCGGGCAGCATTCCCAAGTCCGGCTTTACCATTGGCGGCATCAGAACGATGAAGTGGACCTCATCTACGATCATCCGGAATTCCCGCTTGCTTTCGAGATCGGATCGTCCGCGGGACACAGTCGAAGCGGGCTGACTCGATTCATCGAACAACATCCCCGATTCCGGGGAAGGTGTTACCTGGTTGCTCCGGAGATTGTAACCCGGAAAGCCGTGGATGCAGCCGACGGGATTGGAACTATTTCTCTCGATATGTTCCTTCTGGCTGTGAGTGCTCAGGCAGCGTCAGAGCTGAGGCACCGACTAGGCGCGTAGGACGCGGCGGAGCCGATATCCGCAGGTCACGTTGCAGTAATCCGTTCCCGCAGCCACGTCGTGACCACGGGCTGGTTCAGCTCGTTTCGCGCGATTGCCAGAACAAAGGCCAGAAACTCAGCCTTGGGAACGTTCAGCTCGTGCCCATTCAATCGAAAGAAAGTGAGGGTCGCAGCAAGCGCGATCCGCTTATTGCCATCGACGAATCCCTGCTTCTGAGCGAAGCCGCATAGATATGCCGCAGCGAGTGCAGCGAGATCGGAGTCTGGCTTGTAGCTGTTGAGTTGCTGTGGCTTGTGCAAGGCAGAGCCCACGATATTCTCGTCGATGATTCCGTGCGATCCGCCAAAAAGCTCCACCTGACGCACGTGCATCAGATGGAGCTCTTCAGCAGTTATCCATCGAGGATCCTTCACTCAGCCAGAGCCCGAAATACCTCACGATATTGAGCGACGACCTCCTCGTGCACCTTCAACGCCTCGAGAGTCTCGGGATCGAGAGTCGTCACGAAGAAGCGGCCGGCGGCATCTTCGATCCAGTAGAGAGGATCACCCGGCGCGGCACCCAGCCGGCGAGCCACCTCATTGGGTATGGAGGTAACGATGGACCCGCCCTGCATCCGGGTCCTGCTGGTCATTATCACGGTGCCTCCTGAGGCAGAAGTTAGTTACACAAAAGTAACACTTATCGGATTGAACGGCAAAGTCGCGCACTTAGCTCAACCGGAGAGAACGGTCGACTTTCCCGATATCGGCAGGATGCGTTGGCGAGCTTCATCTGCCGAACGCCGCACAGTCACGCGCGTGTGGGCGCGAGCTCCATCTCGTCGAGGAACTGGTGGCCGCCGGTCGGCTTGCCGTTTCTCTCGTCCACGCGGGTGAGCACAAGCCGGTCCTTGGTGCGCGTCATCCCGACATAGAGCAGCCGCCGCGCTTCCTCGACATCGCGCTTGCTCGGCTCTTTTCCACCAGGAAGCTGGCTGTCTTCGGCGCCTACTATATATACGCGGGAGAACTCGAGCCCCTTGGTCGAATGCAGCGTCAGCAGATTGACGCGCGACGACTCGGGCTCGGCGCCATCCATCTTTGACAGGACGACGCGGTCGAGAAAAGCGCCGATCGCTTCCCGTAGCGGCTTACCGTCGCACATGTCGAGCAGAGGACGCAGGCGCAGCATTGCGCCGGGATAGCGCTGCTCGGCGGTCTTCTCGGTGCGCAGCCGCAACATCCGGTCAGCGCCGCCGAGCAGCTCGATCAGGTCTTCGGTGGTGGGAATGGACTCGTCACCGCTCTGCTCGCGCTCGGCGCGATACACGTCGAGACAATTACTGTAGCGGCCGAGCGCGAATATGCGGGCGAACTCCCGGACACGCTTTGCTTCGTCGCATAACTTCTCGTCGTCGCTCAATGCGAGAGCGACGCCGACATAGTCGAGCAGGTTGTCGAGCGCGGTCTTTCGCGCACGCGCCACCTTGGTGTCGCCGAGCGCGAGGAAAACGAGCGCGAGCGTCCTGGTGTCGTCGAGCGCGCGGTGCGACTGGCCCGAGTCAATGCCATAAACGCGGGCGAGATCCTCGAGCTTTCTGCTCGATGAGTGGAGCTCCCGTGCGAGCACGAGGGTGTCGTAAGTGCAAAGCTCGGCGTCGTGCAGCGCGCCTGCCATCCGGCGCAGAATCGGGAAGTCGAACTGATACCCGTTGTGCGCGACGACGACGTCCTGGCCACAGAACTCGCGGAACTCCGGCCACACATCCTCGAAATACGGCGCTTCGGCGACGTCGTGCCCGGAGATGCCATGAACGTTCTGCGCACCGGCGGCGATGGGCACGCGCGGCTTCACCAGCGAATGGAACTCTCCGGTGATCCGCCCATCACGTACGCGTACGGCGGCGATCTCGACGACCTCGGCGCTGTCCACGTCCTTGTCGGTGGTCTCGGTGTCCACTGCGGTGAAATCGCGAAAATGATTGGAGAACGTCGCGCTTCGCACGAGCTGCGCGGCCTTGAAGAGGCCGAGTCCGATGCCGAGCGAAGGACAATCGGAATGACTGATGGAAACCGCATTCTCCGGCGGAAGCCCGCCAAGCTGGACGCGGTTCAATCCTAGCCCGCCGAGTATGCCCTTGAGAGCGATCTCGATGCCGCCCAGGCGCGGGATCCAGATGGTGTGACCAAGCTCGAGCGCCTCCGACAACCGCGCGGCGAGCCGCTGTACGTCGTCGTTCTCGGCGGGGTCGGAAAGATCGTCGTGATTCTCCTCGAGCACGGTGCGATACTCGCCAACGCGTTGAGAAAGCAGCTCGTCCACGAGGGCGCTGATGTGGTCGTGACGCAATCCAAGCGCGGCGAGGTTCTTCAGTGCGTAGAAGCCGCGCCAGATCTTGCGACGGTCACCGTGCTCCTTCGCCATGCCCCGCGCCATTTCCTCGAGGTAAGGAAGAAGCATCTGCTTGCTCTCTTCGGCCTTCGCGCGGGCGTCGTCGAAGAGCGGCCTGGGAAGAACTACCTGGAGAAAATTCTCCTGATGAATCGGATCGTTCGGATCAGCGATCACACGAAGCGCGCCAATCACGTATGCGACGACGGGATCGTCGGCGAGCGCGCGACCCTGCGCCATCCGGCAGGGTACACCGGCGGTGAGAAAGCCTGCTTCGGTCGCGTACCCGATCTCGTGCGTGCGATAGAGCAGAGCGAAGTCACCCCATTCGAGACCGTGCTCGTCGCGATCGCGCCTGATGTCGTCAATGATCCAGGCGATCTCTTCATCACCCGTGGTGAAGCTGAGCGCGGTCACCGGATGCGCCGAGTCGTGGTCGGCTTCGGCGTGGCGGCGATCGGTGAAGATCGGAGTGTTGGCGGTGAGAAGTCGCCGCGCGAGGGAGACCACCTCTCTCGGACACCGACGATTCTCGCCGAGCTGCGCCTTGGTGGACACGCCGAAGTCGTTCACGAAGCTGACGAACACTCGCGGATCGGCGCCGGCCCACGAGTAGATGGATTGCTCGTCGTCGCCAACGGCGAAGACATTCCTGTGTCCTGTGCCGAGCGCGCGGATGATCGAGTACTGGACGGTGTTGAGGTCCTGGAACTCGTCCACGAGGATGCAATCCCAGCGGCTGCGGACCGTTTCGGCGATGGCGTCGTTGTGCAGCAGCTCGGCGGTCTTGAGCACGAGCATGTCGAAGTCAACGAGGTTGCGGCGCTCCAGGAAGTCCCGGTAGGCGTCGTACACCGCGCGATCGTTGGCGCGAAGCGAGTCGGAGCGGAAGCGATGGGCGGCGAAGCGGGTGAGAGTGGTCCGATGCCACTTCCGGTATCCTTCGACACGGCGGAGGACGAGCAACTGGTACGCTTCGTCGGCGATTCCGAACCCGGGCTGGAGCCCTGCGTCGGTGACGAACTCGCGAAGGAGCTCGGCGCAAAGGGCGTGAATCGTTCCGCGCTTTATGCGCTGCGCGTGGTCGCCGAGGAATCGCTCGAGGCGCGATGAGATCTCGCCAGCCGCTTTGTTGGTGAATGTGAAGGCGCAGATTCGAGCCGGATCGAATCCGCGCTCCTCGACGAGGAACCGGATCCGCTCGATCAGGCAGAAAGTCTTACCCGCCCCAGGTCCCGCGAGAACAAGCAGCGGTCCGGGCTCGGCTTCGATGGCCGAGCGCTGTGAGTCGGACGCCGTGTGAGGTGCGGGGACCGCGGCCGGACTAAGCGGAGGTGGAGGGACGGCTGCCAATGACTGCGGTTACTTCGTCTTCTGGTACGTGCCGATCAGCTCCGCCTGAGCGAGAATGTGTCGCTGCATTGCGCTCTCGAGGTCGGCCTTGGTCGGTGCAGACAAGTCGGTCAGGGTGGTATCAAGTGCGTAGAGCTTGAAGAAATAGCGGTGCCTGCCGATGGGAGGGCATGGACCGCCGTACTGTGGCTTCTTCCAGTCGTTGTTTCCCTGCGCGGCTCCGACGGGCAAAGCCGATTTCGATGCGTTTTCGGTCAGGCCGGTGGCGTCGGGCAGGAGGTTGTATACGACCCAATGCACGTAGACACGCTGCGGCTTGGCGGGATCCGGTGCATCGGGATCGTCCATTATCAGCGCGAAGCTCTTCGTTCCGGCCGGAGCGCCGCTCCACTCGAGTGGTGGCGAGATGTCGTCGCCTTCGCAGGTGTAGCGCGTGGGAATCGCGTCGTTCGGGGCGAACGCGGACGAGGTGAGTGTGAGCGATGATTTAGCCGTGCTCATTGATGTATCTCCGCTGACTGAAGGTGCGACCGATGCGGTGTCACTGGCGGTTCGCGAGCCGTCGCTACATGCAACAGATAAGAGCGCGAGTAACGGAACCGCAGCGAGTCGTGTCATGCTGGGCATTTGTCCTCGAGGAAAGCCGGAGTGATCCGACGTATCGCGTTCCGATCTGCAATCCGTGGGCCGGAAACCTGATGTCCAGAGGGAATCGGGATGGATCCCGGGTGACGCTCGTCCTCCGCTGTGGCTATCTTACAAATGAACGATTCAGGGAAGGAACTATGAAGAAAAAGGGACCTCGCTCCATTCCCGACTTCTCGACGAAACGCGCTCCCGTTCCGAACGTCCAGGACGCGTCACACAAGCATGAGCCGGCGCCGGTTGTGCCAAATCGGGGCACCAAGCCGCATGCGACATCGAAGAAGTCCGGGCTTCGCGGACAATAGGGCTCGAGACTGCGCGCGGGTAGTTCCAAGTTCCGTAGTGCCGCCGTTCAAGAATCATCCGCCGTAGCTCGCGTCTATCCCCGCGAGCTGCGCGCGCATCGACGCCCAGGCGTTCCTTACAACCGACGATATTCGTGCCTGCTGTATCGCGGCATCCACCCGCCGCGCTGCAGCGATCAGTGACCGTCCGGCGATCCCGGATGCGGCGGAGCTGGGCGCACTTCGTACGATCTGCTCGTAGAGCGATGCATTGTCGGCGAATGCCGAGAGGGCGAACCAGAGCTCTACATCGGCCTCGGTGTATGCCCGCCGCGAATCGAGACGGCCGACTCCGGTTATCGAAAGCTCCTGGCGTTCCCTGCCGACGAGGGATTGGGCATTACGTCTTAGCAACGACGCTTCCTCGATGGATAACGAGGTACTGCCCGATGTGCCTGTCGCGACTGAGAGGCCCAGCGCTTGCGCCGTACGCCAGTCGAGATTGCCGGTCGGCGTGAGTCCCTTGTCGCTCTGATACTCGAACAGAGCGCGCTGTGTCGCATACGTGAGCTGTCCATCAATCGCGCCGCGGAAGTAGTTCAGCTGCGCGAGTGCGCGCTGCGCTGCGCGGATCATGTCTGCCGACGTGTAGATCGTCGCCGCATCGGGTGCGAGAACGGTTCCGCGCGAGCGCAGCGACAGGCTCTGCTCGAACTGAACAGCGAGCTGCGTGCCTGCTGGTAGGCTCACGTTGCGACCCTCGGAAAGCAGCGTGCCAAGTGCGCCGAGCAGGCCGGACGTGGAACTGTTCTGCGATCCGGCGCCGGCGATTGCAGCACCGATTCCACCGCGGCCGCCGACGAGAACCACTCTCTGGTTCGAGCTGGACTCGATCTGTCGACGCTCGACCGGATCGGTGCTGGTGAGTTTTCCCTGAATGGCGTACGATGTGCCGTCCGGGAGAGTCAGCCGGTCGAAGTCAACTTCGATTACGCCGGACTGCTGGCGATTCGCCGGCTGCACGAAGGTGATCGCTCCGCGAATCCGGCTATTGGCGGGGATTACCGTGTAGTTCTCGACGACGACAATATCGGCAACCACTGTCTCGAACGTCTGTCCGACTCGCGCTGAAGACGACTCGATCGGAGTCTGCGTAGTGACGAGAATGACTGTGCCTCGTGGAAGCACGACGCGGGTCTGCGCGGAAACCGTAGATACCGCGAAGAGTGACAACATGGCGCATAACGCTGCGCGGGGTATCAGGTTCGGTTTGCATGATTGCATTTGATGCCTCCTGCCGGGTGTGGGGGGTCCATCTCCTCACTTCCCTTTCAAAAGGCATACCTGAAACCCAGGTTGACGCTTTCCGGGACGCAAAATAGCGTCGAAGGGTGGACTTACAAATTGCTGGCTTTCCCGCCCCAGCACCTGTATCGTGGATTTCCCCGCAGGAACATGTTCACAGCAGGGCTCGGTAATGATCAACTCCGCGACGTCGGTCGCACTCGCACGTACGGCCACGACGAACATCCACCGTCTGGCGCTCGTCACCCTGTTCGCCGCGGCGGTGCTGCTGATGCGCGCGCTTGGCGCGCCGGTTCCCAACGAAGTGTTCGCGGCCTTCGTTGCGTACATCACGGTTGTCGCCCTGCATCAAAAGGTTCTCGGGCGAACGCTGACTGTCCGCTGGCTGGACCGACTTCATCTCGTCGGATTCCTCTTTGACATAACATTTCTCACGGTTATCTACATCGCCTTCGGAGGGATGTGGTGGATGGGGTCGGTGATTCACAGTGTAGTAGCCACGGCCGCCTTCGTCGCGCTTCCGCGCCGGCGCGCCTGGATAGTCGCGGTGTACGCGGCAATTGCCTTCATTGGCGGAATTCTCGCGCAGGCCATGGGGGTCGGCCCCTCCTGGTCCATCCTCGGCGCACAGTCGATCGATGGCAATTACATGCTTGCTTTCTCGGCAGCCCTCCTTGGAACGACGGCTCTGTTATCAGGGGTCTATATCGAGTTCAGGTTCATCGACATCATCAAACGCGCGGAAAGGCATTACCAGCTGATCGTCAAGACTGCACCGGAATGGATCATAACCACCGATGTCGGTGGGAAGATCACCTCCGCCAACGAGGCGACGCACATCCTCACTGGCCGTGCGGAAGGCGAAGTCGTGGGTCTGGGATTCGTGGACCTCCTCGACGATGAGGATCGCGCCGCGTCGACTGCGGAAATTCAGGCGACTCTGGCGGATGGAATGAGGCGCGATTTCGACGTGCGATATCGCTCGAGCGACGGCGAAATCCACTGGCTCAGGTGCGGGTGTAACCGGTTCAGCGGCGAGGCGGCGGTCAACGAGGTGCTCATCATCGCCCGGGACATCACCCAGCGGGTGCGCGACCGCGAGGAGATCCAGACGCGGGAAGCGCTCCTCGCCGCAACGGAAAAGCTCGCCCATCTGGGTAGCTGGGAACGGGATATCAAGACTGACGTGGTGCATTGGTCGGACGAGCTTTACCGCATGTTCGGAGTGGAACCCGGTCGGCCGCTGAATATCGGGGACTTCCTGAGCAGGGTGCACCCCGATGACGTCGACAATGTCCGTAGCACCATTCAGCGAAGCGTGCAGACCGGAGAGTCGTACGCTCATGATTACCGCATCAGCGACGGCAGCGGCGGAACGCGGGTTCTTCACGGTATCGGGCGGGTGATTCTCGATAATGCCGGGTGCGCGACGCGAATGATGGGCAGCGTGCAGGACATCACCGAATGGAACACCCTCACCGGGCAGCTCCGCCAGGCGCAGAAGATGGAAGCGCTGGGAAGACTCGCCGGCGGGATCGCCCATGACTTCAACAACATCCTGACTGTCATCACGACGTACAGCGAGTTTCTACTCAAGAGTTTCACCGACGGCGCCTCCGACCGCGCCTCCGACCGTGCCGACGTCGAGGAGATCAAAAGAGCCGCCGAGAAGGCGGCATCCCTCACCAGGCAGCTGCTCGTATTCAGCAGGCGGCAGGAAGCGGAGCTCCAGACAGTCGATCTCAACGCGAGCGTCGAAAGTCTCAAGCTGATGGTCAATCGTCTGGTCGGCGACAACATCGAGATCCGTACCCGGCTCGAGAAGGATATCTGGTACGTGCGCGCGGACCCCGGACAGATCGAGCAGGTGCTGATGAACCTCGTCGTCAACGCGTGCGACGCGATGCCCGGCGGAGGAATGTTGCGGATCGAGACGGCGAACGCCGTTCTCGGTCCTGACGTCGCGACTTCCTGGGGTCAGCCGGAAGGCAGGTACGCGATGCTGTCGGTGAGCGACACGGGACATGGAATGACCCGTGAAACACAGGCGCGGATCTTCGAGCCGTTCTTCACGACGAAAGAGCAGGGGAAGGGTACCGGCCTCGGCCTCTCGATCGTGTACGGAATAGTTCGGGAAAGCGGCGGACACATCGAGGCGGAAAGCGAGCTCGGCCGTGGGACGACATTCAAGGTCTATCTGCCGGAGGTAGAGAGCGAACTGGAACAGGACCCGGCGGCGGTACCCCTTCCGGGCGCCCGTGGAGGCAGCGAGACGATCCTGCTTGTCGAGGACCAGGATGCAGTACGGACCGTGGTGAGCCGGATGCTCAGCGGAGTCGGCTACCATGTCATCGAGGCTTTCAATGGCGTCGAAGCAATCTCCATTTTCGACGCAACGCCGGAGCGGATGGATATCATCCTGACCGACATGTCAATGCCGGGAATGAGCGGGAAGGAGTTGGCGACTCAGGTGAGGCGCCGCAACGCCGCGATCCCCATCCTCTTCATGTCGGGCTATTCGGAAGACGAAGTCGATGTCACCGGGGAAGGATCAGCGGGCGCAATTATCAGGAAGCCGTTCACGAATGACGCGCTGCTGCTGAGGATTCGCGGACTTCTCGACGCGGGGCAAAGCGCGGGAACACCGTCGATTTTCACGCCGGCGTGACGGCGTGTTTCGACAACAACAGGGCGGCGCACCGGCAGAAGGGATAACCGGGTACGGCGAAGGTGACGGGAGAATGATACAGCTCGCGGAGGCTTGGCTCATCAGGTAATCGCGTCTTTCCGATTTAGCGGGCCCGCCTCCCTGCGGGGTGGCGGCTGTGTCCCCCGGAATGTGGCGAGAACCGGCTCGAGAATTCTGTCGATCTCGTCCAGCTCGTCCTGCGGGATGATCACCCCCGACGCGGCGACGTTGTCGTCCACCTGCTGAGGACGGCTCGCGCCGACGATCGCGCTCGACACATTCGGCTCCCTCAAGACCCACGCCAGCGCGAGCTGCGCCATGGTGATGCCCAGCCGCGAGGCGATGGGACGCAGCTCCTGCACGACAGTGAGAGTCGTGTCGCTCTTGAGATCGTCGCCCCAGAACGTGTTCATCTCGGGGCTCGCCGCGCGCGAATCGGGCGGGGGCGGCTGGCCGGGGAGATACTTTCCGGTCAGCACTCCCTGCGCCAGCGGGGACCACACGATCTGGCCGATGCCGTTCGCCGCGCAGAGAGGAATCACTTCTTCCTCCGGCTGGCGCCACAGCATCGAGTACTGCGGCTGGCTGCTCACGAATTTCTCCACCCCAGGCATCGCCAGCGCGGCCGCGATCTGCTCGGCGTTCCATTCGCTGAATCCGATATAACGCGCCTTCCCCTGGCGGACGATGTCCGTCAGAGCGTGCATGGTCTCGTCGAGCGGAGTGTGCACGTCATAGCGATGACACTGATACAGATCCACGTAATCGGTGTTCAGCCGCTGGAGCGAAGCGCCTATCTGCTTGCAGATCTGCGCGGCGGAAAGGCCCCGGTCGGTCTCTGTCATCGGGAAGTACAGCTTGGTTGCAAGCACGTAGCTCGATCGATCGCGACCCTTCAGCGCCCTCCCGAGGAACGACTCGGCGGCGCCCTTCCCATAGATGTTGGCGGTGTCTATGAGATTGATGCCGAGGTCGAATGCGCGGTCGACACATGCGCGCGCGTTGGAGTCGTCCACACCCACGCCGTAGGTGAGCCACGATCCGAGCGAGATCTCGGATACCTGTAGATCGCTGCTTCCGAGCTGTCTGTATCGCATGACGGAGAGAATAGCACGTTTCGCGCTAGCCGATCGGTAAACACATATCTACGTCAGAGCGCTCGACTGACCGGGCTTCCCCTGGAGGGATCTGATGAGGCGCGCGCTCAAGTGGGTGGGTGATTCCGGGAAGTACCTTGTCGCGGTCCGCGCCGGAAACGAGATCGTCAATGCCTCCGTCGCCGCGACGGTCTCCCGGGTGGGCAGGCGGTCTGGCTCCCTTCGCCATTCTGGCGAGCAGCGGTGGCATCATGAATGTTGTTACGAGGACCATCATCGTCACGGCGCTGTAGAGATGTGCGGTCAACGCGCCGGTGGCGAGCCCCATTCGCGCGAAGACGAGCCCGACTTCGCCGCGCGGAATCATGGCTACTCCGATCAGGTCTCAGGAAATGGAGCAAAATTTCTGCTTGCCGAAATGAGGCCTCCGGCTCTATTACACGGCGCGCGGGGAAGGTATTATTTCGGGTCTGAAAAATGCTCCGAAGGCCGGGGCAGACCTCGACATCTACAGCGACCACGGCGCACACCACGTGGGCCAGATCACCGATCTAAGGACGCGAAAGGGCTGGTGAGACCATAAGCATGCTTCTGCCCGCGATCGCGCGCGTGGATCTCCGACGGATACTCCGCTTCTTCACGCTGATGCCCGGCGTGCTGGGGGCAATCACGGCCCTGATCGGCGCGGCATCGCTCGGCGCGTTGGGAATGGGATGGGGAGAGTTTGGTGTCGGCGCCACCGGCAGTGTCGTCATGGTGCCGCTCGTGGCGGCGTGCTTCGTCTTGTCGGGACTGAGCCTGGTCGTAGCGCAGCGGCGCGATTCGAGAGCGGCGACCTATGTCTCACGGATTCTGGCCGGGGTGGTCGCGCTCGTCACGCTGTTCGTGGTCTTCGAGTACGCGCTTGACTGGCGATCGAACATAGACATGCTCTGGTTCCGGGCCAAGTCTCCGGCGGGGACGCTCGATGCGTCCCAGAGAATGGCGATCAACGTCGCGATCGCGTTCGTGATGTTCGGACAGGGAATACTGTTACTCGACGGCGACAGGAAGTCGCGCGGTCTCAGATCGCAGATCTTCGCCACGCTTACGATCATCATCGCGTTCATCGCGCTGGTGGGACACCTGTTCGGCGTGCGCGACTTCTACAGCTTCCAGGTACTCTCAGGGATGGCGATCTCCTGCGCGGTGACGTTCCTGCTGCTGGGTTCGGGACTGCTCTTTTCCCAGCTGGAGCGCGGAGTGCCGGCGCTGATCGTTGACGATGGAGCGGCGGGATTCGTGGCACGACGGCTGCTGCCCGGCGCGGTGCTGGTGCCATTCATTCTGTCCACACTGAGATTCGCGGCCGAGAAGCACGCCATGTTCGGGCAGCGGCTCGGCGCTTCGCTCGTCTCCGTGGCCGACATGGTGGCATTCCTGCTTCTTATCGCGTGGAGTGCGCGCGTGCTGCGTGAGACTGACAGGAAACGCGGCGAGCTGTTCGTGGCCGAGCGCGAGGCGAAGGACGCGGCGGAGAAGGCGCGGGCCGAGGCCGAAGCGGCGATGACGCAGGCGGAAGCAGCACGGGCGGAGGCCGAAAGCGCGAACGGAGCGAAGAGCGATTTCCTCGCTGTCATGTCGCATGAGCTGCGCACGCCTTTAGCGGCGATCATGGGATACCAGGAGCTGCTCGCCGACGGGATAACCGGTCCTGTCACCGAAGCGCAGGGGCAGCAGCTGGGCAGGATCAAGGTGAGCGCCAGGCATCTACTGTCGCTGATTGATGAGATCCTGACGTTCACGCGTCTCGACGCGGGGCGTGAGACGGTGACGCCGGAGCCGATGGATGTGGAGGAGATGTTGAACGACGTCGCCGAGATCGTGGAGCCGCTCGCGAAGGCGAAGGATCTGGAGCTGCGCGTCGAGTCGCCGGGTCCGGGAGTGACGGTGGAGAGCGATTCCACGAAGGTGCGACAGATTCTCGTGAATCTTCTCTCCAACGCGGTGAAGTTTACGGATACCGGGTCGGTCACCGTTGCGGGCGCAGTTACCGGGAAGGAGCTCCGGCTGACGGTGAGTGACACCGGGATCGGCATCAATCAGGAGCACGTCCACCGGATATTCGATCCTTTCTGGCAGGTGGAGCAGAAGGCCACTCGCCGCGCGACAGGCACCGGGCTCGGGCTCACGGTAACCCGGCGGCTCGCCAATCTCCTTGGCGGCGACATAACGGTAATGAGCACGCCGGGTGGAGGCACGATATTCACCGTCACCCTTCCAACCAAGGCACCGCACATCGTGGCGCTGCCGGAGCGTGTCATGCATCTGCGTGCCGGATGATCTGCACGTCATAACCCATTCAAAGAGAAGACGGATGAAGAACCGCATGTTCGTGTGCGTCAGCGGTATTTCGGTGCTGACGTTTCTGGTTGCGCAATCCGCGCCTGCGCAGCAGCCCACGGCGACGCCGCTGGCGAACGCGTACCGCGCGACCGCCGACAGGATGATCGCGGCCGCGCTTGCCGACAGCTCGGCATGGAACCGGCTGGCGCTGCTTACCGACAAGTTCGGCCCGCGTCTCAGCGGATCGGAGAGTCTTGAGGCGGCGATAGACTGGATTCTTGCCCAGATGAAAAGCGACGGGCTGCAGAATGTGCGCGGCGAGCCGGTAATGGTTCCGAAGTGGGTGCGCGGCGAGGAGTCCGCGGAGCTGATGGGCCCGCGCGCGGCGCGGTTGCACATGATCGGGCTCGGCCGCAGCGTCCGGACTCCGACAAAGGGAATCACCGCGCAGGTGATGGTCGTGAACGACTTCGACGAGCTGACGAGGCGGGCGACTGAGGCGAAGGGGAAGATCGTGCTGTTCGACGTGCCCTTCACGAACTATGGACAGACCGTGCGATATCGTGGAGGCGCGGCGGTGGCGGCGGCGAAGGCCGGAGCAGTGGCGGCGCTAATCCGGAGCGTGTCGTCGTTCTCGATGCAGAACCCGCACACTGGCGCGATGGGCTATGACTCGACGGTCGTGAAGATTCCGGCTGCTGCCCTGAGCGTCGAGGACGCGATGATGGTGCACCGGATGGTGGACCGCGGCGAGAAGGTCGTGGTGACGCTGCGCATGTCGGCGCAGACTCTGCCTGATGCGTTGTCGCGCAACGTCGTCGCTGAGGTCGTTGGGTCGGAGAAGCCCGATGAAGTCGTCGTGCTCGGCGGACACATCGATTCGTGGGATGTGGGCCAGGGCGCGATGGACGACGGTAGCGGGAGTGTGGCCGCGTGGGAAGCGGTGAAGCTCATCAAGCGATTGGGTCTCAAGCCCAGACGCACGGTTCGCGTGGTGCTTTGGACCAACGAGGAGAACGGAAGCCGCGGTGGAACCGGGTATCGCGACGCTCACAAGTCCGAGCTGGACAAGCACGTGATGGCGATGGAATCGGACAACGGTGCCTTCAAGCCGCTCGGCCTCGGCATATCCGCCGGCGAGGGCGGGCTCGGAATGGCGACCGACATCGCGTCGCTATTCTCGTCATTCGGTGCAACGGCTGCGAGCAATGGCGGGTCCGATGCTGATACTGCGCCGCTCAACGCGCTCGGAGTTCCGGCGATGTCACCGACGGTGGATGGCACGAAGTACTTCTGGTACCATCACAGCAGCGCGGACACGATGGACAAGCTGAGTCCGCGCGAGATGGCGGAAGTCGTGGCGTTGATGGCGGTGACGGCGTACGTCGTCGCGGACATGCCGGGGACACTGCCGAGAGCGGCGATCAGATGACCGACTTGTACCGGTAGGCAGCCACGCCCGTCTTCGCGTTCCTGATGCGGAAATCCTTCGTGGCCTTCGGAGCGACGGGGCCCACAGTGGCGGTCTCGGTGAAGAGCACCGTGCCCTTCACGTCGAGGAAATCCACGACCAGCGTGTAGGTCTTCGCCGCGGCGCCGAGGTTCTCGATTGTGCCGGCGAGAGTGGTGCCCTCGCTGTTACGGGAGAACTCGGTGAACGCGACCTTCACGGGCATTTTCTCGGCCTTCGAGTTCCAGAAGACGAGCGAATCGTTGTACATCCTGGTCGTCTTCGCGTCGGACTTCTTCTTCAACTTGCCGACATATGTGTAGGCGTAGAGCATGTAGTTGTCGGGGTTGTTCGGATCGAGCGCGACGAGGCGGTCAATGATCGGCGTCACCTTGTCCGTCTCACCAACCTGGAGGTAGCTGGCGGCGACGTTGTTCAGTCCATCGCGCGAGTACGGGTTCCTGGCGATGACGTGCTCGAAAAGAAGCGCAGCGTCATCGGCGCGCTTGAACTGCGACGCGACGACTCCGGCCTGGAGGAACGCGCCCTCCGAGTACTTTGCCGGCTCGGCGATGAGCGGCGCGTAGATCTTTCCAATCTGCGCGCTGTCGCCGGCCGCGATGTACATCTTTTGAAGGTTGCTGATCGCGATAGTGCCCTGGACGTTGTCCTTCGAGCCGGCGAGCTCGGTCCACAAGGCGATTGTCTCACGGGCGAGGGTCTTCTTCCCGGCGCCGGTTGCGGCGTTCGCGCGCTCGGTGGTCGTGGTCGCAAGGTCGTACAGTGCGCGCTCTCTCACATCGGCATAGGTGGTGTCGGTACCGGCGGCGGCGATCACCTGCTTGGAGTATTCCATCATCGCCGGATAGTTCTTGTGGTTCCTGGCGATGCTGGCGAGGACGGTGTACGCGTAAGGCGACTTGCGGTCGAGCGTCAGCGAGCGCCTGGCGAAGATCTCGGCCGAGTCGAGCTGGTTGGCGTTGAGCGCGTTGATGGCGGCGTTGGTGACGTTGAGCCACGCCTTCTGCTGGCGGAACGGCGCCATGTAGGCCGCGCACGCGGGCGAGCTCTGCTCGACAATCGTGATGGCGGAGTCAGCTGCGGCGAAGATGTCAATCGTGCCGGACGGATCAGTGGCGAGCCCAATGGCTCCGCGGGGCGAGACGGCCTGGATGCCGGGCTGCTCGAGGAGTAACACGTAAGCCGAAGCGAGCATGAAAGCGCGTCCGACCGGGTTCTCGTTCTTGAAGTTCGGCGCATTGAGCGTCGAGATAATGCTCTTCAGGTCTTTCGTGGGATCGCCACCCTTCATCAGGGCATTGGCGCGCGTGAGGGAGAGCATGGCGCGGGCAATCGACTGCGGCTTGCCCTGCTCGATCTCGCATTGCGGGCCTGTCGGTGCGGCCGGAGGCGTCTGCGCGAACGCGGGCGCCGCGCTTACTATAGTAGCGGCTGCAAAGAGGCTCCAATAAAAAGCTTTCATCAACTTGCTCCTGCGGGTGAAAGGCACAGAAACAGCCAACCTGTCGCGTGGACGGGCAGACTGAATTACGTGGTGGTGACTCGCGTGTCGGTAGTAATATACCCGCGCCGGGAGATCGTTCCAGAAAGCTGAACATCTGTAGCCAGGCCTTTGCCGGGAGCCCAACGCGTGCCGAAAACCCCCGTCGTGCTGGTGCATGGATACTCCGATGCCGCCGCGGCGTTCGATCCGTGGAAAACGGTGCTCGAATCGCGCGGATTCGACGTCACCTCCATCCACGCCTGCAACTACAGATCGCTCACGAACGAGGTGACGATTCGCGACATCGCCGAGGGGTTCGATCGAGCGCTGAGAATGCGGGCGGGGCTCGATGCCGACGAGCCATTCGATGTGATCGTGCATTCGACGGGGATGCTCGTGATTCGCGCATGGCTCTCCGCATACGCGGGGCGTCGCGAGCGTCTGAAGCATCTGATCGGACTGGCGCCGGCGACATTCGGGTCTCCACTCGCGCACAAGGGAAGGAGCTGGCTCGGCGCGCTGTTCAAGGGCAACCGGCAGCTCGGGCCCGATTTTCTCGAGGCGGGCGACAGGATTCTCGACGGGCTCGAGCTTGCCGGGCGATTCACGTGGGACCTGGCGCACGAGGACATGCTGGGAGAGGACACGTTCTACGGTCCGACGAAGCGCACTCCATACGTGTTCATCTTTTGCGGGAACGGCTCGTACTCGGGAATCAGGAAATTGGTGCAGGAGCCGGCGACCGATGGAACGGTGCGTTGGTCGGGATGCGCGCTCAACACCCGGAAGATCGTGCTGGATCTGACGCAGGATCCGGCGAGGCCAGGCGCGGAGAAACGCGTATCGGTGGCGCCCTGGAAGAATGTGGACGCCCCGCTGGTGCCTGTGGAAGGAAGGAACCACTCGACCATTCTGAGCGATCCGGGAGAGGACCTCGCCGATTTCGTGGAGGCAGCACTCGCGGTCAACAGCGCCGCAACGTATTCCGACTGGTACGAGCAGGCGGCGAAGCGGACCGCGTCCGCGGTGAAAAAGATGGACGCGTGGCAGCAATTCGTGATCCGCGCCATTGACGAGAGAGGCGACGCGATCACCGACTACAACGTGCAGCTGTTCACGCGGACGGCGAAGGGGAGGGCGAGCGAGGTTCGGCCGTTCGACGTGGACGTACACACGTACAGGGGGGACAGCAGTCTCCGATGCTTTCACGTGAACCTGTCGAAGGTGAACCCGGATCGTCTGGAAAACCTGTGGATACGGGTAATGGCGTCATCGGGGTCGCAGCTGGTGGGATACCAGGGATACGGGAGCGACGCGAGCGATGGGCCGGCGGATGCATCGGACGACGGGAAGTGGGATGCGGAGCTCGACATATCATCACTGGTGGACGACAAAGGGACCAAGTTCTTCTTTCCGTTCACGACGACGCTGGTGGAGCTGCGGCTCAACCGGGAGCCGCTGCCGCTGTCCGGAAGGAATCAGGTGTGCTGGTTCTGACGCGCGCTACCGGCGATAATTGGGTGTGAAGATTTGCAGAAGACACAATTTCAGACGCGCTGCAATCGCATTAACCGCGATCGCACTGCCGCTAGCCGTGGCGTGCGCGCCTGAGCCGACGACACCGGCGACCTCCAATCTGGCGGGTGTGTGGACGGCCAATGCGCACCTCTACACGCTGTCCAACTTCCGCCTGGAGCTGATTCAGGAGCCGCAGGGAATCGTGAGCGGGAAGTGGTCGGCTCGAGGTGATGGCGGGGGAGGCGGCTGCTATCCGGACATCCCCTGCGACGCGTTTGGCAACCTCATCGGGCGCAACACGATCGCGCAGGTTGAGCTCGAGCTCCTCGGCGCGGGGAAGTTTGAGGGTGCGCTCGTCGAGCCGGACAGGATGCGCGGAATCTTCGCCGTCAACACGAGCTATGACACCATCACCTTTGTGCGCAGTTCGGGCGCTGGCAAGTAGTTGAGCCCGGCCTCACCTCATCGCAAGGCGCTCGCGCACCTGCGCCGCGTGGATCCCGTCATGTCGGACGTGATAGACAAGGTCGGGCGATGCACGCTCGTCCCGCGCACCGAATGGACACACTTCGATGCTGTCGTGCGGTCCATCGTCTATCAGCAACTCTCCGGCAAGGCAGCGGCGACGATTCACAGACGTGTCCTGACACTGATCGGCGACGGCGCCGAAGCACCGGGGAGAATTGTCGCCACGTCGCATGACGCGCTACGCGAAGCGGGCTTGTCCAATGCGAAAGCGAACTACGTCAGGAACCTGGCGGAGCACGTACTGGACGGGTCGCTCCCCGTGGAATCGCTGCACGAGCTGAGCGACGACGAGATCGTAACCGCGCTGACGCAGGTGAAAGGGATCGGCCGGTGGAGCGCGCAGATGTTCCTCATGTTCCGGCTGGGACGGCCTGACGTTCTCCCCGAGCTCGACCTCGGCGTACAGAAGGGAATCCAGAAAGCATACCGGATGCGCAAGCTGCCAACGCCGAAGCAGGTGCTAACGCGCGGGGCGAAGTGGGCGCCGTACCGCACAGTCGCATCGTGGTACATGTGGAGAGTGCTGGAGGTGTAAGTTTCTGCCAGGGAAAAACTTCTACAAGCTGAGTGACAATGCCTGTCGTGAATTTTGACGCGCTGCCGGATTCGGCGCGCGTATGGGTTTATGGGGCGGATCGGGAGATTGGCGCCGAAGGGCAGAAGAAGCTGCTTGGTGCGGTGGACCAGTTTCTGGCCCAATGGAAGGCGCACGGCGCACCGTTGTCGTCGGCGCGGCGGTGGGAGGACGGGCGATTTCTGACTATCGCGGTGGACCAGGAGCGGGAAGGGGCGTCGGGGTGCTCGATTGACGGGCTGTTCCGGAGTCTCAAGGCGCTGGAGCCGGAGATCGGGGCACGAGTGGTGACGAGCGGGCTCGTGTACTATCGCGGGCGTGATGGAGCGATCCACGCGGTGACGCGGGAGGAATTCGCGCTGCTGGCTTCGCGCAAAGAAATAGACGACGACACCGAGGTCTACGATGTCTCCGTCATCACGCTCGGCGAATGGCGCGCCCGGTTCAGGTCGCGCGCGGCGGACTCATGGCATGCGTCGCTGATGGCGTAGATCTCATCAATCGATGAAGACACACACTCCGGGGAGTAGCTACACCCTCAAATAGTCGGGACGCCAGCTCTTCACGACTTTCTTCACATCGTCCGTGGAGCGAAGCTCGCCGGCCAGGCAACGCTGCACGAGCGCGGGTACCTCTTCGTCTGAGGCGAACCGAATGCCAATGAGCTGGTGCGGGGTCAGGTCATTGATGCGGGCGCGCTGGTCCGCGGGCAGGAGAGCTGCGAGCCGCAATCGTTCCTCGAGCCGGATGGTGCGGTCCTGCGCAGCCAGCGCCATGCTGCGCGCGGTGAATCCAAGGACAAGGAGTGCCAGAGTGACGACGACCATCCACACGTGATAGGGTGTGCGGTACTTGTTGAGACGCGCTATCTCGACGCCAACGTTGATGAGGAGGACAGGAATGACGAAGAAGTGCACCGGTGGCAGGAGCCGGCGGTGGTTGGCGTAGGTCTGGGCCGTGCGGGCCATGTATTCCCCTGATTGGAGTTGCTTGAAGTTACCGCTACCCGCTACCCGTTGCCCGTTGCCCGTTACCCGTTGCCCGTTGCCCGTTACCCGTTGCCCGCGGGGAGGGCAGCGGCCTCGGCGGCGTAGCGCTTGAGGCGGCCAATCATCGCGTTGAGGCCGGCCTCCCGTGCGCCCAGTCCGATGCTTTCCATGAGCGTGCGCACGAAATCGGGAGGAATGGCGAGCGTGGCGGAAGGCGGCTGCCCATTCACCGCGGCGAAGACGATGGCGAGGACCGCGGCGATCGTCGGCGACTGGCGGGCGTTGAGGTCGGCGTGGAAATGCATCTTTCCATCCACCACTTCAGGGATGATGTCCACCCTTGTCTGGCACTCGGGAACCGTGAATGCCGCGCGATCGAGATCGCGCAATCGCGCGGGAAGGGGCTCGAGCTTCTTGGAATATTGCACGAGCGCCTGCATCTTCTCCTCGCGTCCCATCGAGCGGAAGAGTCGTAGCACGCGATCGATCGAAGGTGGGATGGCGCCTGCAGTCGCATCCTGCATGGAGTGGAATCTAACCGATGAAGCGCGTTTTCTGGCTGGTCGCCGTAGCCCTTGCTGGCTGCAGTCGTGCAGGCTCCGACTCGATCGTTGCGAACGGTACGCTCGAGATCGTGGAGATGGACATCGCGCCGCTCATGACCGCGCGGGTGGACCGCGTGCTTGTGCAGGACGGTGACTCGGTTCGCGCGGGCGACACGCTGGTCGTGCTCAGCCAACCAACGTCGGCCGCGGACATTCAGCAGCGAGCGGCGCGTGTAGCGGAATCCACAGCGGGCCTCGGCGAGGTGGAGCGAGGTGCGCGAGCGCCGGAAATCGCCCGCGCTGAGGCGGAGCTGCAGGGGCTCGAGGCGGAAGCGAAGAGGTTGTCAGATGACGCGACGCGGGCGAGGCGGCTCTACGCAGCCGGCGCGATCTCGCAGCAGCAGATGGAGGCGGCGGTCACGGGGTCGCGCGGGTCGGCGGCGCGGCGCGATGCGGCGAGGCAGTCGGTGATTCTGCTCCGGCAAGGCGCCACGCGCGAGCGGGTTGAGGCCGCGCGGGCGGAAGTTGCCGGCGCGCAGGCGAATCTTTCCGCGGGACGCGCGTCGGTGGATGCGCTGACGCTGCTCGCGCCGGTAAATGGAGTCGTGATGAGCCGGAACGTCGAGCCGGGCGAAACAGTGACGCAAGGACAGTCGGCGGTGACGCTCGGCGATGTGAAGCGGCCGTGGGTGCGAGTCTATGTCAACGCGCTCGACGTGCCGAATGTGAAAGTGGGCAGTCCGGCGCACGCAGTCCTGGACGGACTGCCGGGCCGCTCGTTCAATGGACGAGTCGTCGCGATCAACAGGAAAGCGGAGTTCACTCCGCGTGTTGCGCTGACGGAAGAAGAGCGTGCGGACATGACCTTCGGCGTGAAGGTGGAATTCGAGGATGCGTCAGGTGCGCTCAGGCCCGGACTCCCCGTGACGGTGACGATACCGAGGAGCAGTCCCCGGACGTGACTTCCCCTGCCGGAAAAGCCGACCGTGGGACAGCCGATTCCGCACCCGCTATCAAGCTCGATCACCTCCGCCGGGAATTCGGGTCGCTCGTCGCGGTGGAAGATCTCACGCTGACAGTCACGAAGGGCGAGGTGGTCGGAATGCTCGGCCCGAACGGGTCTGGCAAGACGACGACGATCCGGATGCTGTGCGGGCTGCTCGAGCCAACGTCGGGGTCGGCGACAGTCGCCGGGTTCGACGTGCGCACACAATCGGAGGAGATCCGCAGGAACATCGGCTACATGTCGCAGAAGTTCGGTTTATACGACGACATGACTGCTCTCGAGAACCTGGATTTCTACGCGGCCGTGTACGGACTCAAGGGGAAGGCAAGGAAGGACAGAATCGCCGGGCTCTTATCGGAGTTGGATCTGGTGGAGCGAAAGGACCAGATGGTGTCCGCGCTCAGCGGCGGGTTCAAGCAGCGCCTGGCGCTGGCGTGCGCGATCGCTCACAAGCCGGTGGTTCTCTTCCTCGACGAGCCGACGGCGGGAGTGGATCCCGCGGCGCGGCGGAGGTTCTGGGACATCATCTACGGCCTGGCGAAGAACGGGACGACGATTCTCGTCACCACTCATTACATGGATGAGGCGGAGAAATGCCAGCGTGTCGCATTTCTTTCGAGGGGTCATCTCATCGCGCTGGGGACGACCGATGAAGTGACGCGGCAGTTCGGGCAGAAGAGCATCGAGGACGTGTTCATCGAGCTTCAGCGGCGTGACGAGGGGGTGGGCGTTTGACGCCGCGGGATACACTGCGCGGAAGCACCATCTGGCCGATGCTGCGAAAGGAGTTCATCCAGATGCGGCGCGACCGGCTGACGTTCGCGCTGATGTTCGTGCTTCCTGTGATTCAGCTGCTGATGTTCGGGTATGCCATTCGGATGGAGGTGCGTCATCTGCCGATGGTGGTGCTGGACTATTCGCATTCCCTGGAGAGCCGTGCGCTCGTAGCGGTCATGGAGCAGACGCAGAACTTTCGCGTTATCGGGTCCGTTTCGAGCTACGATGAGGTGAAGGGTGCGATCGAGTCGGGGCGCGCGCGAGCGGCGATCGTGATCCCACCGGATTTCCAGAAGGACATCAAGCGTGGCCGTACGGCGCAGGCGCAGGTGATCGTGGACGCAGCCGATCCGCTGGCATCATCTGCGGCGATCGGCGGTGCGTCGCTCGCGGCATCGGTGCGGGCGATGGCGCTGAATCCCGCCGCGGCGAGCAGGCCGCTGCCGCTCGAGGTGCGAGTGCGGCCGTGGTACAATCCGGCTCTGCGAAGCGAGGTGTACATCGTGCCCGGCCTGATCGGCGTGCTGCTCAGTCTGACCCTGTTGATGATCACGGCGATCGCGGTGGTGCGCGAGCGCGAGCGGGGCACCTTCGAGCAGCTCGTAGTGACGCCGATCAGCAAGACGAGCATCATCCTCGGGAAGCTGGTTCCGTTCGTCATCGTGGCGTACGTGCAGATGACGAGCGTGCTGATAATCGGCAAGCTGATGTTCAACGTGCCGGTAAGAGGAAGCCTTCTGCTGTTGTACGTGTTGAGCGCCACTTTCATCGTCGCGAACCTGGCGATCGGGCTTCTCATATCGACCATGGTGAAGACGCAGATCCAGGCGATGCAGCTCAGCGTGTTCTTTCTGATGCCGAACATCCTGCTCTCGGGATTCATGTTTCCGAGGGATGCGATGCCGGTAGCTGCCCAGTGGCTGGGGCTCGCCCTTCCGCTCACGTACTACCTCGAAATTCTGCGGGGCATTCTCCTGCGGGGCATCGGGTTCAGCCACCTGTGGCACGAAACTCTCGTGCTTTCCGTGTTCGCCGTCGCGCTGATCACGTTCAGTGTGATCAGGTTCTCGAAGACGGTGCAGTAGCGACATTGAAACTGGGTAATCCAGAATGCCAACGCGGAAATCGAGTGCAAGGTGGGAAGGTGGCCTCAAGGGTGGAAAAGGAAGCTTCAAGGGTGAGAGCGGATCGATCGGCGGGCAGTACAACTTCAGCTCGCGCTTCGAGAGCGGAGTTGGCTCGAACCCGGAGGAACTCTTAGCCGCCGCTGAGGCCGCGTGCTACAGCATGGCGCTGAGCGGAGGGCTGGAGAAGAACGGCACACCGCCGGCAAGCGTCGAGACGGAAGCCGCGTGCACGGTTGAAGCCGCCGATGGCGGGTTCCGCATATCGAAGATTCACCTCGACGTGAAGGCGACGGTTCCCGGTGTTGACCAGGCTAAGTTCCAGGAGATTGCCAACGCAATGCTCACCGGGTGTCCGGTATCGAAGGCGTTTCATGGAAACGTCGAGCTGACATTGAACGCGAGTCTGGTTGGCGCCTGAGGCAAAGGGCCGAAATCCGGGCAACCTCGGGCGCCTGGTCAGGCGATACGCATCTCTCCCGAATTCCAGATGGCCCGTGCGTCGCACGCATCGCAGTTGCCGCACGACCAGTCGCTCGAGACATCTTCTCCGAAGTGCTCCAGGATGAATCGCGTGCGGCAGCCGGTGGTCTGGCAGAAGTCTATGATTGTGCGAAGCTTCTTCTGATCGTTGGCGCGGCGCTCCTCGTAGTCGGTGAGGTCATTGCTCAGGTCGCATGACGTGAGGTTGTCCTGGAGACGTTGCCAGCGGCCGCCGCGGTGCTCGCGCACCAGTCCGTGGCGCTTGAGGAGTGCGAACACGATCTTCGCCTTGCGCTGAGGGACTTCGGTGATGTCGGTGATGTCGCTGAGCAGCACCGGTGTGTCGAGCGGGTACTTCTCGAGCGCGAGCGCGACCTTGGCGGCTTCCTCGACCTCCGGGTATTTGCCGCCCAGAAAGTAGGACTGGATGCGGCGGTCCTCCACCCTGTAGAGAACTGTGCACGTCGCGGGGAGGCCATCACGTCCCGCGCGGCCGGCTTCCTGGTAGTAAGACTCGATCGAGCCGGGGAAGTGGTAATGCACGACGAAGCGGATGCCCTGCTTATCTATGCCGAGCCCGAACGCGTTGGTGGCGATTATGGCCTTGATGTCGCCGTTCATGAACGCATCCTGCACCTGTTTGCGGTCGGCGGCGGGACGCCTGCCATGATACAGGCCGACGCTGTGGCGTTCGGAGAACTGCTTGTAGAGACGCTCCGCTTCCCTGACGGTCGCCACGTAGATCACGCCCGAGCCCTCGCTCTCGGTGAGGATCTGCTCGACGATCGTGTCCTTGATCCCGTCGTTGACTGTGCGCCGGACTTCGAATCGCAGATTCGGGCGCGCGAAGCCGGTAATCGTGACGTGCGGATCCTGCATCCCGAGCTGGCGGACGATGTCGTCCTGCACTTCCTGCGTCGCGGTCGCCGTGAGTGCCACTATCGGCGGCCTTCCCAGCCGCTTGGCGATGGAGCCGAGACTGAGGTAATCGGGACGGAAGTCGTGTCCCCACTGGCTCACGCAGTGCGCTTCATCTATCACGAAGAGTCCGACGTGGCGCGACATCAGCCGCTCGAAGAAATCGCGATCCTTGAATCGCTCTGGCGTGAGGTAGAGCAGCTCGCCTTCGCCAGCCTCGATCTGCCGGTGCGCCTCACGCGCCTCGCCGGTCGAAAGATGCGAATGCATCGCGACAGCATCAACACCCTGTGCCGACAGCTTGTCCTGTTGATCCTTCATCAGCGCGATCAGCGGACTAACGACAACGGTGAGGCCGGGCTGGGCGAGCGCCGCAAGCTGGTAGATGACCGACTTGCCGCTGCCCGTTGGCATCACGACGAGTGCGTCGCGGCCATCGAGCACGGCTTTGATCGGCTCCCACTGGCCTCTGCGAAAATCATCATGGCCAAAGCGCTCGCGCAGCAGAGCACGGGCCTCGGCCTTGTTTGCCTTCATCATCACGTATCCGGCATTCGCATGAAGCATTCCGCTGGGTCATGTTCATCGAACGGAGCGGTTCGGTAGCTTTGTGAGGTGAAATCGAAATCGAAGGGTTCGCTGCAACTGTTCGCGATGACTGCGCCTGGACTGGAAGGACTTCTGGCGGAGGAGCTGCGCCAGCTGAATCTCCCTCGTGGAACGACAACTCCGGGGGGAGTGTCGTTCACCGGCACGGTGGCCGATGTGAGGCGGGTCAATCTCTGGTCGCGCATCGCGAACCGCGTGATCGTTCGCATGGACGAATTTCACGCCAGCAGCTTTCACGAGCTGGAGCGCCGCGCCAAGCGAATGGACTGGGCGCGCTTTGTCTCCGCGGGTGAGCAGGTGCGGTTTCGCGTCACCTGCAAGAAGTCGCGGCTGTACCACTCCGACGCTGTGGCGGAGCGACTGGCGAAGGCCGCGGAGCGCCAGTTGGGGGCGAAGAAAGTGGAGGACGAGACCGGTGACGATGTTGACGACGGTGGAGACGCCGCCGGACAGCTCTTCATCGTTCGCATCGCTCACGACGTCTGCACGGTGAGCGCTGACAGCTCGGGTGCGCTGCTGCATCGGCGCGGATACAGACAGGCGGTGGCGAAAGCACCCCTTCGCGAGACGATCGCCGCGGCGATGCTCGCGGGGAGCGAATGGGATCGCGTCAGCCCGCTGGTGGACCCGATGTGCGGCTCGGGGACGATCGCCATAGAGGGCGCGATGATGGCGCGGCAAATGGCACCGGGTATCGGGCGGAGATTCGCGTTCGAAAACTGGCCGAATCACGACGCGGACGCGTGGGAGGATTCGATTGCCGCGGCGAGGGAGTCACAGCTGTCGAAGGCGCCGGGGCCGATCATTGCGTCAGACCGGGATGCCGGTGCAGTGGAGGCGGCGAAGGCGAACGCCGCACGGGCCGGTGTGGAAGGGGACATCGAGATCGGCAAACACGCGGTGTCTGCGGCGGAGATCCCGGACCAGCCCGGATGGATCGTCACCAATCCTCCGTACGGCCTTCGGGTCGGCGAATCGGGCCCGCTGAGGAATCTCTACTCCCAGCTCGGCAAAATTCTGCGGAATCGTGCGCACGGATACCGGATGGCGCTACTTTCTGCGGACAAATTGCTCGACGCACAGCTGAGGGTCGAGTTACGAGAGGTGTTCAGGACCACCAACGGCGGCATACCGGTGCGACTGATGATGGCAGGAGACGGGTGACGGAAAGCGGACTGCTTTTCTCGATCAACTGCTCGGCGGGCGGAGTTCCCAAGCTTCCGATGCCCGAAGCTCTCGTCACGACTTACGGGTTGTTCGGCGACAGCCAGGCCGACACCAGGCACCACGGCGGGCCGGACCGCGCGGTATGCATATTCTCGGTGGAGCGGATCCGTGCCCTGCAGGAGGAAGGTCATCCGATCGGGACCGGGACGACTGGCGAGAATCTCACCATATCCGGACTCGACTGGGATCTGGTGACCCCAGGTCACCCTGACGCCGTCAGGGATGAAGGCAAAAGGGTGGCTGGAGTCCCTTCTATCGTAAGGGACCCGCGAAAAGCGGTCCCACTCTTGAATAGGTAAGTGCAATCCAACCCGTCCGGCGCCCCTTACGCGCCAGGCCGGTCGCGCGCACTCATACGGCGATGGGCAGATCGTACATCTTTAGTTCAGGAGCAGGGCGTGGAAATCGGCGATACAATCGATACTCAGCAGCAGAGTGAGGCGCCATCCAGGCGCTCTCGCAAGCAGCCCCGTTCCGGCGTTGCGGCGACGAAACCGCGCCGCAACGGGAAAGGTGACGACGGTGATTCCTCCTCCGGGCTGGCGGAGCTTCTGACGGCGTTGCGCGACATGCGCGACGGCGACTTCTCGGTGCGCCTCCCTGGAGCGGCCGATCCACTGCTCGACGACATCGCGTCGGCCTTCAACGGAATCGCCGAGCGAAGTGAGAGACTCGCCGCAGAGTCCGTGCGGGTCAGCACGACGATCGGGCGCGAAGGGCAGATGAACGAGCGCGCCTCGATCGGGCGGGCGACCGGCGGATGGGCGACCATCACCAGCTCGATCAACGCTCTGATCACCGATCTCGTATCGCCGACAAGCGAAGTTGCGCGAGTGCTGACCGCCGTTGCCGAAGGCGATCTGCAGCAGAAGATGACGCTGGTGATCGACGGCAAATCGGTGCAGGGCGAATTCCTGCGAATTGGAACGACGGTGAACACGCTCGTCGATCAGCTCGGTGCTTTTGCTTCTGAAGTGACTCGGGTGGCTCGCGAAGTAGGAACGGAAGGACGGCTGGGCGGACAGGCGAATGTGCCGGGAGTCGGCGGGACGTGGAAGGATCTCACGGACAACGTGAACTTCATGGCCAGCAACCTGACTGGCCAGGTGCGAAACATCGCCGACGTAACGACGGCGGTGGCGCGAGGCGATCTGTCGAGAAAGATCACGGCGGACGCCAAGGGCGAGATCCTCGAGCTCAAGAACACGATCAACACGATGGTGGATCAGCTCTCGGGATTCGCCTCCGAAGCGACTCGAGTGGCGCGCGAGGTGGGTACGGAAGGACGGCTGGGCGGACAGGCGAACGTGCCGGGCGTAGCCGGAACGTGGAAGGATATCACCGACAACGTGAACACTCTGGCAGACAACCTCACGAGTCAGGTGCGAAACATCGCCGACGTGACGACGGCGGTGGCTAAAGGAGACCTGAGTCGCAAGATCACGGTGGAGGCGAAAGGCGAGACGCTCGAGCTGAAGAACACGATCAACACGATGGTGGATCAGCTTTCGGGCTTCGCCTCGGAAGTGACTCGTGTGGCGCGCGAGGTGGGAACCGAAGGAAAGCTCGGCGGACAGGCGCAGGTGCCGGGAGTCGCAGGCACGTGGAAGGACCTCACCGACAACGTGAACTTCATGGCCTCGAATCTCACTGGCCAGGTGAGAAACATCGCCGACGTGACGACGGCTGTCGCAAAGGGAGATCTGTCGAGAAAAATCACCGCCGATGCGCAGGGCGAGGTGCTCGAGCTGAAGAGCACTATCAATACGATGGTGGATCAGCTTTCAGCTTTCGCCGCTGAAGTGACGCGCGTAGCGAAGGAAGTAGGAACGGAAGGAAAGCTGGGAGGCCAAGCGGAGGTGCTGGGCGCCGGTGGAACGTGGAAGGACCTCACGGACAATGTGAACGCCATGGCCTCGAACCTCACCGGTCAGATCCGAAACATCGCCGACGTGACGACGGCTGTCGCCAAGGGAGACCTGTCGAGGAAGATCACCGCCGATGCGCAGGGCGAGGTGCTCGAACTGAAGAGCACTATCAATACGATGGTGGACCAGCTCTCGGTGTTTGCCGGCGAAGTGACGCGCGTGGCGAGGGAGGTAGGAACCGAAGGGCGACTCGGCGGACAGGCGCAGGTGCCGGGAGTCGCAGGCACGTGGAAGGACCTGACCGACAACGTGAACTTCATGGCGTCGAACCTCACCGGCCAGGTGCGCAACATTGCCGACGTGACGACCGCCGTGGCGCGCGGAGACCTGTCGCGCAAGATGACGGTGGACGTGAGGGGCGAGATCCTCGAGCTGAAGAACACGATCAACATCATGGTGGACCAGCTCTCGGCGTTCTCGTCCGAAGTGACGCGTGTCGCCAGGGAAGTAGGTACGGAAGGAAACCTCGGCGGACAGGCGGAAGTGCCGGGGGTCGCGGGAACGTGGAAGGACCTCACGGACAACGTGAACACGCTGGCAGGAAACCTCACCAGCCAGATCCGCAACATCGCGCTCGTCACGACGGCGGTGGCGAACGGAGATCTTTCGCAGAAAATCACCGTCGAGGTGCGAGGCGAGTTTCTCGAGCTCAAGAACACGATCAACGCGATGGTGGACTCGCTGCGTCTCTTCGGCGACGAAGTGACACGCGTGGCGAAGGAAGTGGGAACCGAAGGAAAGCTCGGCGGCCGGGCCGAAGTGCCGGACGCGGCGGGAACGTGGAGAGCGCTCACGGACAACGTGAACGCGATGGCGAACAGCCTCACGCTGCAGGTGCGAGCGATCGCCGACGTGGCGACAGCGGTGACACGGGGCGATCTGTCGGGTCAGATCACCGTCGAGACGCCGGGCGAGCTTGACGAGCTGAAGAACAACCTGAACCAGATGATCGCGAACCTGAAAGCGACCACGGAGAAGAACACCGAGCAGGACTGGCTCAAGACCAACCTCGCGAAGTTCTCGAGGATGATGCAGGGGCAGAAGGATCTCGAGGCGGTGTCGCGCCTCATCATGTCCGAGCTCACTCCGCTCGTTTCGGCGCACCACGGCGCGTTCTACATCATGGACACCGAGGAGAGCGCCCCGGTCCTCAAACTGATCGCGAGCTACGCGTACAAGGAACGGAAGCATGTCGGCAACATGTTCCATCTGGGCGAGGGCCTGGTGGGACAGGCGGCGCTGGAGAAGAAGCCGATTCTCCTCACGAGCGTCCCCGACGATTACATCAGGATCACGTCGGGTCTCGGTGAGGCGCCACCGCGGAACATTCTCGTTCTGCCGATTCTGTTCGAAGGGGACGTGAAGGCGGTAGTCGAGCTCGCGTCGTTCCTTCCGTTCAGCCAGATCCACCAGATCTTCCTTGACCAGCTGGCGGAAAGCATCGGCGTCGTGCTCAACGTGATTTCCGCGAACATGCGGACGAGCGAGCTGCTCGAGCAGTCGCAGCAGCTGACGCAGGAGCTGCGGAGCCAGTCGCAGGAGCTGACGCAGCAGCAGGACGAGCTCAAGCACTCGAACTCGGAGCTCGAGGCACAGACGAAGTCGCTGCGGAGCTCGGAAGAGCTGCTGCGGGACCAGCAGGTGGAGCTGCAGCAGGTCAACGAGGAGCTCGAGGAGAAAGCATCACTTCTCGCCGAGCAGAACCGGAGGGTGGAGCAGAAGAACGACGAGGTGGAGGCGTCGCGTCTTGCTCTCGAAGAGAAAGCGGAGCAGCTGGCGCTGAGCTCGAAGTACAAGTCGGAGTTCCTCGCGAACATGTCACACGAGTTGAGAACTCCGCTCAACAGCCTCCTCATTCTCTCGAAGCTGCTGACGGACAACAAGGACGGGAACCTCACGTCGAAGCAGATCGAGTACACGCAGACGATTCATTCGTCGGGCTCGGACCTGCTGTCTCTCATCAACGACGTGCTCGACCTGTCGAAGGTCGAGGCCGGGAAGATGGAAGTGACACCGGTGGAGACCCCGGTCAACGAGCTGAACGCATTGCTGGAGCGGAGCTTCCGCCCGGTGGCGGAGCAGAAGGGGCTGCAATTCACGGTGGAAGTGAAGCCCGACGTGCCGGCGACGATCTACACCGACGGACAGCGGGTCGAGCAGGTGCTGAAGAACCTCCTGTCGAACGCGTTCAAGTTCACGAACGAAGGCAGCGTATCGCTGACGGTCCGCAAGGCCGAGCCGAAACGGAGATTCCTGCAGCCGGCACTGAACAGCGGCAGCGGAGTCGTCGCGTTCGCGGTGTCCGATACGGGTCCCGGAATCCCTGTAGACAAGCAGCGTCTCATTTTCGAGGCGTTCCAGCAGGCCGACGGCACGACGAGCAGGAAGTTTGGCGGCACCGGGCTTGGTCTTTCCATCAGCCGCGAGATCGCCCGACTGCTTGGCGGCGAGATCCACGTGGAAAGTGTTCCGGGCAAGGGCAGCACGTTCACGCTGTTTCTGCCGCTGCGCTACGTGGACGCGGATTCGATGCGTGCGAGGAAATCTCCCGCCATCGGGATCCCCGATAAGCAGCGTACGCCGAGGATCACACCCAATCCGACGTGGCGGCCGATGCCGTCTCAGGGGACGAAGGCGCCGATCATGCTTGGAGGCGTCCCGGAGAGAAGGGCGGCGCAGTATGTGGTCGAGGATGATCACGAGCGCATCGAACTGGGCGACCGCACCGTTCTGATCGTGGAGAACGACGCAAATTTTGCGAAGATCCTTCTCGGCATGGCCCGTGACAAGGGATTCAAGGGAATCGTCTGCCTCGACGGCGACAGCGGTCTGGCGGCCGCGCACGAGTATCGGCCGGACGCGATCACGCTGGATATAGACATGCCGGGGCTCGACGGATGGAAAGTGCTGGAGCGGCTCAAACACCATCCGAGGACGCGGCACATCCCGGTGCACATCATCAGCGGAATCGAGCGACGGCAGCAGGGTCTCAAGGCCGGCGCGATTGCGTACCTGGCGAAGCCGGTGAGCAAGGAAGCGCTCGACGACGCGTTCTCGAAGATCGCGACCTTCATTGACGACATCCCCAAGCACCTGCTGGTGGTGGAGGACGATGACGGTCAGCGCACGGCAATCGTGGAGCTTATCGCCCACGAGGACGTGGAGATCACGGCGGTTGACTCGGCGGAGAAGGCGCTCGCCGAGCTGGCGTTGTCGAAGCACTACGACTGCGTGGTGCTCGACCTCGGGCTCAAGGACATGAGCGGATTCGATTTCCTGGAGAAGGTGAAGTCGGATCCGAAGAAGTCCGACCTGCCGATCATCGTCTACACGGGCAAGCAGCTCTCACAGGCCGAGGAGACGAAGATCAAGAAGTACGCGGAGACGATCATCATGAAGGACGTGCGCTCACCGGAGCGGCTGCTCGACGAGACCGCGCTTTTCCTTCACAGGGTGGAGGCGAAGCTGCCGGAGCAGAAGCGGAAAATGCTCGAGCAACTGCATGACGCCGAAGCGGTGATCGCCGGAAAGCGGGTGCTGATCGTGGACGACGACGTGCGTAACATCTTCTCGCTCATGAGCGTTCTCGAGGAGCACGGAATGAACGTGAGATTTGCGGAGAACGGGAAGGATGCTCTCGATGCGCTGAAGGAGGATCCGGGGGTGGATGTGATTCTGATGGACGTGATGATGCCGGAGATGGATGGCTACGAAACGACGAGGGCGATTCGCGCAATGCCCGAGTTCAAGTCGCTGCCCATCATCGCGCTGACGGCGAAGGCGATGAAGGGCGATCGTGAGAAGTGCATCGCTGCCGGGACGTCGGACTACATAACGAAGCCCGTTGATACCGAGCAGCTACTGTCCCTGTTGCGGGTGTGGCTGTACAGGTAGACGACGCGGTCCCGTCCGCGGCGGCCGCTGTGTCGCGGTACGATCCCGAGCTCGAGCGCATTGAGATCGAGCTGCTGCTGGAGGGGATCTACCGGAGCTACGGCTTTGATTTCCGCTCCTATGCCTACGCCTCGATCAGGCGGCGGTTGTGGAAGCGGATCGAGGCCGAAGGGCTGCATGACGTGAGCGAGCTGCAGGCGAGAGTGCTGCACGAGCCGCAGATAATGGAGCGCCTCCTGCTCGATCTCTCGATCAACGTGACGGCGATGTTCCGGGACCCGTCGTTCTACCGGGCGTTCCGCGAGCGGGTCATTCCCATCCTCCGAACCTATCCGTTCATACGCCTGTGGCACGCGGGGTGCGCGACCGGCGAGGAAGTCTACTCGATGGCGATCCTGCTTCAGGAGGAAGGGCTGTACGAGCGGTGCAGGATCTACGCGACGGACATCAACGAGGTCGTGCTGCAGACGGCGAAGGAAGGGATTTTCCCTCTCGACCGCATGCAGGAGTACACGGAGAATTACATCGCGGCTGGCGGGAAGCGGGCGTTCTCGGACTATTATGTGGCCAAGTACGGTGGCGTGCTGTTCAGCCCGTCGCTGACGAAGAACGTCGTGTTCTCGCTGCACAACCTGGTAACTGACAGATCGTTCGCGGAGTTCAACGTCATCCTGTGCCGGAACGTTCTCATCTATTTCGACAAGACGCTCCAGGCGAAGGTGCATGGTCTCTTCTACGACAGCCTGGCGATGTTTGGCATTCTCGTTCTTGGAAGCAAGGAATCCCTGCGCTTCTCGCCAAAGGTGGAATGCTACGAGCAGTTCAACGGGCCGGAGAAGATTTTCCGGAAGGCACGGTGAGCGAGATCTCGCTGGTCGTCGTGGGTGCGTCGTGGGGCGGACTGACGGCGCTGAGCCAGCTCGTTGCGGGGCTCCCGGGCGACTTCGCGGTTCCGCTGGCTGTGGTGCAGCACCGGAGCTGGCACGCCGACAATCTGCTGGCCTCCCTGCTGCAGGATCTGACTCCGCTGCGTGTTGTGGACGTCGAAGACAAGGAGCCACTCGAGCCGCGCAGTATTTACATCGCGCCGGCGAATTACCATATGATGGTGGATGACGGTTATCTCTCGCTCACGACTGATCCGATGGTGCGGTTCAGCCGCCCGTCCATCGACGTGACGTTCGTCTCGGCCGGCGACGCATACCCGGGCGCGACAGTCGGTGTCGTGCTGACGGGCGCGAACGACGACGGTGCGCGGGGTCTGAGGCATATCGTGGATCGTGGGGGTAGAGCGGTGGTACAGGATCCGGCGACGGCCGAGGGCAAGGCGATGCCCTCGGCGGCGCTGCTGTTGGTGCCCGAGGCGGACGTCCTGCCGCTGAACGAGATAGCAGCACATCTCGTCTCGATCACGGCTTCGGCGTCATCGCGCGGGGAAAGGAAGGTGAAGGGATGACCGAGGATCGTCGCGTCAAACTGCTGCTGGTGGACGACCGGCCGGAGAATCTCCTCGCACTCGAGGCGATACTCGAGCCGCTTGGTCAGAAGCTGATCTCGGCATACTCCGGCGAAGAAGCGCTCAAGTGCGTCCTGCAGCATGATTTCGCCGCCATCCTGCTCGACGTGCAGATGCCCGACATGAACGGATTCGACGCGGCGCAGATCATCAAGTCGCGCGAGAAATCGCGCTACATCCCGATCATCTTCCTCAGCGCGATCAACAAGGAAGACTCGTACGTCTTCAAAGGCTATTCCATGGGCGCGGTGGACTACGTGTTCAAGCCTTTCAATCCGGACGTGCTGCGGTCGAAGGTGGCCGTGTTCGTGGATCTGTACCTCAAGCAGCAGCAGATCAAGGAGCAGTCGGAGATGCTCGCGGAAAGCCAGCGCCGGGAGATGGAGCTGGAGCACAGGGCAGAGCTGTTCGAGGCGGAGGCGAAGTCAGCCGCGCAGCTCACCGAGCTCAACATACAGCTCACCGAGCGCCAGGCGGAGCTGGAGCAGGCAATGGGAGTGAGGAATCGCTTCTACGCGTCAATGAGCCACGAGCTTCGCACGCCGATCAACGCGGTCATCGGCTACAGCACGCTGATGATCGACAACATCTACGGACCGCTGAACGTGAAGCAGCGTGAGGGGCTCGAGCGAACGCTGCGTGCCGCCCGCCATCTGCTCGAGCTCGTCAACGACGTTCTCGACCTGTCGAAGATCGAGGCAGGGAAGATCGAGTTGTCGCTGCAGCAGGTGAACATCCCCAATCTCATAGAGGATCTGTTCGTGACTGTGCGCCCGCTGGCCGACGAGCATGGCACGAGACTGTCGTTCGAGAACCCGAACGAGCCGTTGACGGTGGTGACGGATCCACGGCGCGTGCGGCAGATACTCCTGAATCTCCTGTCCAACGCGATCAAGTTCGGGATGCAGAAGCCGATCAAGGTGAGCTGCAATCGCACCGAGGACGGAGGCGTGTGCATCGCCGTCACAGATCACGGTGAGGGGATTTCGAAAGGGGATCAGTCTCGCATCTTCGAGGAGTTCGTGCAGGTGTCGCTGACGCAACAGCTTGGAACCGGGCTCGGACTTCCGATCTCGCGCCGGTTGGCGACGCTGCTCGATGGATCGCTCGATGTCGAATCGACCCCGAGGGTGGGAAGCGTGTTCACTCTGCTGCTTCCGGCAGAAAGCCAGCCCTTGGTGTACGATTCGGACGAATTCGGCGGGCCACCGGCGGGCCAGGAGATGCGGGTCAAAGGGCCGGAAAATGACGCCCCAAACGGATCCGGGGGCAAGTCCTCCGAAGGGGTCAGGGTGGCATAGACCCTGCCTTATGATGGTATCTGGTCGCGTGGTGCGGCCGTCATTCGGGAGGAAATAAATGAAGCATCTCAAAGCGCTGATACTGGTCCCGGCGGCCATTCTGGCGGTAACGGCTTGTCGGCCTGACGATAGCAGGAAGGTGGATGACGCCCTGAATGCTGACCTCACGCTGGCTGCACAGGCGCGGCCGTATACGGCAATGGACAGCATCTCGGCGATGGAGCGGGCTTATGCGGCGCAGGGTCTGGCCCCGGTGGGTTATGCGCCCAACGGCTCGCCTGTCTACAGCCAGCCGGTTCGTGAGCGGGTAGTGTACCGCGATCGCCCGGTTTACCGCAGTTCGACGAGCTCGGGGACCTCTTCCACGGCGCGTAGGACGACCCGTATAAAGCACACCCAGCGTGACGCGGCCATTGGTGCGGTGACTGGTGCGGCGATCGGCGCGGTGACGAGCCGGGACAAGCTCAAGGGTGCCGTGGTCGGCGGCGTCGCGGGCGCGGTGCTCGGCGGCGTGATCGGCAACAACGTGGACATCACGAAGCGCTAAGACCGGAATCCAGCAGTGGGAGACCCCCGTACCTTTCTGTGCGGGGGTTTTCTTTTGCCCGCCAATCCGGCAGTCAATTGTTTATCACAAATATTTGCCAGCTAGAAAAGGCGGTTCAGAGGGTGTCCAGCTGTCCCGGAGAATCGTCCACACAGCGGGACGCGCTTACCCGTTACCCGCTACCCGTTACCCGTTACCCGTTACCCGTTACCCGTTACCCGTTACCCGTTACCCGCGTGGGAGCGCGACGAGTTGATCTCGAGGCGCCGTAAGATCTCGCCTTCCGGTACACGCGCAGCGCATGCCTGAGCGCCCGGAAACCAGCTTCTCGCCCCTCTGTGGTGGGGCGTTAAATTAGGGTGATGTCGAGCGATCCGATCACGAGCGTCTTCAACGACGGCTACATCGCCGAGACCTACGAGTCCTATCAGCGCGATCCGTCTTCGGTCGAAGAGTCGTGGCGCCAGTTCTTCCGTTTCGCCGAGCAGCTTGGTGGAGCGACTTCGGCAGCGGGAGGCGCGCCGGGAGCGGCTGCCGTCAAAGTTGACGGCGATCTACTCAGGAAGGTTGCGGGAGCCGCATCGCTCACCGACTCCATCCGGGCCTACGGTCATCTTGCTGCGCAGATAGATCCACTGGGCGACAGGCCCCGCGGTACCCCTGAGCTGACGCCGGAATTCCACGGTCTCACCGAGGCCGATCTGCAGACGATTCCTGGCGAGGCGCTGCGGGCGAGCGAGCCGACGGCCGCGGATTTCGTGAATCGCCTGAGATCGCTCTACTCGGGCGATATCGGATTCGAGTTCGATCACCTTGGTGAAGCCGGCGAGCGGGAATGGCTGAGAGAGCAGATCGAGAGCGGTCGGCTGCACCAGCCGCTGAGCGCCGACGAGAAGAAAGCGATTCTTCGCCGCCTCACCGAAGTAGATGGTCTCGAGCGGTTCCTCGGCAGGGTTTATCAGGGCTACAAACGGTTCTCGATTGAAGGCACGGACATGCTCGTGCCGATGCTCGATACGGCGATCGAGTCGGCGGCAGCCGCTGGTGCGAGCGAGGTTGGCATCGCGATGGCGCATCGCGGCCGCATCAACGTTCTCGCGCACGTTCTTCAGAAGCCATACAAGACGATTTTCGGAGAGTTCGAGGGGAGGCACGCCGCGACAAATGCGGAGAGTGAGACGGGCGACGTCAAATACCACCTCGGCTTCACGGCGAAGCGGAAGGTGGGTGATGGGGAAGTGACTATCTCTCTGGCCCCGAATCCGAGTCACCTCGAGTTCGCCAACCCGGTGCTCCAGGGCGTGGCGCGCGCGCGGCAGACACTGCTTGCGTCAGATGGCGAGCGTGATGAGTCCTCGGCAGTGCCGGTGATGATTCACGGCGACACCGCGTTCCCGGGCGAAGGAGTGGTCGCCGAAACGTTCAACATGTCGCGGCTGCGCGGGTATCGCGTGGGCGGCACGCTGCACATCATCACGAACAACCAGGTGGGGTTCACGACCGATCCGATAGACGCGCGCTCGACGTACTACGCCAGCGATCTGGCGAAGGGATTTGAGGTGCCGATCGTGCATGTGAACGCTGAGGATGCGAACACGTGCGTGCGCGTGATGCAGCTTGGCGTCGAGTATCGCGCGAAGTTCGGCAAGGACTTCCTCGTGGATCTCGTCGGCTATCGCCGTCACGGGCACAACGAGACGGACGAGCCGGCGTTCACTCAGCCGGCGATGTACGCGCAGATCAAGTCGCATCCTTCGCCGCGCGAAGTGTGGGGACAGAAGCTGGTCGAGGAAGGGCTCGTCACGGCCGCTGAGGTGAAGTCTCTCGATGCCGAGATCGCAGCGTCGTTCGAGAAGATTCAGAGGGGTGCGTCGGCGGGCGATGGCGAGATCACGTTGCCGGGCGAGGTAGTGAAGCCGGCCGATGCCGCCGAAGGTGCGAAGACCGCCCTGCGCAGCGAGCAGCTCGTGGCGATGAACGAGCAGCTTCTCATATGGCCACAGACATTCAAGCCGAACAGCAAGCTCGCGAAGACGCTTCGGCGGCGGCGTGACGCCGTTGGCGAAGCAGGTGGAATAGACTGGGGGCACGCGGAAGCGCTGGCGTTCGCGTCGCTGCTCGTCCAAGGCACTTCTGTGCGCATGTCGGGTCAGGATGTGGAGCGCGGAACGTTCTCGCACCGGCAGGCAGTTCTGCATGATGCCGAGACGGGCGAGACCTATACGCCGCTTCAGCATCTGCCCGAGGCGCGCGGCCGGTTCGAGATCTACAACAGCCCGTTGTCGGAGACGGCGGTGCTGGGCTTCGAGTACGGGTTTAGCATGGCGACGCGGAACGCGCTGGTACTGTGGGAAGCGCAATTCGGCGACTTCGTGAACGTGGCGCAGCCGATCATTGACCAGTTCATTGTGTCCGATCGGGCCAAGTGGGGACAGGATTCGTCGCTGGTGCTGCTGCTGCCGCACGGTTACGAGGGGCAGGGTCCGGAGCACTCGAGCGCACGTCTCGAGCGGTTCCTGCAGTTGTGCGCCGAGAACAACATGTTCGTCGCGTATCCGTCCACTCCGGCGCAGTACTATCACATTCTGCGGAGGCAGATGTCGGAGAGCCGGCGTCGTCCGCTCGTGCTGATGCAGCCGAAGAGTCTGCTGCGGCTGCCCGAAGCGGCATCGCGACTGGGCGATCTGGCCGACGGCGGTTTCCAGACGGTGATCGATGATGCGGCCGTGTCGGGTCATCGCGAGCAGGTGAAACGTCTCGTGTTCTGCACGGGAAAGATCTACTACGACCTGGTTGTGAAGCGTGCTCCTCACGTCGCGCTCGTTCGGGTGGAGCAGCTCTATCCATGGCCGCACGACGAGGTGGCGAAGATCGTGGATCTGTATCCCGCCGCAGCGGAAGTGGTGTGGGCGCAGGAGGAGCCGAAGAACATGGGCGCCTGGACGTACGTATCGCCGCGTCTTCGCGTATCCACGGGCAACGCGGTGATCGTGCGCTACATCGGGCGACCCGAGCGCGCGAGCCCGGCGGAGGGATACTCCTTGGCGCACAAGGCGGAGCAGGAGCGGATCGTGTCCGAAGTGGTTGCTCCGATGGAGGCACCAGCTGGCGGGAGGCGCCGGAGTGCAATCGCGAGCCGTTAGCAGCCGGCAGTAATCCCCAAACCAGATGGAGTTCATGAAGCGAGCCGTACTTGCTCTTGTGGCAGTGATGATGGTTGGAGCGCCGCGATTTCTATCGGGACAGGGAAGCGGCGCTGTGTCTTTGCAGTGCTATCACTGCGCGCCCAGCGACTGGCGGCGCGTGCTGGTCATCGGTGCGCATCCCGATGACGAGGATACGCAGCTCATCGCATGGCTGCAGCGAAGCGGCCGGGCGGAGACGGCCTATCTCTCGCTGACTCGCGGTGACGGGGGTCAGAATCTCATCGGTAACGAGCTCGGAGAGGCGCTCGGAATCATCCGCACCGAGGAACTTCTCGCGGCGCGGCGAGTGGATGGAGCGCATCAGTTTTTCACACGTGCCTACGATTTCGGCTTCTCGAAGAGCGCGGCCGAAACTTTCACGCACTGGCCGAAGGACTCGCTGCTGAATGACGTCGTGAAGGTCGTGCGCGCGTTCAGGCCGCACGTGATCATGGCGGTATTCTCGGGAACCCCGCGCGACGGCCACGGGCAGCACCAGGTGTCGGCGATTCTGGCGAAGGAAGCGTACGAGAGCGCGGCGGCCGACACGGTGAGGTATCCCGTGCGCATATTCGGTCCAGCCTGGACGCCACTCAAGATCTATCGGTTCGCCCGATTCGCGCCCGAGGGAGCGACGATCCGTTTCAACGTAGGCGAGTTCAATCCGGCGCTCGGGAAATCATACGCCGAGATCGCAGGGGAGAGCCGCTCGCAGCACAAGTCGCAGGGATTCGGGACTCTTCAGAGAAAGGGCGTCGTCTGGGACCTGCTGAGACGCGAATCGAGCAGGGTCAACGAAAGTACGGACGCGAAGTCCGAGCAATCCATGTTCGATGGAATCACTGCGCCTGCACCGGGCGAGATTGACGTGCCTGCGTGGCACGACTCGACCCAGAGCGCGATAGCGCTCGAAGCAGTCGCCGACAGACAGTACGTCGCGCTTGGCGACAGCGCGCGTGTTACGGCGACGCTGTACAACCGGAGCCGGAGTGAAGCGGAAGTGAGGCCGCAGATCGGCGGCGGAGTCCTTGGCGACGCGGTGCGTGTGCCTGCCGATAGTGCCTACTCGTGGACCTTCCGCGTGCGCGGGAGCGAGATCACACAGCCGTGGTGGCTCGCGACGCCGAGAAACGGAGACTTGTTCTCGCCGCCAATTCCGGCGGCGACTCCGGAGATGATCGGGAATGGAGATTTTCGCGCAACCGCCGAGGATCAGCGTGCGAAGCGTGGTGGGGCGATTGCGCTCGTCCGTCTGCCGGGAGGAGAGGTTCTGGTGGAGCACACTGCGCCCATCGTGTATCGCTATGCCGATCCAGTTCGCGGTGACGTTCAGCGGCCGCTTGCAGTCATGCCGGCGTTGAGCGTCACGCTCGACCGGGCAAACGAGCTGGCGCGGGCGAATACGCCGCTCGAGAGGTTTTTCACCGTGACCTTGCGGTCTGCGATCATGAAGCCGCAGTCCGTGAGCGTGACACTGACTCTCCCGGCTGGGCTCACTGCGGATTCGGCGACGCGCACGGTGACGCTCGACTCCGCCGGGACCCGTGCAATCACGTTCAGAGTGCATGGGCGGCTCGCACCGGGACAGCACGAGGTGAAAGCGCGTGCGTCGGCGAATGGAATCACGTACGACAGCGGCTTCATCCCCATTGACCACGACCATATCAGTCCGGAGCGTTTCTATAGGCCGGCTGTCGTGGCGCTCCATTCAGTGGACGTGAAAATCCCCGCCACCGTGCGCATCGGTTACATCCACGGTGTCGGTGACAATGTCGAGCCGGCGCTCGAGCAGCTCGACATTCCTGTGACCGTGATCGAGCCGCGCGCGATCCCGACCGTCGATCTGTTGAAGTTCAGCACTGTGGTGGTGGGTCCGAGGGCGTACCAGGCGAGCCACGAGCTGGTGGACAACAATCCGTATCTGCTCGCGTACGCGAGAAACGGCGGAACTCTGGTCGTACAGTACGGACAGTATGAGATGACCCAGCCCGGAATGATGCCGTACTCCATCTCGATTGCCAGGCCGCACGACCGCGTGACTGAAGAGAACGCGCCGATAACCATCATCGATGCTGCGTCAGCCGCTGTCAGGCGCCCGAACGTCATTACGAGCGCCGACTTCGCCGGCTGGATCCAGGAGCGTGCGCTGTATATGCCGCGCACGTTCGACGAGAGGTATCATCCGATCGTCGCGCTCAACGATCCGGGCGAGCCGGCCAATCGGGGCGGGATCATCGTCACTCCGTACGGCAGGGGCCTCTACGTGTACACGACGCTGGCGTTCTTCAGGCAGTTGCCGGCGGGAGTGAGTGGGGCAACCCGGCTGTTCGTCAACCTTCTGGCGATGAACGGCGCAGAGCGGGAAGCGAGGGCCGGGTCTGGCATGGGCCGATGATGAGACGCCTGACGCTCGTTGCGGCGGCGCTTGCGGCGCTTGCGGCGCTCTCGTGCTCGAGCGACAAAAGAACCGTGCTCACGGTCTATTCGCCGCACGGAAAGGATCTGCTCGGGTATCTCGAGCAGGGGTTCGAGAAGGCGCACCCGGACATTGACGTTCAGTGGGTGGACATGGGGTCGCAGGAGGTGCTCGACCGCGTGCGCGCGGAAGCGGCGAATCCGCAGGCCGACGTATGGTTCGGCGCGCCGGCCGAGGCGTTCGACAGGGCGACGAAGGAGAATCTGCTCCAGCCCTATATCCCGACGTGGTCGAACGCGGTGGCCGTCGACGGGCGCGACTCGGGGGACCACTGGTACGGAACGTATCTGACCCCCGAAGTCATCGCTTACAACACCGACGCGGTGACACGCGAGGAGGCGCCGAAGGACTGGGACGACGTGCTCGACCCGAAGTGGAAGGGCAAGGTGCTGATCCGCGATCCGATCGCGTCGGGAACGATGCGGGCGATTTTCGGCGCGATCGTGGCGCGGTCAGTGGCGAAGACCGGATCGCCCGAATCAGGATACGAATGGCTGCGAAAGCTTGACGCCAACACGCGTGATTACGTGCTGAATCCGACCATCCTCTACCAGAAGCTGGGGCGACAGGAAGGTGTGATCACGCTGTGGGACATGCCCGACATCGCTACCTTACGGCAGCGACTGAAGATCCCGGTGGATTACATAATTCCGGCGAGCGGCACGCCGCTGCTGGTGGACGGCATCGCGATCGTGAAGGGGACGAAGCATCCGAAGGAGGCGAAGCTCTACTACGAGTTCGTCACCACTCCCGAAGCCTTGAAGGCGGCGGCCGGGCAGTTCCTTCGCATTCCGGCGCGGACGGACATTCCGCAGGCGGAGCTGCCGCAGTGGATCCAGGACGCCAACGCGAAGATCAAGCCGATGCCGGTGGACAGGAAGATGATGGCCGAGCATCTGAACGAGTGGATGAAGTACTGGGACGCGAGCATCAGGAACAGCGAGCGAAATAAGTGAGCGCGGGATCGCTCGGACTGGAGCGGATCACACGTCGCTTCGGTGAGCACGTCGCGGTCAACGACATATCGCTCGACGTACCGGCGGGAGAGCTGCTCGCGCTGGTAGGAGCGTCGGGGTCGGGAAAGACGACGACGCTTCGCATCGCGGCCGGTTATGAGATCCCGGACAGCGGACGAGTGCTCCTCGAGGGGCGCGATATCACCGCGCTTCCGCCGCAGGAGCGCGGCTTCGGGATGGTCTTCCAGCATTACGCTCTCTTTCCGCACATGTCGGTCGAGGAGAACGTGGCTTTCGGGCTCGAGGCGCGGGGTGTTTTGCGATCGTTGCGCATAGACAAGGCGCGCGGCGCGCTCGACTCCGTCGGACTCGGAGGAGCCGGACATCGCAGTATCCAGTCGTTATCGGGAGGCGAGCAGCAGCGGGTCGCGCTCGCGCGGGCGCTGGTGATCGAGCCCAAGGTCCTGCTGATGGACGAGCCGCTCTCCAACCTGGATCCGACGTTGCGGCAGACGACCCGCGACGAGCTGCGGTCCATGCTGCACCGCGTCGGAGTTCCGGCGTTGTTCGTGACGCACGACCAGGAGGATGCGTTCGCGATCGCCGACCGAATTGCGCTGATCAGGAAGGGGAAGCTGCTGCAGGTTGGAACGCCCGAGGATCTTTACGATCGTCCTGTATCGCTCGATGTGGCGAGCTTCATCGGCCGGGCGACGATCGTGCCTGCGGAGGATCTGGGCGACCGAGTAGCGGTGACGATCGGAGGCGTGCGGCGCGAGCTCGCTGCGACGCGTCCCGCGGGAAGCAACAGCCGGCTTGTGTCGCCACGTGTCGTGCTGCGGCCGGATGCGCTCGAGATCTCGCCGGAGACGCAGGGAGTGTGGCGCGGCGAGGTGGTCAATCGCCGCTTCACGGGCGGTACGGCGGTGTATCGCGTGAGGGCGTCCGACGGCGTAGTGCTCGAGGTGGCGTCATCCGAGATGGGACTTCGCGAGGGAGAAGCGACGGGAGTTCGCGTGGCGCGCGAGCCAGTGCCGATAGTCAGTGGAGAATGAGCGCTAGCGCGGAGCTGGTGCGCGGATGAAGATGCCGGCGGACAGGCGCAGAAGCTGGGCGCTCGCGGCGCCCGTCTTCGTCCTGCTGCTGTGGACGGTCGTCTTTCCCAACGTCGCCGTAATACTCGGCAGCTTCGAGAATGGTCTTGGCCATTGGCGCGAATTCATGGCCAGCCCGGCGGATCGCGAAGCGCTGACGACGAGCATAGTCATCTCGCTCGCGTCGGTGGTTGCATCGCTGCTGATCGGTGTGCCGCTCGCGTTCCTGCTGAGCAGGTTCGAATTTCCCGGCAGAAAGATTCTGCGCGCGGTGGCGACTCTGCCGGCGGCGCTTCCGCCGCTCGTAGGGGTGATCGCGTTTCTCTTTCTCTACGGGGAAAGCGGGCTGGTGACGCGTGGTGTGCAGCGTCTCCTGGGAATGACCGAGGCGCCCTGGCGGCTTACCGGAGTGTGGGCGATCATCTTCGTCCACGCCTACACGATGTACGTGTACGTGTTCCTGTTCGTGTCCGCCGGACTGCAGCGATTGGACACGACGCTCGAAGAGGCGGCATCGGGGCTCGGTGCAAGCTCGTGGCAGCGGCTTCGACGCGTGACGCTGCCCTTGCTCACCCCGGCACTGGCGGGCTCCATGCTGCTGGTGTTCATGATGTCGCTCGGGTCGTTCTCCGCTCCGTACATATTCGGCGGCGGGATCAGGGTGCTGTCCACTCAGATAGTGTCGTCGAAGCTGAATGGATCCATGGGTCTCGCATATGTCGAGACGACCGTGCTCGCGCTAAGCGCTGTCGCCGGACTGTTGCTGTTCCGGTGGTTCGAGGGCAAGCGCAAGTACACGTCGTCGGGAAAGGGATCGGCTACGCGACGGGCAATCACTTCCCGAAAGGCGCAGATAGCCGTCGTGATCCTGTCGGTCGCGACTGTGGTCATCCTGGTCCTTCCGCATCTGATGGTCGTGCTCGTGTCGTTCGCTGTTGACGGCGCATGGACTACGCAGGTGCTGCCACCGGCGTACACGCTCGATAATTACCGTCACCTGGTTACCGAGGCACAGCTCTGGAAGCCGATCATTAACAGCGTTTCGATGGCACTTATCGCGACAGCGGCAAACGTGCTCGTGTGCTTCGTCGCGGCGTACCTGATCGTGCTGCGCCGGTTCGCGGGGCGCCGGATGCTCGAGATCCTGGTGGCATTGCCGTGGGCGATACCGGCGACGGCGATCGCGCTCGGTCTCGCCGCAACATTCAATCGGAACGATCCGCTCGCCGGACGTGTGCTGCTCGTCGGCACCTTCTGGATTCTTCCCCTCGCCTACTTCGTGCGTGGTGTACCGCTCGTATCAACCGCGGTGGAGAGCTCGCTCAGACAGCTCGACCCATCGCTCGAGGACGCGGCTCGCGGACTCGGCGCCTCGTGGTGGCTGACGATGCGGCGTGTCATCCTGCCGGCGGCACGGCCGGGACTCATCGCCGGTGCGCTACTCGCGGCCGTAACCGCTGTCGGTGAGTTCGTGGCCAGCGTGGTCCTGTACACGCACGCCAACCGTCCGATATCCATCGAGATTCTCGCCCAGCTCCGTGCACTGGCCTTCGGTACCGCGGCAGCGTATAGCGTGCTGCTGATCGTGCTCGTGCTGATCATGACGCTGACTGCGCGCGGTCTCGAAGACCGGATGGCCTGATTTCTAGACCGCGACTCCATCTGGAACGGGTGGCGCCTGCACTCGGCGGCCGTCGTCCACGCTGAGTCCGAGCAGCAGCGTGAGCATCACGAACGTCGCCGAGGTGAGAAACGGAATCTGGCGGCCGAAGTGATCGTATGAAAATCCTGCCCACAGCGGAATGATCACGCGCGACAATCCACCGAACGTCTGCTGCACGCCCATGTAGAGGCCGCGCTCGCTGCTCGAGATCACACGGGACAAGAGCGATGTCACGCACGGGAACGTAAAAGCCGTTCCGAGCGGGATGAAAGCGATCGTGATTCCGAGCAGTACATAGCCGCGCGCGAAAGGCATCCCGGCCAGGCCGGTCGCAAGCAACACCAGCCCGATTCGCGATAACCGCGCCTCACCAAATCTCTCGACCGCCGACCCGAGGATCCCAGCGCGAGTAATGACGGAGATGATCCCGATGTATGTGAAAAAGATCCAGATCGTGTGCTCGCCGATACCGAACTGGTCGGCGAGAAACAGCGGCAGGATCGCGGTCACTGCCGAGAACGAACCCATTGCGATGGCGTAGATCCAGATGAGTCGCGGTCCCGGCTCCTTAGCGTGCGAGATTACGCGGAGGATCGCTGCACGCGATGCGCCGCGCTTCTTCACAGACGTGCGAGCGTCCTCCATGTCGCGCGATTCGTGGAGGAACTTCCACGCGAAAGTCATGTTGACGAGACAGAGCGCGGCCGCCATATAGCCGGGCCCGCCGTGTCCGAACAGCAGCGCGAACGAGCCGAGGGGCGGCCCGAGCGCGACACCGACATTGGTAGCGGCGGAGAGCCACCCCAGCGCCTTCGCCCGGTTCTGCGGCTCCGTCGAATCGGCGACATACGCCTGAATGACGCCTACCGTTCCACCGCCCGCGCCCTGCACGACGCGCGAGAGAAGCAGCAGCCACAGCGAGTTCGCGAGGGCGAAGACGACGTAGGCGATCGCCGCCGCGCCAAGGCCAACGAGAAGAGCGGGCCTGCGTCCGTACCGGTCCGAGAAGCGTCCCCAGAGTGGGGCGCTGAGAAGCTGCGCAGCGGTGAACGACACCACCATCACCGTCACCATCATCGAGCCAGCGCCGAGAGTGCGCGCGTAGAACGGCATGAGCGGGAGCACCATGAGGAGCCCCACCATGTCCACGAACGCAGTGATGATGAGAATGAAGAGCTTCCTGAACATCAGCTACTCTGCCGTCTTGCCCAACGCGGCCGGCGGAACCGCCCGGCCAACAACTCCCGCGAGAGCGATGATGGTGAGGGCATAGGGAATCATCTCGACGAACTGCGACGGAATGAGCTGATTTCCCTGAAGCTGGATCTGCAGCGTCTCGGCTGCCGCGAAGAGGAGACACGCGAGAGCCGCGCGCACCGGATCCCATCGCCCGAAGATGACGGCGGCGACGGCTATGAATCCGCGACCGGCCGTCATCTGGTCCGTGAACTGATGCTGGTCAAGCGCGAGGAAGACTCCGCCAAGCGCGGCCAGCATTCCGGAGATCGCGACGGCGATGTACTGCACACGCCGAACCCTGATGCCGACGCTGGCGGCGGCATCAGGGTGCTCGCCGACCGCCCGCACACGCAGCCCAAACGGAGTTCTGTAGAGGAAGAAAGCCAGAATCGGCGCGACGAGCAGACCCATCCAGAGGAGCGGATTGTCGAATCCGTGTGCCGCCTGGTTTCCTCCGAATCCGTTCACGCGAGGAGAATTGGAGGAGCTGGCGAACGCGAGCTTGAGGAAGAATCGCGTGACTCCGATTGCCAGAAGGTTGATGGCGATGCCGACGACGACCTGGTTTGCGCGATACCGGATCGTGGCGACGGCGTGAATCAAGCCGAACACGAGGCCGCCGAGGATTCCGGAGAGAAGTCCGATCAACGGGCTTCCGGAATAGTGCGCGCCGAGCGTCGCCGAGAAGGCGCCGGTCAGCATGAGCCCTTCGAGTTCGAGACTGATGATGCCGGCGCGTTCGGCGATCACGCCACCGCTTGCCGCGAACAGATACGGCACCGCGATACGCAGCGTCTGCGTCAGAAAGGAGATCGGATTCATGCGGCCGCCGGCTTGCGCGCCTGGCGAAGCGCCGCGCGCACTTCAGGCACCGACATCGCCACAGCGAGAATCACGACGCCCTGTAGCACCTCGACCATCTGCTTCGGTACGAAGGCGTGGATCGCGAGCCCGCCCTGCGACAGCGTCGCGAAGAAGAGAGCCGCGAACACGACGCCGACGGGATGGTTGCGTCCCACGAGCGCCACCGCGATACCGAGGAATCCGGACCCGCCGGCGAACCCTTCCTCGTAGTAGTGCTTGTAGCCGAGCACATAATTCACGCCGCCGATGCCGGCTATCATGCCGGACAGGGTCATGGCGCGAATCCAGACTCCACCGACGCTCACGCCGCCGTATTCCGCCGCGTCCGGCTGCAGCCCCACGGCCCTCAGCTCGAATCCGCGACGACTCCTGAAGAGGTAAAACCAGCCTGCGGCGGCGGCGAGAAGGGCGATGATGATGGTGAGGTTGGCGGCAGATCCGTGGAACGCGCCGATGAACGAATCGAAGCGGGGAACGACGCCGGTGCGAATCTCAGGAGTGTGAAGGGTCTCCGCCACGTGAAGGTGTCCGGCGACGATCCAGTTCAGGAAAGCGAGCACGATGAAGTTGAGCATGATCGTCACGATCACTTCATGCGCGCCGAATCTCACCTTGAGCCAGCCTGGTATGGCGCCGATCACTCCACCCCCCGCTGCCGCCGCAATGAGACAGATCGGTACTGCGATCAGCCCCGGCATGGCCGGCGAAAGCCAGAGACCGATAAGCGCGGCGGCGAACCCACCCGTTGCGAGCTGGCTCTCCGCGCCGACATTGAACAATCCGGCGCGTATTCCGAGCGAGACGGCGAGCCCGGTGAACGTGAGAGTCGTCGCTTTGTACAACACCTGGCCGAACCCGTATGCGTTGCCCCAGGTGCCTTCGAGCAGCAACCGGTACACAGTGGCGGGCGACTGGCCGTAACTCATGATGAGCAGGTCGCCGCAGATGAGCGCGACGAGCAGCGCGATAACCGGCGGAAAAAGCGCTTCCTCGAGCTGTTCCCTGAACCGAGTGGTCACGCCGCGGACTCCTTCCTGGTGCCGATCATGTATTCGCCGAGCGACTGCTCGCTCGCTTCCGCGGCGGGCATGACCTTGCTGAACTTGCCGCGATACATCACGGCGACTCTGTCGGAAAGTGCCAGCACTTCCTTGAGCTCTGCAGACACGAGAAGAATCGCTTTGCCGGCCGCGCGGGCCTCACGGAGCTGCGCATGAATGAACTCGATGGCGCCGACATCCACGCCGCGCGTCGGCTGCGACGCGAGCAATACGCCGAAACGACGGCCCATCTCGCGGGCAATGACGACCTTCTGCTGATTGCCTCCGGACAGAGCCCGTGCAGGCAGGCTGGCATCGGGAGGCCGGATATCGAAGGCCTCGATCTGCTGCTGCGCGTTCTTCGCAATGCGCTCGCCGTCGAGAACGCCACGGTTGGCGAATTCGCCCTGCAGCCCGAGCACCAGATTGTCGGAGATAGAATAGTCGAGAATCAGCCCGCGGCGATTGCGGTCCTCCGGAATGTGTGACACTCCCGCATCGCGCCGCTCGGCCACATTCTCCCTGGTGACGTCGTGGCCATTGATCCGAATCAGGCCTGATTCGATCGGCCGGAGACCTGCCAGTGCTTCGATGAGCTCGGTCTGGCCGTTTCCCTCGACCCCAGCGATTCCGAGAATCTCGCCGGGCCTGATCGAGAAAGTGACGCTGTCAACTGCACGGGTCTTTCGTGAGCCGAGCACGACCAGGTCGGTGACCCGGATCGCGGACGTCATGTCGTTCGATGGATTGAAAGCCGGATGTTCGTCACTCTCGGTGCGCGTGCCGAGCGCGCTGGCTTCGTCGCGTGACGTCAGAGCTACTTCGCGGCCAACCATCGCCCGCGCAATCTGGGCTGGTGTGGTTCCCTCGGTCGTGAGGCGATCCACGGTCTGGCCGGCCCGCATCACGGTGATCACATCGGAAATTTCGATCACTTCGTCGAGGCGATGCGTGATCAGGACGATCGTCCCGCCACCGTCGCGGAGCTTGCGAAGCACGGTCCAGAGCTCGCGTACTTCGGGTGGTGAAAGCACGGCCGTCGGCTCGTCCAGAACGAGGATACGCGCTCCGCGAAAGAGCGTCTTGAGAATCTCCACGCGCTGCGCCTCGCCCACCGACAGGTCCGACACCTTCCGGTCCGCCGAGACCTCGAGGCCGGTCTCCCTGCTCAGCTTCTCGACATCGGCAACGGCCTTCGCATAATCGAACCGTATTCCTTTCACCGGCTCGCTGCCGAGCACGATATTTTCGGCCACGGTGAGCGTCGGCACGAGCATGAAGTGCTGGTGGACGACACCGATCCCGGCGGCGATGGCGTCGCTGGTGGACCAGCCCGTGACGTCGCGGCCGTTCACTTCCATCCTGCCCGCGTCGGGCCTGAGAAGCCCGCCGAGGATCTTCATGAGGGTGGATTTGCCGGCTCCATTCTCGCCGACGAGTGCGTGGATCTCGCCCTGCAGCACGTCGATAGAAGCGCCACGGTTGGCGCGGACAACGCCGAACGCTTTGTCTATCCCCTGCATGCGAATCGCGTGATCGGCGCGACTGCCCATCGCGGTGCCAGATCCTGTCATCGCGTGCTGGGTACCTTGATCCTGCCGGTGATGATCTCCTGCTTCAGCTGTTCGATACGGGTGTGCACGCTATCTGGTATAAGGGGCTTGTTCCGGTCGTCGTACACGTATCCAACCCCGCCCTCGGCGAGGCCGAACGAATAGATGCCGCCCTTGAACGTCTTGTTCTGCACACGCTGGATGGCGTCGAACACAGCGGCGTTGACGCCTTTCACCATGGATGTGAGAACGTGGCCCGGTGCTTCGTCGTACTGATCGGCGTCTACGCCGATGGCGAGCTTGTCCATCACGCGGGCCGCCTCGAAGACACCCTGCCCGGTGGAGCCGGACGCGTGGAAGATCACGTTGACCCCTGATTGGTACTGGCTGAGCGCGAGCTCCTTGCCCTTGCCCGGATTCTTGAACGCATCGGGAGTGACGCCAGCGTATTGCGCGATCACCGTGCAATCCGGGCAGACGTGCTTCACCCCGGCGCGATAGCCCGCCTCGAACTTGTGAATGAGAGGAATGTCCATTCCGCCGATGAATCCGATTTTTCTGGAGTTGCCGACGAGGGCGGCGAGAGCGCCGACGAGGAATGAGCCTTCCTCTTCACGGAACTTGAGGGCCGCGACATTCGGCGGCGGCGGGATGACGTTTCCCTTGTCGTCCACTGCGAGCGCGTAGTCAACGCAGGCGAACGAGACGCCGGGATATTCCCTGGCAAGCTTGGTGATGTCGTCGGAGAAAATGAAACCGACTCCAATGACGAGATCCATGTTCTCGGCGGCCAGCAGGCGGAGACCTGCTTCCCGGTCCGACCCCTCGCCCGGCTCGATGAAGCGAACGTTTGGGTGGAGGATTTTCTCAGCGCTGTCCGCGCCCGCAAAAGCGCCGTCGTTGAACGACTTGTCGCCACGACCGCCGACATCGAGGACAATGCCGACATCAGTCGCGCCCGGTCTGCTGGAATCCGTCACTCCACGGCCGCCGGCAAAGAGAAGCGCGGCATGCACGACGAGGAGGCCGGCGGCTACGAGGAGGAGTTTCCGCATTCAGGAGGATATTCGCCCACGGAGCGCTCGCCTGCAAGGCGGTATCCCCCCTTTCTATAAGTATTGAATCCCCGTTGATTTCCCCTATGGCAGAGCGGATCAGAACACGCTTTCTGGTTGTGGGAAGCGGTATCGCCGGCCTTCACACGGCTTGGCGGGCGTCCACGGAAGGGGACGTGATGGTGCTCACGAAGCGCTCGCTTTTCGACAGCGCCACGGCGTACGCGCAGGGTGGAATCGCGGCAGCTCTCGGGGCAGGGGATTCGCCTGAGCTGCACCGAAAGGACACGCTTGCCGCGGGTGCGGCGCTTTGCGATGCCAGGGCGGTCGAGATTCTCGTGGAGGAGGGGCCGGCGCGCGTTCGCGAGCTTCACACGGCGGGGGCCGATTTCGATCTAGAGCCGGGAGGGGGGTTTAAGCTCGGCAAGGAGGCCGCGCACTCGCGACGGCGCATCGTCCATGCGCACGGAGATCAGACGGGGGCAGAGGTCGCCCGCACGCTGATCGAGCGAGTGCGCGAGAGCCGGAATATCCAGGTGCTGGAGAAGACGCGCGTTCTCGATCTGATCGTGAGCGAAGGCGTCTGTCATGGGATCCGGGCAACGATGGCGGGCAAGCCGGTCGAGATCGTAGCCGACTCGACCGTTCTCGCGACGGGCGGGTGCGGGCAGGTATATCGCTACACGACGAATCCCCAGGTTGCCACTGGCGATGGATATGCGATCGCCCACCGCGCCGGTGTGAAGCTGGCCGACATGGAGTTCGTGCAGTTCCATCCTACCGCGCTGGAGACGCCGGAGAATCCTCTGGCGCTCATCTCCGAAGCGGTGCGAGGTGAAGGCGCCATCCTGGTGAACGACGCCGGTGTCCGCTTCATGACGAAGAAGCACAGGTTGGCGGAGCTCGCGCCGCGCGATGTCGTGGCGCGCGAGATATTCCGGGAGCGGGCTCGTGGCAGCCGTGTCTATCTCGACGCGCGGAAGCTCGGCAAATCGTTCCGGAACCGCTTCCCGGGAATCTTCGCGTTGTGCAAGGCGCGCGGAATCGATCCGTCAAAGGACCTCATCCCGGTGATTCCCGCGGCTCACTACATGATGGGCGGGATCGTGACCGACCTCGTGGGACGCTCGAGCCTCGCCCGCCTGTACGCGTGCGGCGAGGTCTCGCGAACCGGCGTGCACGGAGCCAACCGGCTGGCGTCGAATTCGCTGTTGGAAGGACTGGTGTTCGCCGAGCGCGTGGCGCGGGACATGATCGCTCTGCCGGGAATGACCGGCACTCCGCGAAAGAAGGCGTGGGACGTGCCGCCGCTCGAGGATCGGGGCGCCGCTCAGGTCGCGGCCGACGATGTGCGCAGCGTGATGTGGGATCACGCCGGAATCCATCGTACCGCAAAGGGCCTGAGAAAAGGGCTCGAGATGTTGGGCGACATAGAGACGCGTCTTCCCGTCGGGGCGACCGAGGAAGCGAACATGGTGGAGACGGCGCGGCTCATCGCGGAGGCCGCATTGTTGCGCAAGGAATCGAGAGGCGGGCACTTCAGAAGCGACTTTCCTCATGCCGTGCGGAAGTGGCGCGGCAGGCACATCGAATGGTAAGATGACGGCACAGGCAATCGGAAGAGACCTCAGCGCGTTGCAGCTGGAGATAAAGCGGCTGGCGAAGCACAGAAACGTGGTGATCCTGGCGCATAACTATGAGCGGCCGGAAGTGCAGGACGTGGCCGATTTCGTCGGCGACTCACTGGGTCTGAGCCGTGAAGCAGCGCACACCGACGCGGACATCATCGTGTTCTGCGGCGTGCATTTCATGGCGGAGACGGCTGCCGTGCTGTCGCCGAAAAAAAAAGTACTGCTGCCCGATCTTGCGGCAGGATGCTCGCTTGCCGCGACGATTGACGGGGATCAGCTCCGCGACTGGAAGGCGGAGCATCCAGGCGCAGTGGTCATTTCGTACGTGAACACGACGGCCGACGTGAAGGCGGAGAGCGACTATTGCTGCACGTCGGGAAACGCCGTCGAGATCGTGAACTCGATTCCCCTCGACAAGGAGATACTCTTTCTCCCCGACATGTTCCTCGGGGCGCACGTACGCCGCGTCACGGGGCGTGAGAACATGCATGTGTGGATGGGTGAGTGTCACGTGCATGCTGGGATCGATCCCGAGCACATCAAACGCAAGCGCGCGGAGCACCCCGGGGCCGAGTTCCTGATCCATCCGGAGTGTGGATGCGCGACGAGCGTAGTGGAGGCGGTGTCAGCAGGTGACGTGGATCCGGAGGACGTGCAGATCCTCTCGACCGAGGGGATGATCAATCGTCCGCGCATCTCGGATGCGGAGGAATACATCGTCGCCACCGAGGTAGGCATCCTGCATCGCCTGCGGCGCGAGAACCCCACGAGGAAATTCTATCCGGCGAGCGAGCTGGCGGTGTGCGCGTTCATGAAGGTGACGACTCTGCCGAAGGTGCTGCGATCGCTGGAGCGGCTGGAGCATCACATCACTGTTGATCCGGCAATCGCCGACCGTGCGCGCACGGCGATCGAGCGGATGATTGCGATTGGCGGGCAGCGCCCGCTATCGCTGAAGCCCGAGACGACCGAGGATCCCGGGGAATGACACGCCGGCCGCGGCGGATCACCGTTCTTGCGGAGCGAGGCTTCGCGCCGGCGGGCCCGCTGCGCTTTCCTTACGCCCGACTGATGACGACCTCACTCGTACGTGAGGCGCTCGCCGAAGACACGGCGGACAACGACATCACCAGCATTGCGACGATTCTGTCGGACCGGCGCGAGCGGTGCACGCTCGTGGCGCGCCAGGCCGGGGTGATCGCAGGGATTCCGCTCGCGCGCGAAGCGTTCAGGCAGAGGGATCCGAATGCCGCGGTGAGAAATGTGGTGAAGGACGGGCAGAAGGTAGCGGCGGGGACACCGGTGATGTTCATCACGGGGCATGGGCGCGGACTGCTGTCGGCGGAGCGTGTGGCGCTCAACTACATGCAGCGATTGTCGGGAGTGGCGACGCTGACGCGGCAGTTCGTGGACGCGATCGAGGGCACGAAGGCGAAGATTCTCGACACGCGAAAGACGACGCCCGGCTGGCGCCGGCTGGAGAAGTATGCCGTCCGTGCGGGTGGAGGAATGAACCACCGCATGGACCTCGGTGCGGCGGTGCTGATCAAGGACAATCACATCGCGGCCATCGGCGGCGACGTGGTGATGGCGGTGAACCGCGCGCGCGAGGTGGCACCGGCCGGCACTCCGATCGAGATCGAGTGTGACAATGTCAGGCAGGTCGAAGCGGCGGTGGCTGCGGGTGCTGACATAATCATGCTGGACAACATGACGCTGCCGCAGCTCCGCGAGTCGGTGGAGCTGATAGACGGCCGCGCCGTGAGCGAAGCATCCGGCGGCGTCAGCCTCGACTCGGTTCGTGCGATCGCCGAGACCGGAGTGGACTGGATCTCCGTCGGAGCAGTGACCCATTCCGCGAAGGCCCTGGACCTGGCGCTGGATTTCCACCGCGGGTGAACGATGGCCTGATCTCGGTCACGACTGGGACAGACGGCCGGCTGTCTCGAGCTGCGTTGCGAGCACTGCGGGCGTCATCGCCGGCTCCTCGCACGCGTAGGATCTGCACACATAGGCGGTCGCTTTGCCGTCCTGGGCTAGACGTCCGTCCATCAGCGCAATACTCCCGTTTGAATCGTCGCTGCCGCCGGCAAGCGCCAGCGACGGGACGTAGTGAATGGCAACTTCATGCTGCAGCGCGCGGAACCCGGTGTCACCGGGCTTTCCGGATATCGCGACCTCGACCGCACCATTGACCGCCATGTCCGCCGCGGTGAGCAGGTGTCCGAACGAGCCGGGGTAGCGGATCAGCGGCGTCGCCAGCGTCTCGAGTACGAACGTCGCTTGGCGCCGCATGTCCGCGTCGTGTGTGAGCTCGGAGAGACCAAGAAGGAGATCCACGGCGAGCGACGTGCCCGACGGCATCGCGTTGTCGCCGGCGTCGCGAGGTCGCGCGATCAGCTCTTCGCCGTCGCTCGGCGCGTCGAAGAACGAGCCGAGCTGCTCGTCCCAGAACCAGGTGACCATCGAGTTCGCGAGCTCGGTGGCGCGTATCACCCACGAGACGTCGAACGTGAGCTCGTACAGCGCGAGGAATCCCAGCCCGACCGCGGCGTAGTCCTCGAGAAAACCGTTGATGCGGCTCGTGCCTCGGGTGTGCGATCGCATGATGCGCCCGTCGCGGATCATCTCCCGGCTCAGGAACTCGCCGTTTCGGACGGCAAGCCGCCGGAGGTCGTCGCTCTCGAACGCGCGCGCGGCGGTAGCGAGACCGCGCAGCATGAGTCCGTTCCATGCCGCGAGAATCTTCTCGTCCCGGCCGGGCCACACCCGCTTTGTCCGTGCCTCGTATAACGTCGTTTTGGCATCGGCGATTATCTGCTCAGCGAGCTTCGGTGAGATGCCCGCTCTTGCCGCGGCGAGAGAAAAATCGGAACGAACGTGCAGAATGTTCTCGCCTTCGAAGTTCCCCACTGCGCTGACACCGTAATAGGTCCTCACGAGCTGGGCATCCGAGCCAAGCAGCGCATCGAGCTCGGCCTGCGACCAGACGTAGAACCGCCCTTCTTCGCCCTCGCTGTCGGCGTCGAGCGACGAGTAGAATCCTCCATCGGGCGACGTCATCTCGCGTTCCACCCACCGAATCGTCTCCTCCGTCACGCGCCTGAATTCATCATCGTGCGTCGCCTGCCAGAGATGCGCGCCAAACCGCACCAGCAGCGCATTGTCGTACAGCATCTTCTCGAAGTGGGGTACCAGCCAGATCGCGTCCACCGTATAGCGGTGGAATCCACCTCCGACCTGATCGTAGATCCCGCCGCGGGCCATCTTCCGGAACGAGTCCGTCACCATCTCGAGGGCGTAGCCGGTTCCGGTCCGCCGCCAGTATCGAAGCAGGAAGTCGAGCGACATCGTCGGAGGGAACTTGGGCGCGCCCTCGAAACCTCCATGTCGCACGTCGTACTTCTGGGCGATGCCACGATATGCCAGATCGAGAGCGTGCGAAGTGAGCGCCCCCTCACTCCGCGCCTGCATCTTCGCGGAATCGTAGATGTTCTTTACCTGGCGCGTCGTCTGGGCGACGGTGTCCGGGCGATTCTTCCACGTATCCGAGACTGCGTTGAGCACCCGGGCGAACGACGGCATTCCGTGGCGCTCTTCGGGCGGATAGTAAGTACCGCCGTAGAACGGCTCACCAACTGGCGTGAGGAATACCGTCATCGGCCAGCCGCCGTGACCGGTGAGCGCCTGCACGGCCTGCATGTAGATCCCATCGAGGTCAGGACGCTCTTCGCGGTCCACCTTGATGTTGATGAACTTTTCGTTCATCAGTTGCGCCGTGGCTTCGTTCTCGAACGATTCGTGGGCCATCACGTGGCACCAGTGGCATGCTGCGTATCCGATGCTGAGGAGGATGGGCTTGTCCTCGATGCGCGCGCGCTCCAGCGCGTCCTTGCCCCACGGATACCAGTCCACGGGATTGTCCGCGTGCTGGAGCAGGTAGGGGCTCGTCTCCTCCGCCAGTCGATTGGCCATTCGCTCGTTCGGTGCCGTCTACGAGGCCGGCTCTATGCCGGCCATCCGTAAACGCCTTCTGAACTACGCTTCGTTCGCTCCGGAAGGCAAGCAGGGCCCGGATCGGCACATCCAATTGGGGGACGCGTTAATTTCCCCCGATGCTACTGTGGATCGCCGTCGGCGGTGCGACCGGAAGCGTGTTAAAGTGGCGACGGCCTGACGCGACAGAAACTCAACGCAATCCTCGAAAATGGAATCTGAAATGACGAATATTGCCAATACCGATCTGAACAAGTTTTTCGATGACAACGATACGCGAATCCGCGACGAGCTCTTCGAGTTCCTGCGAATTCCGAGTGTCAGCGCAAAGTCAGAGAATAACGCCGACGTGGCGCGCGCTGCGGAATGGCTGAAGAGATCTCTGGAACAGGCCGGCCTCAAGGCGACGATCCATCCGACAACCGGCCACCCTGTCGTGACAGGAGAATGGCGCGGTGCGCCCGGAGCGCCAACTGTGCTCGTGTACGGTCACTACGACGTGCAGCCCCCCGAGCCGCTCGAGCTCTGGACGTCGCCCCCGTTCGAACCGACGATTCGGGACGGCAACATCTACGCGCGCGGGTCGGTTGACGACAAGGGTCAGCTTTTCCTCCACGTGAAGGCACTGGAGGCGCATCTCTCCACGCGCGGCACGCTGCCCGTGAACGTCGTCCTCATCGCGGAAGGCGAAGAGGAAGTTGGAAGCGACAACCTCGAGCACTTCGTGGAGGGCAACAAGGAGCTTTTGGCGTGCGATGCAGTCGTCATCTCCGACTCCACCATGTTCGCGCCGGGACAGCCGTCTATTCTCTCGTCGCTGCGGGGGCTCGCTTACTTCGAGATCACCGTGCAGGGGCCGGGCATGGATCTGCATTCGGGAGCGTACGGCGGTGCTGTCATCAATCCGGCGATGGCGCTGGCGAGAATTCTCGCCACGATGCATGACGCGAACGGCCGTATCGCGATCGAGGGGTTCTACGATTCGGTGCGTGAATGGGAGCCGAAAATCAGGCAGCAGATGCGCGGTCTTCCATTCGACGAGGAGACTTTTCGCAAGGAGACAGGTGCCCCCGAGCTCGGGGGCGAAGAAGGATTCACGGTACTCGAGCGCCTCTGGTCCCGGCCTACTTGCGAAGTGAATGGCCTTCTCAGCGGATACACGGGCCAGGGCGCAAAGACGGTTCTGCCTTCCAAGGCGATGGCGAAAGTGAGCTGCCGGCTGGTTCCCGATCAGAATCCGGCTGAGATCGGCAAGGCGGTGACGGCGCACGTGGAGCGCGTAGCTCCAAAGGGAGTGAAGACGACAGTGACATATCTCCACGGCGGAAAGCCGTGGCGCGCCGAGCTCCAGGGGCCTCTCTTCGACGCCGCGAAGCGAGCGCTGGCGACGGTATTTGAGAAGCAGCCGGTCGTCGTCGGCGAGGGAGGCTCGATTCCCGTCGTCGGCGATTTCGAGCGGGTGCTCGGCGTACCTGTGCTTCTCGTCGGGTTCGGACTGCCGGGCGAAAACGCGCACGCGCCGGACGAGTGGATGAGCGAGGAGAGCTTCCGGATGGGGATGCGCGCGATGGCAGTATTCTGGGACGAGTACGCGGCCGCGACGAAGAGCTGACGCTCAGGGCCGCGCGGCCTCCGGCTGAACCGCTGGCCGCGGTGGAAGACGCAGCGGAATTCCCAGTCGCAACAGCGCATTCCGGGCATTGGCTCGGCCACGATTCCACTCGAACCATCGCTGGTCGAGAAGGCGGTGCCGTCCGCGATAACGCAGGTTCACCGCCGCGCGAAGCTCCGACCGCGCGGGCTCGGGGAGTGATGTGAGTCGCGCGGCGATGGCGGGAACCGCGTCTGGCGAGAGATCACGCGTGAGATAGACGGTATCCAGCTTCCCGGTCGTCGCGAAGCGATCAATGTTCCGGTTCGCGATCCACGCCCCGTGATTCCAGTAGATCAATGTGATGAACGCGATCGCCGCCGCTGACGCCGCGCGACGGAATACCCTTTGGGGCTGGATCTCGCCCCGCACTTCGATGGCCAGTGCCACCAGGCTGATCGCGACCACGATCATGTAGGTCTGAGCATAGAGCCGCGACGTGGTGAATCCATACGCCTCTTCGTAAAGCGACACGCGGTGAAACGCCGAGCCAAGCAGGCAAAGCACGGCGACGATCAGCGCGATCGTCACGGCACGAAGCAGGACTTCGCGTTCGCCCCGGCGCCCGAATCGCTCGGCGAAAAGAATCAACAGGACACTCGCCGATGCCACCACCGTTAGCTCAGCGAAGCCTCTTCGCGCATACTCGGCGAAGGTCATCCCCGACCCGGCGACGATCGGGAGATTGCCGAACAGGTAGCTCAGCTGAACGAGAAGAAACACCCAAAGGAGAAGAGCGACGCCACCGAGGAGGATGAGGCGCTCCGTTGCGCCGAGCCAGCGTCCGCCGCGATCGCCGGGAGGTGCAAGGGCGGCGATGGTCGGTGCATCGTCGCCTTTCGCCGCGAATCCGTAGGCGCCGAGGACGATGGTGAGAAGCGCCAGAAAGAAAACCGTCCGCGGAAGAAATGCCCAGCTCGACAGCAGGTGCTCGAACGCAGCACGCCACTGGGCGAAGACAGGATCGGCGGACGAAAGGAGCAGGGCGAAGACGAGAAGCACCGGAGCGGTGATCGCCAGACCCTGCACGACGGATATGGCGCGATGCGACCGGACGATGTGCAATGCCTCGAGCGCGCGGCGCGCGGACTCGATGACGGCGCAGCCGAACGCAACGATAGGCGCGGCGAGGGTGAACAGCGGCGCAATCCGGGTCCACCAACCGTCGGTCGCGAGCAGCATCTGAAGTGCGAGAAGCTGAATGACCGCCAGGCAGATGAGGGCATGCATGAACGGATCGGCGGTCATGGCCACACCGCCAGCGATGATGGCCGCGAGAACCCCGGTAACGACGACTGGTCCCGATGCGACTTTCGCCGATCGGCTGAAGAGAAGGAGTCCGGCGGCCGCCGCTGTCGTCCAGATCACCCAGTTCAGCCCGGGCAGTGCGGCGTACATCACCCATGTCCCCAGGCCGGCAACCGCGGCCGAGACGGCCCAGAGCATCGTGGTGTCGCACGAGCGGCGCGCGGGTTCGGGAAAGTTCATCGGGGGTTCCATTCGGGGTTCAGTGTCGAATATCCGGCCCTGGTCTGCGTTGTCAAGTACTTTATAATACAAAGTTAGCGGCCGAGATACCAACCGGGCATCGCCCCGACGCTAGAACCTCCAGTTGCGGATAAGGAAGAGACTGAAGACGCTCGTCGTTGTGGGATTCTGCGGATCGAGCGACGGCTCCTTCAGCAGATAGCGCGGCTGGAAGCTTGTCTCCATGCTGTACCCCCTGAGCCCGCCAAAGCGGTGCTGGAGCAGAAGCCCGGGCCGCTTCAGGGCGGCAGGGTCGGGCCGGACCTGGGCCGCGACGAACGTGTGCGACTTGATGTACTTGCCGAACTCGATCTCGGTGCCGCGCAGGAAGGTTCCGATGTCGGTCTGGACGTCTGCGGGCGCAATGTTGAAGACGTCGGCACCGAGCGACCGCGCCGCTTCTCCCGCGAGCTGATCGGTGAATACGCCGAGCGCGACGGCGGCGAGCTGGCGACTGGCCAGCGCGGCTCCGGCGCCAACGAGATTGTCGCTTGCGGCGAGCCCGCTTCCCTCGAGCTGAAGCAGCGACGAAGACGAGCGTCCGAACGCCAGATAGCTCAGGAGATCGCTCTGCGGAATCGGCGGCTGCGCGTCGCTCTCGAGCGCGATCTGCGGATTACGGAGCGTCCCGCCGATGATGATCTTGATGTTGATCGCCTCACGCGCGGGGAGCCGCACCTCGTATCCGCCCGTGACCTGAAGCGTCGGGTTGATCTCGTCCAGATTGACAAACGTCGCCGATCCGCGGTTGATGTCGAACCGCTTCGACAGGAAGCGATACTCGCCGCGCTCGCTGAGCAGAACGCCGTCGAGCACGAGCGATTCCTTCGCGCGGTTGACGTGCACCGCGAGATCCCCGTCGCTGTAGACCTCGATGTTGAAGTCGGGCGAGCGGACAAACACGTCGCGATCCACCAGGAGATCGACGTCCATCCGCAGATTCGCGAGCAGCGGCGACTGTGCCGGGAATATCTCGCGATTCGCCATGATCGCGGTATCGAGAACGCTGAACAGCGCCGGGTCATCCGTTCCGATGATCTTCTTTCCCTCGGACTTTGGGATATACAGCACGCCGTCCAGGATCCGCACCGTGCCGCCCACATGAGTGTCGGAGAAAGGACCGGTCATGGCGAGGTTCATGTTCGCCCTGAGCTTTCCCTGGTCGCTGTCCAGCACGGTGGCGTTGTTGACGAAGAGCTTCAGGTCGAATGAAGGAGCGCGCAGCGACCCGATGCCGAGACCGCCGGTCAGTACGATGCGCCCTCCACTCCAGGCGACGAGCGAGTCCACGACGATGGTGTCGCGAAGCATCCGGACCGATGCGTCCATCCGCTTCAGATTCAGGCCAAGCGGTACGAAGCGCGCCTCGGCGCTGTCGAGATCGAACCGGCCGGTCACCTCCGGTCTATTCAGCGTACCGTTCACCTTGAAGTCGGCGACCGCGCGGCCCTTGAGGTTGGTGACGATCGTGTTGATCTGCGGCAAGAGATCGAGCGGCAGGCTGTCCGCGCGGATAGCGAGATCGATCTGCCGGTCTCTCGGCAGCCGCGATCCCGTCACTCCAGTGAGCGCGAGGTTGATCGGGATCGTACCGTGCGCGAAGAGGATCGGCGCTTCGCCGTCGCGCATGGCATCGGCGCGTCCGGTGAGTGTCTGATTGGCGTAGCTGACAATCCCATGTACCTCCGGGATCAGCGTGCCGTTGTAGTAGAAGCGCTCGGTGCCGAACGAACCGCTGAATATCGGGTCGGCCGCGGTTCCCGCTGCCTTTACGTTGAACGAGACGAGGCCGCTCGCATTGATGTCGCTCTGCGTGAGCGCGATGAGATCCTGCACGGCGAAGTTGTCCACGGCGACCTCGACATTGGCGCGGCCCTCCTTCGGGATGAGACCGTCAACGTAGATTCTGCCGTTGCTCTGGTTGCGCATCTCGAGCTTGTCTATGTCCACGCCCGCCTGCCCCCAGTGCACGGTTGACGGGCGCACCGATGCCCACACTGTCGTATCGAACCGAAGCTCCATTCGGTTCAGGCGGAGGTCGTTCCGCACCTTGTTGAGCAGATAGTCGGCGTCGAGACTGTATACGTGCGTCTGGTTCTGCACGACTACGACTTTCGCCGTGCCCAGGGGCTTCCTGTAGGTGATGCGCGTCTGGACGCTGTCGAGATCGAATCCGCTCGCCAGCACCTTCGATGCCGAAGCATCTATGTCAACGTGCGACTGCGGCGTCAGTGCATTCGTCCAGTCGTACGTCGCGCGGAACCTCTGAATGCTGCTTCCGCGGGCGATGATGTTCTCACCGCTGGCGGTGCCGTTGAGCCCGAAGTCGCGGATGTTACCGGTGGCGACGCCATCCGCCCGCAGCGAGCCGGAGAGCTCGCTTATGCTCAGCGTGCGCGGAGTGTCAACCGGAGCAAGCGTGGGCGGAGCGCGTCCCAGTGCGGCACGCTCGACTTCCGTCGCCTTTGCCTCCTTTGTGGAATCGGAGCGCACGCGGGCCATGCGGCCGGCGAGGATTCCAGGACGCGGCTGAACGGCTTCTTCCGCTACAGGCGGAAGCAGTGACGCCAGGCGGTTGAGTGAGTCAACCGCGACGTGATAGCGAAGTTGTCCACTGATTCCGCGGGCGAGGCCGAACGTCCCGCTGGCCGCGGCGACACTCTGCCCAAGGTCGACCGCCAGCGTGTCCACGCGCGCCATTCCGTTGGCGGCCGCGAGCCGGACGGTGGCCGAGGTCAGGGAGAGCGTGTCGTACGTCGAAGATCGCGCGTCGGCGACGAGCGTCGCGCGCATCGTCGCCGGATCGAATCCACGCCCCTCGGCCGATGCCGTTGCGTTGATCGAAGTCCTCGGCGCCTTTGCCATGATGGTGTTGGCGTTGAACAGCCGGGCGACCAGATCCACGTCGTAGCCTTTTTCCCGGCTTGCGAGGTCGAGCTTGCCGGTGAGCCCGACCGATCCGCCATCGGAAAGGCCGAGGTCGGTGCGAACGGAGAGATCGCGCATGGTGCCGGTGAGCCGGACTGGTCCCGAAGCGTCTCCTCGCAATCCGGCCTGCGGGAAAAATCGTCCGGCGGTGATGAGAGACAGCGGATGTACACGTGCATCCACATCGAACCAGCTCGATGCCATCTTTGCGCCGGGCGAGCTGCGGATGGCGCCCGTACCGGTAATGCGCGATGTCGCCCCGCGATCAACATGAGTGATGTCGGCACGGGCAGTCATCCGTGAGGCGGTCGAGCCGTTCAGCGTCGCGGTGCCGGTGATCGTTCCATGGATCGGCAGCGTGGGTGCGTAGTCGTGCGCCAGGTCCACCTGCACGGGGCGCATCGTCAGCCGAAGATTGTCGGCCCTGAACACGCCGTTGCCGAACCCTACCTCACCGACGGCGATGACGCGATTGCGGCCGGCGCGACGATCGTCGAACGTGACGTCGCCGTCCACCGCGAGTTTTTTCTGATTCCCGTCGAGCTTCGCGCGACCGGCGAGGATTCCCGAGCGAGACGGCTTGACGAGCGGGAACATCTGCTGAATGAGGCGCGTGTCGAGACCGGTGAACCGCACGTTGGTATCGTGCAGCGTAAAATCCTCGGCGACCGTCATTCCGAGATCGCCCAGGAGATGGGCATCGGCGACGCGGACGTCGGCATTACGCGCGATGTAGATGCTCGTATCGCCCACCCAGTCCATCGCGAAATCGAGTGTGCCCGACCCGCGCTCGGGGAGGCGCGGATATACCCAGCGCATGTCGGCGGCGGCGACCGGGTCGGCATGCGCGCGCAGCGTCATGTCGTTGTTGTCTATCCTGTAGAGGCCGCCGCCTCTGAGCTTGCTGCCGGGCAGTGTAGCGTTGACGTTCTGCCACCAGACCGAATCGCCGGTAAAGTCGAAGCCGCCGACGAGCGAGCGCACTTCCACGGTCGGCGGACGGAAAGGCTCCGCCAGCATGCTGAGCGACGCGACATCGGCGCGACGCGTCCTGAATCCCGGATCCTCGAGACGCAGCAGCGGCAGCTTTGCGTTGATGTGGTGGAACTTCGAGATCTTCTGGTAGCCGCCCGGAACCTCGACGAGCACGAGCCGGCCTTCCGGCCCGAGAGCCTCGCGCACGACGTCGGATTTCTCGGCCCCAGTGAGGACTCTCGGCTCCCACGGGGAGCGCACGGTCAGATCTACGTCCACGAGACTCACATCCGTGAAGCGGATCCACGTTCCCCATCCCGTCTTTCTTCTGCCGCGCGGGGTGAGCGTGTCGCGGGGGAAGATCCGGTCCCAGTTCCACCGTCCGCCGGGCTGCCGATCGAGCACGATCATCGCGCGCACGAGCTTCACGTCGTCGAACTCGACACGCTGCGAGGTGAGTGATCTCAAAGTGTACCGCGCGCTCGCTTCGTCGGCTGTCACGAACGGAGCACCGGCGCTGTCCGTGATCACGAGATCGTGCAGCGTGAATCCGTTCAGAAGATTCCCGGTCACGCGGCCGATCCTGATGATGCCGTGAGAGCTGTTCTCGAGCATGGCGAGCGCGCGCTTGCGAATCTGTTCGCGGCCCCGGTCGGTGTTGGTGAGCGCGAATATCGCGATCAGAAGAATGACGGCGACGATGGCGACAGCCGCGAGGAAGCGGGTGAGGCCTTGTCGCATCAGAACGCTTCTCCGATCGAGAGGTGAAGCGTCATGCGATCGAACGCTCCCCTGAATCCGCCGCGAACCGGAGTGAATCGGCGCCGCTCGGCCAGGGTCACCAGCTTCGTTTCGCCGTCCACCACGCCTTCGGTCACGACGGGCAGCTCGTCGCCGAGCCCGGGATTGATTCCGATGTCCACGCGGATCGGTCCTACCGGCGAGCGATATCGTCCGCCGAATCCGGGCGTAATCGCCGATTTGCTCAACGGGAGTCCGGGATTCGTCCGCTGCGCGACGTATCCTGCATCGACGAACACGGCGCCGAAGAGCTGATTCCAGACGGGGAAACGGAACTCCGCGCTCCCTTCGACGATGACGTTACCGCCGAGCGGACGCGGGTCGAAATCAGTCCGCTTGAGTCCTTCCGCGTTCGGGTCGCAGGAGGTGATGTCCGCCGCCGGACCGCAATTCGGATCGTGCTCGCGCAGCTTCGACGCGGGGATGGTGAGAACGCGCGGGCCGAGCTGGTTTTCACCGTAGCCGCGCACCGAGCGGGACCCGCCGGCGTAGAACCGCTTTCGCGGATGCAGCACATCTCCGTCGCCTTCGACTCCGACGGCCGAAGCCGTGCTGGCCAGCGGGTTCACCCACCCGAGGTGGAGATGTCCGGCGAGGGCTCCGCGGCTGCGCATAGGGTGATAGATCGCGCCGTCGCCTTCGGCCCTGTTGTAGCGGAAGTTGGACAGCGTGAATGCCGAAGCGTGCTCGGTGCTTATCGTTCCGCGGTATCCGCGACTGGGTGAGAACGGGTCGTTGGAGCGGTTGATGTTGCCGGTGAGCGTCAGCGGGGAGAGCCGCTGCCGCGCATGCAACGCGCCAAGCGTCGGCTGGTCGCAGATGCCGTAGTTGACGCAGAAGTACACGTCCCCGGCATCCACCCGGCTCATTTCGAACCGATAGTTGATGCTCGCCGGCGCGCGCTCCACCAGCTCGCGCGTGAACGTGACGCTGGTGCCGAATCCCCTGTCCACGTAGATGCCCGGTGCGCTGCGGCGATGGGCGAACACGCCGAGTGCGAGCTCGTTGGCCCGCGATCCGAACCAGGGCTCGCGGAAGTTGAGGCTGGCGTTGTATGTCGGCGCCAGGTAACCCGAGTGCTGGGTACGCACGTCGCTCAACACGTCCCGGAAGATGAATTTTCCGTTGAATGTGCTGGCAAAAAGGTTGCCGACCGCTCCCTGAACCTCGAGACGGCGGGCACGCCCGAAAAAGTTGTAATTCGTGAAGCGCCCTTCGACCTGAAAGAAGTCGATCGTGTTGAAGCCGGCGCTGAGACGCGTCTCACGGAGCGGCGCCTCGGTCACCGTAACGATGAGGACCTTGGACGAATCGCCCTGCCTCGGAATCTCGATGGCGGCGCGCTTGAACAGGTTGGACTCGTAGAGGGCGCGCTGACTGCGCAGCAGCTCGGATCGCTTGAAGAGCTTGCCGGGGCCCAGGGTGAGGGACTTGAGGATCGTTCTCGTCGCGATCTTGTGATTGCCTTCGACGACGATGTCGGAGACCGTCGCCTTCCAGCGCGGATTGATTCTGATCGCGACGACAGCGGTGTTCGCCGCCGTATCCACCTGGAGCGTGGTATCGACGATGGCATCGGCGTAGCCCTTGTCCCACAGGCTCTGCTGAAGAAAGACGAGACTGGAATCGAGGCGGATGAGATTGAGCGGCGAATTCTCACCGAGCACCAGGCGGTGGGCGATTTCCCTGTCGCGGAGGATCGGCTGCGACTGTGTCACCGTGATATCGGTGACCATCGTCGGCGGTCCTTCGTTGACCAGGAAGCTGACGGCGACCTTGTTCTTGCCCTTCGGCGTTACCAGCGTGTCAACCTGCGTGTCGCGATATCCCCGCTTCCAGTAGAAGACCCGCGCGCGCAGGATGTCGCGCGCGAGCTCCTTGCGGTTCAGATACTTCCGGATGTAGACGTAGTGCGCCTTGGTGATCCAGCAGAGGGGAGTGAGGATGAGGCTGACGCAATGCGAAGCATCGGTGGCGATGCTTGCCGTGAGCTCGTTCCTGCGTACGGCTTTGACACCCTTGAGGTTGAGCGTCACCACCTCCGTGGGCGGGGGGGCGGGCATGCCGACCGGGGCTTGCGAGGCGAGCGATCCCGGGAGCAGCAGCATGGCGGCCGCCGCACCGGAAATCCACCCTTTCTTGGTCCACTCCATGGCGCCTCTGAGAGCAAGGCGCGGGCCCGTCGCGTCCAGCCCCTTTCGTGGTTGGGTCGTCCCTCTGTGTTCTCCCGTTCTTACAACCCTTCCAGCAGGGCGTCGTTGCCCGGGGTCGCGGCGATTCGCTTGATGAGCCATTCCATGGCGGATGAGGACGGCATTTGCTGGAGTCCCCGCCTCAGCGTATAGACGTGCTCCAGCTGGTCGGGGCGGAAGAGCTTGTCTTCGCGCCGGGTCCCGCTGGTGGACACATCTATGGCGGGATAGATACGCTTCTCCGCGAGCGACCGGTCGAGCTTGATCTCGCAGTTGCCGGTGCCCTTGAACTCCTCGAAGATGACGTCGTCCATCCGCGATCCCGTCTCGACGAGAGCGGTGGCGATAATGGTGAGCGATCCGCCGCCATGCTCCGGAGCTACCGACCGTGCGGATCCGAAGAATGCCTTGGGCCTGGCCATCGCGGTGGCGTCGAGGCCGCCGCTCAGGGTGCGTCCCGTTCCGCGCTCGACTGTGTTGTAAGCGCGCGCCATGCGGGTGATCGAGTCGAGCACGATGACGACATCCTTGCCCAGCTCGACGAGACGGCGCGCGCGTTCGAGAACCATTTCGGTGACGTCGGTGTGTCGTGCGGCGGGCATGTCGAAGCTCGATGCGACGACTTCGCCGTAACCCCACGTGATCATCTCGCTGACTTCTTCCGGCCGCTCATCCACGAGCAACACGAGCAGTGTGGCTTCCGGATGATTGAGGGCGACGCCTTCGACGATCGCCTGGAGCAACATCGTTTTTCCGGCGCGTGCCGGGGCGACGATCAGCGCGCGCTGGCCGTAGCCGATGGGAGCGATAAGGTCGATCGCGCGGCGCGTAAGCTCGGGTCCGCCCTTGGCGGGACGGCCCGTTTCGAGCTTGAGCTTGCGTTCGGGATACGATGCGATGAGCGAGCCGAAATCGGGTCGGCGAAGTGCCGCTTCGGGCTCGGCGCCGTTGATCTGCGTGATCTCGGCGACGACGGTGCGGCCGCGCTGATCGCGCCCCGTCGTGGCGAATACTGCATCGGCGCGGCGGAGATTGAACTGACGCGCGACGTCTGGTGGAACATATGCGTCAGATGGATCGACGAGGTAGCTGTTCGCGGCGCGGCGGATGAAGCCGCCTTCGCGTGAGGCTTCGTACCATCCTGTCGTTTCGCCATCGGGAATGATCGGCGCCATCGGCTGGCGCGGCGTCTGGTCGCGCTGCGGTCGGTTGGTGCTGCGTCCGCGTCCGCGCTGGTTGCGCTGGTTGCGCCGTCCGTCGCGGCGGTTGTCACCGCGATCATTCTGCTGTCTGTTGCCGCCCTGCGGTCCGCCGTAATCGCGGCGCTGCTGATTCTGGTTGGAGTACTGAGGCGGAGCCATGCTCTCGCCTGAATCGGGGGGAGCAGGAGGTGTGTCTACTGACGACGAGATCGGAGGTGATCCGTCGTCCTGTGCGTCACCGTTCATGTCAATGTGCGGTCTGGGAGCATCGAAGCTCTCGGTGTCCTGTGGTGCTGATTCGACTGATTCGCGATACGGGTCAGCATCCCCGTAAGGTTCGTTGGCGCTAGGGCCGGACGGGCGTTGGCCCCGGCCGCGACGAAAAGGACGTCGGCGTTCGTTCATCAAATTGTGGTGTGGCGTAAAAAAAGTAGCGCAACTGGCTGCTGCGGCGGGCGCGGGCTGTACTCACGCGGCGTCCCGCAACTTCATCTTCTTCGTAGGCGCGCCTCGATGGGCTGCGCTAGCGTCAGAATGGTACATCGGACTGCCGGAGTTGTCCAGCAATCTTCCGAATGGTAGTCCTTCGTTGCGGTATTGTCCAGCCGGATACAAGCCGCCGGCAATCACAATCACGCATTGGCGACACCGGATGAACGACGCAACAGCGGTATGTTTCGCAACACCGGACACGAACCCCGAGATACGAAATTGGACGATCAGACCGACCCGATGCCATCGCTGGAGAAGGCGGTGGAAGAGGACCCGAACGACGCGCAAAAGCTCGTCGCTCTCGCAAATGCATACTGGCTCACCGGGCGCGGTCCTGAAGCCACCGGCGAGCTGGCTTCGCGAGCGATCGCCGCCGATCCCGAAAACCGCGCTGCATGGCACCTGTGGGCGCTGTCGGAGTCGGATCCGAGACAGCGCGTCGGCAGATGGCAACAGGTCTCGGGCCGCTTCCCGAAGGACGATCTGGCGCGCGCGAATGTGGCCGACAACGCCGCCGCGCTCGCCGGCGCGGAAAAGGATTATGATGCGCTCGATCTCGCGATCGCGACCTACGAGCAGCTGCTCGAGACGGCGGAGCAGAAGGACCAGCGCGAAGCCCTCGACTCCGCTCTCCGCAACCTCAGAGGATGGCGCTTTTGAGCCACCACCGGAGCTACTTGCCTGTCGGCTTTGCCACGGTATCGGGATCACCATCCGAGACGTAGCGTGACGCGTTCTTGTCCAGTCGGTCGAGAACGTGCTCGAGCTGGTTGTCGAAGATCTGGATGCGCTTGATGCTGAGGGGGTTGAACGCAGGGTCGTACGGGCTCACGGTCGGGCCGCCGGAAACTTCGAGGACTGCCTCGTTGTCGTACCGCACGACCTGCTTCGTCTTCGGGTCCGTCCATGAGCCGGACTTCGCCAGCGCGCGGTTCTTCGGCCATACGCCAAGCGGCAGCGCAAACGTGCGGACCTTGTAGCCGGAAAGCGCCGAGTCGATCGCCATCTGCCCGCGCGCAATCTGCTCCTGCACTACGGTGTCGGAATACTTGCCGAGGTTGGCGTGCCAGAGCGTGTGGTTGCAGAGCTCGAAACCCTGGTCCTTCAGCCACTGCACCTTCTTGAAGCGCCACTCGCTCTTCTGGCCCTCGATTCCACGATCGCCGAAGAACGACCTGCCGGCGGTGGCTCCGGAGAGCATGCAAAAAACGGCCTTGTTCGTCCAGTCGGGGTGCTTCTCACGGAACTTCATCCAGATGCCGATTCCGCTCGTGGGATCGATCTCGAGCTGTCCGTTCTTCTCGATGTACCTGAACTGGCTGGGTGATGCGTCGTCGAAGACGAAAACGACGGGAGACAGTCCGCGAGGGAGATCGATTTTCCGGTCCAGAAGCTGCGAGATGCTGACCGGCCGATAGCCTTTCTGGTAAATGAGCTCGAGGTCGCGGGCGAATCGGCCGCGCTCGCGGGCATAGCGTCCACCGGCGGTGTCTATCAGGTGATACTCGACGACGGGAATGCGGCCGAGCTCATTCGGAATCCGCGCGGAATCCACGGCCGTAGTGCCACCAGAAGTTCCCGTGGTATTGCTGGCGCTTGCCGGTCCGGGCGGTGTATTAGCTGGTGTGGCGGCACTGGGAGTGCCCGCGGTGGATGATGCGGGGGCGATGTCGCCTTTCGTGCAGGCGGCAGAAGCGAGGAGAAGTACTGCGGCTGCTATTCGATTGAACATGGACTGATGATGCAGTTCAGACAGTGGAAAATAGAGATCCGCCGGGATGTGGCGCTCAAGGTCGCTCTCGCAATAAGCATTCTAGGCGTCATCGCACTCGACGCCTGGCTTGCCACCTGCGGGTTCGACAGCTGCCCGACCCCCGGTCAGATCCAGGCATACCAGCCCGACGAGGGCGGACGCATCTTCGACCGCAACGGCGCCCTGATGGGCCGCCTGGCGATCGTCCGACGCCTGAATGTACCCATCTCGCAGGTTCCGGTGTTCGTCAGACAGGCGTTCATCGCGACCGAAGATCGCCGGTTTTACAAGCATAAAGGAGTGGATTGGCGAGGTTTCGTCCGCGCCGCGTTCCGCAACGTGAAGGCGGGCGGCGTCCGCCAGGGATTCAGCACCATCACCATGCAAGCCGCCCGCAACAGCTTCGTGGTGCGGAAGTACAGGAATCGCTCGCTTCCGCAGAAGATGATCGAGCTGCGCGTCGCGCGGCTGATGGAGAGGTCGCTCACGAAGGATCAGATCCTTCAGCTCTACCTGAACGCCATCTACATGGGGAACGGCGTCTATGGAATCGAGGCGGCGAGCCGCGATCTGTTCGGCAAGAGCGTGAGCCGGCTCGCTCTGCCCGAGGCGGCAATGCTCGCCGCACTGCCGAAAGCTCCGTCGTACTACACGCCCCGGCGCAACCCGCGGCGCGCCCTTGCGCGACGCAATCTCGTGCTCGGCCTGATGGTGAAGGAGGGCTACGTGTCGAAAGGCCGGCTCAGCGGCCTGGCGGCCACGGGTCTCCAGATCGCGCGCGACGAGTGGAGGCCGGACACGCGCGGTGACTCGTATGCGCTCGATGCGGTGCGCGCGTTCACCGACTCGGTATTGAAGGATCGTGACGACGACGTCTCCGATTACACCGTATATACGACCCTCGATCGGCGCGCACAGATCGCCGCCGACAGAGCGGTGGCACGCCGCGCATCGGCGATCCAGTCCGAGTCGAGCGGATGGTGGAACGGCACGCGTCACTCGATACAGGGCGCGGCCGTCGCGATCGATCCGCGGAACGGCGACATCCGCGCTCTCACGGGAGGCCGGCGTTACGAGCGTGGCAACTACAATCGCGCGCTGAAAGCGAAACGACAGCCGGGGTCGGCGTTCAAGCCGTTCGTGTACGTCGCCGCGCTCGCCGCGGGATATTCCCCCGCCTCGGACGTGCGCGACGAGCCGGTGGAAGTGGTGCAGGGCAGGAACGTGTGGTCGCCCTCCAACTACAACGATTCATATCTCGGGCTGATCACCTTTCGTCGCGCACTGATGCGCTCGTCGAATGCTGCCGCGGTCCGCGTCAGCCAGTCAGTGGGACTGTCACGGATCATCGAAGGGGCTCACCGGCTGGGAATAGACAGCGACATTCCCAATTACCCCGCCGTCGCGCTCGGCGCCGCCGACGTGACGCCGATCGAGCTCGTGCGCGCGTACTCGCCTTTCGCGAACGGCGGTTTTCGCATCACGCCTCGTCTCGTCCGCCGCATCGAATCGCGTGACGGTGAAGTGCTGTGGAGCAGCGAGACCATCGCACCGGAGCAAGTGCTCGATCCGCGCGACGCGTACGAATTGACATCCATGCTGCGCGCAGTGGTGGACTACGGCACGGGACGCCCGATCCGCGACTACGGCGCGAAGGGAATGATCGCCGGCAAGACCGGAACGACGAACAACGGTACCGACGTCTGGTTCGTCGGGTATACACCCAATCTCGTCGCCGCATTCTGGTTCGGATACGATGATCCGCACGCGATCAGTCACGACGCGTCGGGCGGTCGCCTTGCGTCACCCGCCTGGGCGGAGTTCTACACGCAGGGATGGCGCGAAGCAGTACCGCCGGGTTCGTGGCAGCCGCCGCCGGGGGTGAGCGAAGCGGTGATGATAGATCCGACGACGGGGTGGATCGCCAACGAATGGTGTCCCGCCCGCAAGCTCGAGTACTTCAAGCCCGGCACCGGCCCGCACACGGAATGCATGGAGCACGGTCCACCAGACGAAGAAATGCCGGGCTGGGCCGACTCGGGTGAGATCGGTCGCAAAGTCGAGCGTCAGGCCGACCGTCTCGGGAAAAAGATCCAGAAAGCGCTCGGAAGAATCTTCAGGTTCTAGGGCTGGGGGTGGCAGGGCGGCGTGACTCAGCACACCCCGCCGATCAGACTAATCCCAGCCAGCTTCCGGGCTGCGGAGCGAATCCGGGGAAGATCCTGTCGAGCTTCGTCGCGCCGAGATGCCGCGACGTCACTTCGGAGAACACGGATCTGAAATCGGTCGTCAGCGCAAGGTCGCGGCCCTCGTAGAGTTGCTCCTGCGCGAGGCCGGGCCACTTGCCATGCACCTTTCCGCCCTTGACGTCGCCGCCGATGACGAACAGCGCGCCGGCGTGTCCATGATCCGTTCCGCGATTGCCATTCTCTCGCGCCATCCGACCGAACTCCGACATCGTGAGAATCAGGACATCGTCCATCCCGTCACCGAGGTCGGTGACGAGCGCGGCGATCGAACGGGCGAAGTCGTCGAGACGAAGCGCAAGCTGACCCGTCGCCGCTCCCTGGTTCACGTGCGTGTCCCATCCACCGACATCGGCGAACGCGATCTCGAGCCCGACGTCGACCTTGATGAGCTGCGCGATCTGCATCAGCCTGTGTCCAAACTGCGACCGCGGATACTCCGCTCCGCGGCGCGGCGCGTACTTCTGTGGATTGGCGGCCTTGAGCATCTTCACCGCCTCGAACATCTCCTTGCCAGTGCCGTGCACGAGATCCGCCGAACCGGTGCGATACAGCGCTTCGAGGCGATCGGCCTGCGAGCCCGTCGCGCGGAGAGTGAACTCGTCGAGACTGTTCATCGCCACGACTTTGTTGGCGCCTTCCATGATGCGCGGTGTCTGCTGCGTCAGCGCGACGGCCCGGAACGGACTCACGTGACACTCATCGCACGTCCCTTTCACGGCGAGATAGCGATTGAGCCAGCCGTCTGGCGTGCCCTTCACGTCGGGCGTGCCGGTCTCCATATAATCCTGCGCGTCGAAGTGCGACCGCGTGGCGCTGGGACTTCCCACGGCGTGCACCGGCGCCAGAATACCTCGGTCGTACAGTGGCTTGAACGGCGCGAGCGACGGATGCAGCCCGAAGAAACCGTCCAGGTCAATCGCCGCGTCGCGTGACACGGTTCGTGCGAGTCCAGTCGGCCGCGGAATCGCGATCGAAGGCCTGAGTGCATAATACGACGCGTCGCCGTGGGGGACGACGATGTTGAGTGAGTCCGCCGCACCGCGCTGAAAGAGGCAGATCAGCGTCTTGCCCTTCGGTGCCTTCAACAGCTCGGCGCCGAACACGGTGCGGCGGAGGAAGCTGGGACTGAGCCCGATCGTGACGAGGGCCAGCGCTCCCGATTTTACGAATGCTCTGCGTTCCATATCCCTATGCCTCGGCAATCATCGGCGCTGAAACTCGGGCGAGCCGAGCGCCAGTCCGACCACCTGGGCGATTCCCGCGAGCTGCGGAAGCAATGCGCCCGGCCGCCCGAGCGGATTTGCCCGCGCGGCGCCACTGGGTCCGTTGCCTGGCGCCCGCCGCCGCACATCCATCGCCTGCATCGAAGCGTCCTGGTTACCTGTCGCCGCTGCGTTTGCCAGCAGCAAGTTCTCGCCCGAGAGCAGCACCGCTCGCGTATCGGCTGATACGGCACCGCCGAGCAGAACCGAGACGACCGCGTCAACCTGCTTCGCACGCGGCGCCGCATCCAGTGAATCGAGTCCCGGAATCGCGCTCACACGAGCGCCGGGAACACGGTTTGAAGCCGCGGCAATTCCGAAGTTGATCCGGTTGAGGATGGCGCCCGCATTCATCCATGCATCCCCGGTCTCGGAATATCCGTTGGGCGCCTGATGTCCGTAGATGGGCTGGCCGAGATACGCGATGACCTGCGCGGTACGCGGCGTGCTGTCTGGCTGGGCGTTCATCGCGCGCATCGCGCTGACGACGACCTCGAACGGGGATTTCACCTTGCTGCGGAACGCTCGCTGCGAGAATAGCTCGTTCGACGTGACGATCGTCCTGACGACTTCGCGGATATCTCCATCGGTTTTCATGAACACCGCGGCGGCCCGATCCACGAGAGCCGTCGGTGGGTCATCCGACACGAACCGGCGCACGAGCTTCGTCGCGATGTAGCGCGCCGTGGCCGGATGCCGCGCGACGATGTCAAGAATGTCTTCGCCATCCTCGATTCCGCGCCCGGCCTTGAGCTTGTGTCCGAGCATGATCTTCTCGCCGGCGTCGTGCATCACCGGCCGGAAGACGAATCCGCCGCCGGCCATCGGCCGTTCAATCGTCCAGCCGGTCAGCGCCCGGGCGACGTTGATGACGTCCTGCTGCGTGTACCCACCATCAACGCCGAGCGTGTGAAGCTCGAGCAGCTCGCGTCCGTAATTCTCGTTGAGCCCGCCATTCCGGAGCTGGTTCACTCGCTGGCGCAGCTCGGGCGGAAGCGCACGGCCGCGCGCACGGTTAATACTTGCGAGACGCGGGCGCGTACTGTCCACCATGCTGCGCGCGTTGTCGAGATAGAAGAGCATTGCCGGACTCTTTGCCACGGCGCCGAGGAGATTCCGGAATGTCCCGAGAGCGTTGGGCCGGATCACGTCGCGCTCGTACTGAACCAGGTAGTACGGCTGGGGAGGCCCCTTTTGCGCGAAGACGTTGAAGTGGTTGAGCCAGAAGTCGGTCATCACCTCTTCGAGCTGCCGGTTGCCCGCAACGGCGCGGGCGACACGGGCGGACTGGAGCTCTCCAACCACCGCCCGACGGCTCTGCGCGATCCGCTGGAACGCCATGCTGTCGTCGCGTGAGACGCCTCGCGTCGTGTCATCAGCGGCGCGCCTCACCATCTGGCGAGCGCGCTGCGCTTCGGTGTATTGAGCGAGCAGCTCGTTCTGGTTTTGCTTCAGAATGCTGTAGCGATCGAGGAATACGTCGAGCACCGAATCATCGATCCGCTCGGGATGCAGCTGTTGATTGATCCAGTTGTCGAGGCCGATCGCGCGAATCTTCTGAGCATCGCCCGGCCGCGTGCCGAACGTGAGCCGGTTGAGCGCGTGGATGATCTGCTGGTCGGCGGCCAGCTCGCGATGATCGAGTCGCGGCACCGACGCCTTCTGGCGACTCGAGGGTGAGACGGTCTGCGCCCGCGCATCGCGGAGATCCAGCCCCGGGCTCAGAGCCAGGATCGCGGCTGTGAAGAGAATATCGCGACGACGCTCCATCCCACGGCCTGTTGGCATGGCTGGTAGACGCCGTCACCGCCGCAGTGTTAACCCGGCGCTCGAGCCCGGGGCTCCAGCACTATTTCAGTGTCTTCAGATACTGCTTCAGGTCGGTCTTCGGCTTCGGGTACGAGAGATCCAGCCCTTCGAGCGTCTCCACGATCCGCTTTGCGACGAGATAGTTGCGGGCCTTGTTGCTGTCGGCGGGAACGACATACCACGGCGCCCACTTCGTACTGCACCTCCTGAGGACATCGAGATACGCACCGGTGTATTCGTCCCACCTGTTCCGCTCGTCGAGGTCGCCCGCGTTGAACTTCCAGTTCTTGGTCTTGTCATCCACCCGCTCGCGCAGCCGCTGCTTCTGCTCGTCGTGAGACACGTGAAGGAAAAACTTGAGGATCACCGTCCCGTTCTCGGTCAGGATCCTCTCGAAGTCGTTGATCTGATCGTACCGCTTCGACCACATCTCTTCGGGAACGAGCTCGTGTACGCGCACAACCAGCACATCCTCGTAGTGAGACCGGTTGAAGATTCCCATCATTCCCTTTTCCGGCATCACCTGGTGTACGCGCCACAAATAGTCGTGTGCGAGCTCGACGGGCGATGGCGCCTTGAACGAAGTGACCCTGATGCCAGCCGGGTTTCCCGCCCCGATCACCGTACGCACCACGCCGTCCTTGCCGGATGCGTCGCGCCCCTGAAGCACGATCAACAGAGCGCGCCGTCCATCGGCGTAAAAGACCTCTTGCAGCCCCCCCAGCCGGTCGAGCAGCTTGTGGAGCTGTTTCTCGAGCTCGGCGCCGCTTCCAAGCGATTTGGGCGGAGATGCGTCCTTGTCGCGGAGCTGCAGACGGTCGCGGGATGACACTGGCTTCAGAAGCATGTCGAATGGGCCGGGGCCAAAGTGAGACTACAGGTCGAACCTGGAGATTATCTGCGGGACCCCATCGCGGTAATAGTTCTCGACCCGGGACTCCTCCATGAACCCATACGAAATGAGCAGTGCTCGATAGCGCATCAGGTATGGGTCGCCCGGAACTTCGGTGAATATTTTTCGCGCCCCCGTATTCGACAGCTCGGTCGCAATGTAGGAAAGGATGCACTGCCCAATTCCGGCCCGCCGTGAGCGCGGCGCCACCAGCACGGAATAGAGGATTCCGGTTCCGACGGTTCCGGCGACGATTCCGTACACTCCGAAGCCGACGACTTCGCCATCCCGAACCGCAACGCACGCGCGGTGCTCACCATCCGGCTTGAGAACGGCATCCTGCAGCAGCTCGGGAATCCGGTCAACCCAATGGTTCTTCTGCCGCTCGAACTCCACCAACGCAAGCGCGGCGGCGAGATCCTCTTCGCGCGCCGCGTGGACATCGAGTCGCTTCAGGGCTGGGGCAAGCACCGTCGGCTCTGTGTCACTATCTATATATGTAGTGATCGGCCGAGCACGCCCAGAGCGGCCTCTTTCACCGTCTCGGAAAGGGTCGGATGGGCATGCACGGTGATCCCGATGTCTTCCGATGAGCCGCGATACTCGAATGCGAGCACGACCTCCTGGATGAGATCGGATGCATTGGCGCCGATGATGTGGCACCCGAGCAGCTCGTCGGTCTTCGCGTCGGCGATGAACTTCACGAATCCGTTCGTCTCCGCCATCGTCCGTGCGCGGCCGTTCGCCGAAAACGGAAACTTCCCGACCTTGTACTCGCGTCCCGACTCCTTCACCTCGTGCTCGGCGAGTCCAACCGTGGCAATCTCCGGCCAGGTATAGACGACCGACGGCATGGACTTGTAATCCATGTGAGCGTGATGGCCGGCGATCACCTCGGCCGCGATCACACCCTCTTCTTCCGCCTTGTGCGCCAGCAGCTTGCCACCGACAGCATCGCCGATCGCGTAGACGTTCGGAAGATTGGTGCGCATCTGCGCGTCCACTGCGATCTCGCCGCGCTTGCCCAGCGTCAGGCCGAGCGCAGCCGCATCTATGCCGGTGAGCGACGGCTTGCGGCCTACGGAGACGAGCACGTAATCGGCTTCGAGAGTCTCCGTCTTGCCGTCCTTCTCGACGTCAACCTTGAGCCGGTCGCCTTCGCGCTTCGCGCCGACGACCTTGGTGCCCACGCGGATGTCGAGTCCCTGCTTCCGGAAGATGCGATCGGCTTCCTTGATGATCTCGGCGTCATTCCCGGGAAGAATCGTCGGGAACAGCTCGACGACCGTCACCTTCGCGCCGAGCCGGCGCCAGACCGAGCCGAGCTCGAGGCCGATGACTCCACCGCCGATGACAATCAGCTCCTTTGGCACTTCGGAGATGGTGAGCGCGCCGATGTTGGAGAGAACGCGCTGCTCGTCGAACCTGAGAAACGGCAGCTCGATGGGAACGGAGCCGGTGGCGATGATGACGTTCCTCGCGTGGTACGACGTAACCACACCGTCGGCGCCGGTGACCTCGACGACGTTGCCCGCCTTCAGGGTGCCGCGTCCCTTCGCCCACTCGATCCCGTTCTTCTTGAACAGGAACTCGATGCCCTTTGTGTTCTGTGCGACCACCGCGTCCTTCCGCTTGAGCATGGTCGGAAGGTCGGCCGACACGCCCTCGAACTTCACCCCATGCTCGGCCGCGTGCAGGCGCGCGAACTCGTAATGCTCGGATGATGTGAGGAGAGCCTTCGACGGAATGCATCCGACGTTGACGCAAGTTCCGCCGAGCGTCTCTTCCATCTCAACGCAGACGGTGCTGAGTCCGAGCTGCGCAGCGCGAATCGCGGCGACGTATCCGCCCGGTCCGCTGCCGATGATGACGACGTCTGCGGATTTCATTTCAGTCATGGTGCGTCAGGAGATGAGCATGGATGCGGGATCCTCGAGGAGCTCCTTCACGCGAATGAGGAACAGCACCGCCTGCTGTCCATCCACGATGCGATGGTCGTAGGACAACGCGATGTACATCATCGGGCGGATCTCGACCTGCCCGTTTATGGCGACGGGCCGGTCCTGCGTCTTGTGAAGGCCGAGGATGCCGACCTGCGGGTAGTTGATGATCGGTGTGGAGATGAGCGATCCGAAAACACCGCCGTTGGTGATCGTGAACGTGCCGCCCATGAGGTCGTCCATGGACAGCTTGCCGTCCCGCGCGCGCATGGCGACGGCGGAGATGTCGCGGCTGACCTCAATGATGCCTTTGCGATGCGCATCCTTGATGTTGGGGACCACGAGCCCTGCGTCGGATGCGACCGCGATTCCCATGTTGACGTAGTGCTTGTATACGATCGAGTCGCCGTCAATCTGCGCGTTGACGACCGGAAAGCTCTCGAGAGCCATGCACGTGGCTTTCACGAATAACGGCATGAACGTCAGCTTGACTCCGTGCTCCTTCTCGACCTTCTCCTTCATCCGCTCGCGCAGCGCGTTCACCGCCGACATGTCAATCTCGTTGAACGTCGTGAGATGCGCGGTTGCGTGCTGGGACTGCAACAGATTCTCCGCGATGCGCTTGCGCCGCGTGGTCATCTTCTCACGTGTCTCACGCTCGCCGGCGACCGCAGGAACAGGGGCGAATCCGGCCTGTGGTGCCGGCGCTCTCGGAGTCGGCGCGAGAACAGGTGCCGCGGTTCCGCCCCTGGCCACGTGCTCTGCGACATCCGGCTTGCTTACGCCGCCGCCGCGTCCGGTTCCCGCGATATCTCCGATCGAAACTCCGGTATCTGCGGCAAGGCGCCGCGCAGCGGGGGATGACTTCGCCTCGGCCGGGCCGGGCGGAGCAGAAGCCGCCGCGGCAGCAGAGGCCGCCGGCGTCGCTGGAGCAGCAGGAGCAGCCGCAGCCGCGGGAGCCGCCACGCCTGCAGCGGTCTCGTCGAGCTCGGCCAGTACCTGGTCAACTTTCACGACATCGCCTTCAGCAACCTCGAGAGAAGCGAGCACGCCGGCACGCGGAGCCGGGACCTCTACCGTGATCTTGTCCGTCTCGAGCTCGACGATCGTATCGCCGCTCGCTACCGTATCCCCCTTCTTCTTCACCCAGCGCGACACGGTTGCTTCGACGATCGACTCACCCAGCGGGGGCACCTTGATGGATAGCATTGACTCGGAGCGAAATGAGGACTGACCCGGTATCTTGTGCGGTCACCGTCGCTTAGGCGCGGTGGAATCTCAATATAACGCTCGAGGTTTTCGTTGCGAGCACTCACCATCTCCGCGCACGGCGGGGTAGAACAGCTCGAATTCCGCACCGACGTCGCCGTGCCTGAACCCGCGCCCGGCACCGTTCGCGTCCGCATCCGTGCCGCGGCCCTCAATCACCTCGACGTTTTCACGGTCGCGGGCTTTCCCGGGATCACCATAACGCCACCCTGGGTGATGGGCGCCGACGGGACTGGCGTCATTGATTCAATCGGTGACGGGGTTCATTCGGTGAAGCCCGGCGACCGCGTGGTCATCAATCCCGGCATCAGTGACGGAGCCTGCGAATTCTGCCAGGCCGGCGAACAGTCCCTCTGTATCCACTTCAGGCTTCTCGGTGAACACCTTCCGGGAACTCTCGCCGAGTACGTCGTGGTTCCTGCTGGAAACGTGCGGACGATTCCGGAAAGTATCTCCGACGAGACGGCCGCCGCGTTTACCCTCGCGACACTTACGGCGTGGCGGATGGTCGTGACACGCGCGAACGTCGGCCCGGGCGACAACGTCCTGATATGGGGAATTGGGGGCGGGGTTGCACAGGCGGCGCTACAGATCGCGAAACAGTGTGGGGCCCGGGTGTGGGTGACGTCGGGCAGTGACGCGAAGCTCGAGCGCGCGCGGGAACTCGGCGCCGACGAAACGCTGAACCATCGCACGCAATCCGTCGGTAAGGAGATCCGCGCCCGTACTGCAAAGCGTGGAGTCAGCGTCGTGATTGACAGCGTCGGGCAGGCGACATGGGAACAATCGCTCGTCGCGCTTGGGCGGGCCGGACGGCTCGTCACCTGCGGAGGCACGTCCGGTGCGCTGGTTCAGACCGACGTGCGCCGCCTTTTCTGGAACCAGTGGACGATCATGGGCTCGACGATGGGCAACGATGCCGAATTCGACGCCGTCACGGAGGAGCTCAGAGCGGGCAGGCTGACTCCAGTGGTGGACTCGGTCTTCGACCTGGAGAACGGCCGCGAAGCCTACGCCCGGATGGTTGCGGGCGAGCAGTTCGGAAAAATCGTCGTGAAGGTCGGGCAATGAGCGAGCGGGCACAGTATGCGGCCGGGGAGCTGAAGGCGATTCGCGAGGTATTCGTCACCGGTGTGATGCCCGATTGTCCCCGCTGCCATGTTCGAATGACGGAGCGTCCAATCGGGGGCGGGTCGTTCGGGCTTGGCTATGCCCGGAAACGGGAGTGGCTCATCTGTCCGCGCTGCCACCGCAGCGCCATCTACGACATCAAGCGCGGAACGCGGAACTAGCCGAGCAAAGAACCGTAAGGGTTGCTATTCTTAGAGGGCAGTCCGGCAATCCACCAAGAGCAGACCGTGGGCAACACGACACAGAGCTTCACCGAACGGCTTCAGGACAGCTTCTCGCAGCTATACCAGTACGTACCCGCGCTCGTCGGCGCGCTCGTCATCCTTTTCGCCGGCTACCTTCTCGCGCGGCTTTTCGAGAAGGGGACGGAAAAGGTCCTCCGCCGCATAAGGTTCAACCAGCTGCTCGAGCGCGGAGGCGTCATGGACGCCGTCGAGCGCGCAGGCTCGCACGTCAATCCGATCCGCATCAGCGCGAACCTGGTGTTCTGGTTCATCATGTTCACGGTGATGCTTGTCGCGGCGAACGCGCTAGGCCTGCAGTCGCTGGCGAACGTCTTCAGCGAGCTGGTGAGCTACATCCCGAGCGTCATCGCGGCGATCGTCATCATCATCGTCGGTATCGTGCTCGGTGGATTCGTCGGCGGGCTGATCATGGCGAGCGCCGGCGGACTTCACGGCGGTCCGACTCTCGCCCGCGTCGGTAAGGGCGGCGTGATCGTCCTCGCCGTCTTCATGGCGTTGCAGGAGCTTGGCGTCGCGAGCGAGATCGTCACGACCGCGTTCGCCCTTCTCTTCGGCGCCGTCGCGCTCGCTCTCGCGCTCGCGTTCGGTCTCGGAAACCGTGAGCTTGCCGCCGAAGTCACGCGCGAGTGGTACAACCGCTACCGGGCGGAGAAGGACGCGATTGACAAGGACAACGCGCAACTCGACCTGGAAGACGAAGCCGAGGCGCAGGGCTACCGCAGCTAGCCAGGCGACTATGTCGCCTTGATCGCCATCTCCGGGTTCTGCGCCTCCCCTGCGTGACCTGGTGACCCGAAAAACTGTGACGTGCACCCCTTCCCCCGTCTTTCACTCGCGACCGCGGGAAGGACTCGCCTCGGTCGGGCCTCCGGTCTCACGCCGAGCCACCTCGTGCTGGAGATGACGGAAAGCATGCTGGTGCATGACAACCGCGCGACACTGGAGCGGCTGCACGCACTGAAGACACTCGGAGTCCGGCTTTCCATCGACGATTTCGGTACCGGCTACTCGTCGCTTGCGTACCTCGAGCGCTTCCCTGTGGACAGTCTCAAGATGGACCGGTCATTCATCAGCGGGCTCGGCACCGAGCAGTCGAAGTCGCCACTTGCCGAAGCGGTCATCGGCCTGGGCCGGATTCTCGGATTGCGGGTCGTGGCCGAAGGGATCGAGACGAAGGAACAGTGGGACCGCCTGCGACTTCTCGGATGCGGGCTGGGCCAGGGTTTCTATGTATCGTATCCCCTTCCAGCTGACCAGTTCGAGCGGCTTATTGCTGGTTCGACGGCCTCCGCGAAAGGGCTTGTGAGCGGTAGTTTCCCGGCCGGCTCGAGCGGGCGTCTGCGCACACCTGTAACTGGTTTAAGGGCAATAAGTTAGCGGCAGTGGTTCAGGTTGCGAAAACACCCTCAAAACGCTATATTTGAGGGTTGCCTTTCCCACCTTTCGCAGCCCGTACAAAACCCAAATGACCGCGCCCAACAATCGCGAGCGGATTCTGCCGCGCCTCATCCATGAAGAGGTAAAGGAATCGTTCATCAACTACTCGATGAGCGTGATCGTGTCGCGAGCTCTGCCCGACGTCCGCGACGGCCTCAAGCCTGTGCACCGCAGGGTGCTTTATGCGATGAACGAGCTTGGCCTCGTCCCTGGCCGCCCCTACAAGAAGTCGGCGACCGTCGTCGGCGACGTGCTGGGCAAGTATCACCCGCACGGCGACCAGTCGGTTTACGATGCGCTCGTGCGCATGGTGCAGGACTTCTCGCTGCGGTATCCGCTGGTGGATGGTCAGGGCAACTTCGGCAGCGTGGACGGGGACCCGGCGGCGGCGTACCGGTATACCGAGTCGCGTCTCACGCGAATCGCGATGGAGATGCTGGCCGATATCGACAAGAACACCGTCAATTACGCGCCGAACTTCGACGACCGGCTTCAGGAGCCCAAGGTTCTCCCGTCCGCCGTGCCGAACCTGCTGATCAATGGCTCATCGGGAATCGCGGTGGGAATGGCGACGAACATCCCGCCGCACAACCTCAGCGAGATCGTCGCCGCTACCGTCGCGCTGATCGACAACCCGGAGCTCGATGTCGCTGCGCTTCGCAAAATCATAAAGGGCCCCGATTTCCCGACCGGTGGCTACATCTACGGTCGCGCCGGGATCAAGGATTACCAGGAGACGGGACGCGGCCGGATCGTGATGCGCGCCCGCGCGGTGATCGAGGAGAAGGAGAGCTCGAACAAGTCGCAGATCGTCATCAACGAGCTTCCTTACCAGGTCAACAAGTCCAGGCTCGTGGCGGATATCGCCGAGCTGGTGCGCGACAAGAAGCTCGAGGGCATCTCCGACCTGCGCGACGAGTCGGACAAGGACGGAATGCGCATCGTGATCGAGCTCAAGCGCGACGCGATTCCGCGCGTCGTCCTCAACCAGCTCTACAAGCACACGACGATGCAGTCCACGTTCGGCGTGATCATGCTGGCGCTCGTGCCCGATCCGTTCACCGGGCAGCTCGTCCCGAAGATCATGCCGCTGAGGGAGGTGCTCCAGCATTACATCGCGCACCGCCACGAGGTCGTCATCCGTCGGACGCAGTTCGATCTCGATAAGGCGCTCGAGCGCGAGCACATTCTCGAAGGTCTCAAGATCGCCGTTGACAACATTGATGCGGTGATCAAGCTGATCCGCGCGGCGGAGGACACGCCAACGGCGAGCGCGCAGCTTCAGAAGCGGTTCAAGCTGAGCGAGCGGCAGGCCGAAGCGATTCTCAACATGCGCCTTGCCAAGCTCACCGGGCTGGAGATCGAGAAGCTCGAAGCCGAGCTGAAAGAGGTTCGCGCGTTCGTGAAGGACATGCGGGACATCCTGGCCTCACGGCCGCGCCGCATGTCCATCATTCGCGAAGAGCTGCTCGAGGTAGTGAAGCGATATGGCGACGAGCGACGTTCAGAGATCACGAGCGACGAGGGTGAGTTCACCATAGAGGACCTGATTGCCGAAGAGGACATGGTGATCACGATCTCGCACTCCGGGTACATCAAGCGGACCTCGGTCTCGACGTATCGCAAGCAGCGTCGTGGCGGGCGGGGCTTGAGCGGTCAGACGCTCAAGGACGAGGATTTCATCGAGAAGCTCTTCATCGGGTCCACGCACGACTACATCCTGTGCTTCACGGACGATGGGCGGTGCTTCTGGCTCAAGGTGCACGAGATCCCGCAGGCGGGCCGTGCGACGAAGGGCAAGCCGATCGTGAATCTGATCAACGTCCAGCCGGACACTCAGATCCAGGCGATGGTGCCGGTGCGCGAATTCAGCGATACGCAATTCCTCCTCTTCTGCACGAAGAAGGGAACGGTCAAGAAGAGCGCGCTGTCGCAGTACTCGAACGTCCGCACCACGGGAATCAAGGCGATCAAGATCGAGCCGGGCGACGAGCTGATCGACGTGCAGGTGACGAGCGGCACGAACGACATCGTGCTGGCGACGAAGCACGGGCTGTCGGTGCGGTTCCACGAGCAGGACGTGCGCGAGATGGGACGTGACACGACGGGCGTGAAGGGAATCGAGCTCCGGCCCGACGACAGCTTGGTGGGTATGGTCGTGATCAAGCGCGAGGCGACCATCCTGGTGGTGACCGAGCGCGGGCTCGGCAAGTGCTCGCACATAGATGACTACCGTGTGCAGAGGCGAGGCGGGAAAGGAATCATCACCGTGAACCGGACTGAGAGGACGGGTAACGTCGTCGGGGTGATGGAGGTGCTTCCGGAGGACGAGATCATGCTGATCACGCGCAACGGAGTGATCATCCGTTCATCGGTGGCTCAAATCAGGGTGACCGGCCGTATCGCGCAGGGGGTGAGGCTCGTCAACCTGGATGATGGGGACATCCTGACCGCGGTCGCCCGCGTGATTCCCGAGGAAGATGAAGGGGATCAGGCAGGGGACGATTCTGTGGTCCTCACCGGAGAAGAGATCGGCGAGGCGGAAGCGGATTGACGTAGCACAGTGAGGGCGTATCGCTTGAACGCACAGAATGGCAACGAGGTGCAGGCGCTGAGGGCGGCGCTCCGCAATACGGAGACTGAGCTTCAGCGTTTCCGCGACGAAGAAGAGTCGCGGAAGCATCTCGTCGAAGTTCTGAACGAGGTGATGGGAAATCTCCCGACCGATGAGATTTTCCATCTTCTCGCGCGGCGACTGGCGCGGGCGCTGAATCTCTCGCATGCATCGGTGATTCTGGCGAAGCCAGGTGAGCGAACGGGTGTGGTCGCGACGGCTTTCGAGCAGCCCCACCTGCACGACCTCGAGATCGAGCTCGACAAGTATCCCGAGGTCATCTCCGCGCTGCACGGACGTATCCCGGTGCTGATACCCGACCTCCAGCACTGTCCGTTGTACGCGCCGCTGCGCGCGAAGTGGGCGGAGGAGGGGACGCATATCGACGTCAGGTCGGTGATGGCGCTGCCATTTCCGCTCGACGACGAGAAGGCCGGCGTCTTCCTGCTGCGCCGAACGGTGGACACCCCCGTGTTCGATGCCGCCGACGTACAGTTCGCCGAGACGGTGGTGAAGGGCGGCGTGGCGGCGATCCAGCGCGCCCACGCGATCGAGAGCACGCGGGCGGACAATCATCGCCTCGAGGCGCTGGCGCAGACCGATCCGCTGACGCAACTCGTCAACCGGCGTGCGTTGACGATCCGGCTGGTGACGGAGATGGAGCGGGTGCGGCGGTACAACGCGCCGCTCGCGATGCTGCTGGTGGATCTCGATCATTTCAAACTGGTCAACGACACGTACGGTCACCTGGTGGGAGACGACGTGCTGTCCGGCGTCGCGTCGCTGCTTCAGCATGCGGTGCGGAGCGTCGATCTCGTGGCCCGCTACGGTGGTGAGGAGTTCGTGATCGTTCTGCCGGAGACTGGACAGCATGGCGCCGTCTCGTTCGCCGAGCGCGTCCGGGACAAGATGGCGGCGCATCGATTCCCGGTCGCCGGAGGCCAGGAGATACATCTCACGGCGAGCATCGGGGTGGCAACGTATCCGTCGTCGCAGATCGAGTCGGCGGAGGATCTCTTCAGGGCCGCCGATGCGGCTCTCTATCGCGCCAAGGGGAGCGGGCGTAATCTAGTCTGCAGCTGAAGCTCGAACACGCGCGAGACATCCGCGTCTCCGCTTCCACCTCGCAGACTCATGAAATCCATGCTGAAGATCCTGCTGCTCGTCGCGCTCGCGACGGCATGCGTCGAGACCGCTCCACGCGGCTCCGCGGACACCGAATCGGCAGCGCGAACGGCACCCGTCATCACGTCGCTTCGCATCAACCAGGGCACGTATGGCATGGCGTCGCGCGTGAAGTGGGTAATATCGCCGGACAGCTCGGCCATCATCGCGATGGTGGACCCCGCCGGTGTCGAGAACGAAGCGATCCCGAACGGTTTCTTCTACGGAAGCGAATCGAGAAACTTCCAGACGCGAATGGACAGTGTCTGGGACGTCGCGCCGTCTCCGGACTGGGGAACAATCGCGTTCTCTCGCGCGTACGTTCTGAATCCGCGCGAGGCGGACAGCATTCCCGCAGCGATGTGGCAGGACCTTGCACGCCGCACTGGGATGGACACCGCGACAGTACGCATGGGATCGTTCGCGTCGAGCGGAATGTCCATGGCCCGCGCCATCGCGCAGCCGGGCACCATTCAGGTGCCGGCCGACTCGCGCGCGACCGGCGCGAGCGACGCGTCCACACCGCGCATGTACCCCATCGCACTCGGCTGGCGCGTACGATGGACACCCGACGGCTCGACGATCGCGCTCGGTAACAGCCCGGCGCGAGTGCAGGACGACGAGCCGTCGCAAACGTGGGCCGCACTCGACCCGAAGACCGGAGCGTTGCACGGCACATTGCCGGCGAACGCGCAGCTCGTCGTACCGCGATGGGTAAACGGGCCCGTGCTCGATATCTCGGTACCGGTGGACATGCAGGGCGCTCCGCCGATCAACGTGAAGAACGGGAGCCGATCGTTCTCTATCGAGAGCGTGCGAGGAGTGATAACGGCCCGCGAGACGACACCCGTCGCCGACACAACGTCACGCAGCTTCACCATCGGCTCCGGCAAAGCGCTCGCCGCCACGAAGGGCGGGAGATACATACTCGCTCTGGCGCCGCGATCGAACGCGGTGGCGAACGAGGTGCCGGTCGAGGCGATCGTCTATGTGGTCGGCTGGTAGCGTACCGGGGAAGCTCCGCTGCCATGTAGAGTAGCTGGCGGGCGCGCGACGATTTTGCGGGCTACTTCCCGAGCCGCCGCAATTCGACCAGCAGGCAACGGTCCTGCACCACATCTATGCCGGCTTTCGCGAATCGCTCGGCGGCCTCGTCATTGCGGATGCCGAGTTGAAACCAGACTGACTTCGGTTTCTTCGCGATAATGTCGTCAACGTGCGGCGGGATGTCCTCGGATCGGCGGAAGACGTTCACCATGTCCACTTCTCCCGGAACCGCGGAGACCGTGCGGTACACCGGCTCGCCAAGCATCTCGGTGGCGTCCGGATAGTAGACCGGCACCGGCACGATCTCGTAGCCAGCGTGTTGCGCATACTTGGGTACGAAGAATGCCGGGCGGTGGTCTCCTTCCTTGATACCGAGCACGGCGATCCGCCGCGTATCGGCGATGACGCGACGGATTCCTTCGTGCGAATCAATGATGTGTTCGCGCCAGCGGGCAATCGGAGTTTCGATATCGGTTGTCATCTTGCGTGTGCATCAATGCAACGATTGCGCCGACCTGACGTGAAATGCTCATCCCGGATAGATTTCCGGTCGCATCACGGATCCACACGGAGATTCACGACATGAAGATGCTGGTTCTCGGGGCGGGGCTTCAGGGCTCAGCCTGCGCGTACGATTTGCTGCAGAACGACGAAGTGACGGAAGTACGACTCGCCGATCTCGATGTCGGGCACATCGCCCCGTTTCTGGCGCCGTATTCGGGCAGGCGGCTGATTCCCACACCGCTCGACGTGCGCGATACCGATGCAGTGCGGGCGCTCATGCGCGAAGCCAACGCGGTGATGAGCGCCATTCCGTACTACTTCAACCTCGACCTCGCGCGGCTCGCCACCGAGACCGGCGTTCATTTCTGCGACCTCGGCGGAAACACCGATATCGTGGTCGAACAGAAGAAGCTCGACGCGACAGCGCGGAGAAAGGGGGTCACCGTTGTTCCCGACTGCGGACTGGCGCCGGGAATGGTGAACATCCTGGCGCAGTACGGCATCAGTCAGATGGACAGCGTGGACGAGGTGAAGATCTACGTCGGCGGACTGCCGCAGAATCCGGAGCCACCGCTCAACTATCAGATCGTGTACTCGCTCGAGGGCGTGCTCGACTACTACACGACGCTGTCGTGGGTCGTGCGCGACGGAAAGCAGACGCAGGTGAAGGCACTGTCGGAGCGGGAGCCCGTGCACTTCGACGCGCCGGTTGGCGAGCTCGAGGCGTTCCACACCGCCGGTGGTCTTTCGACGATGGCGGCGCGCTACGAAGGCAGGATTCCGACGATGGAATACAAGACGCTCCGGTATCCCGGGCACGCGCAAATCATGGAAGCGATCCGTGAGCTCGGCCTCCTCGAGCTGGAGCCGATCGAGGTGAAGGGAGTGATGGTCTCGCCGCGCGATGTCGCCGTCGCCGCGATGGGCCCGCGCCTCACGAAGCCCAAGGGGAAAGATCTCGTGGCGCTGAGAGTGACGGTGAAGGGAAAGAAGGCCGGCAACCCAAAGATGATCGAGTTCGAGCTCGTGGACCGCTACGACGAGGAGCGCGGCATCAGCGCGATGATGCGCACGACCGGATACTCGCTTTCGATCACCGGCCAGATGCAGGCGCGCGGCGAAGTACAACCGCCCGGCGTGCACACCCCCGACGAGTGCATCCCCGCGGTCCGATACATCGACGAGCTCCGCAAGCGCGGCATAGATATCAAAGTCTCCGAGTCGTAAGCCGAGAACCAGTCGTCTTTCACCGGGCAAAGTTGGCCAGCGTCTGCCCCATGACGTCTATCATTGACTTGGCCGTCCATCGGTCGGTCCCGTTGTATATGAACGTGAATGCGATCACCTCACCGTTCAGCGCAGTGACGTAGCCGCCAAGGGCGACGACGTTGTTCGTCGTGCCGGTCTTGGCGTGGAGATTTCCCTGTGCTGCGCCGCCGCGCATGCGGCGGCGCAGCAGCTTGGACTCGCCGGCCACCGGGAGCGATGCGTGGAACCACGGGCCCCACTCCGCCTTGTGCGCATAGCCCAGCACTTGAGTCATCGCGCGCGGTGTGACGCGGTCCAGCGTCGAGAGCCCGCTGCCGTCGGAGATCTGCAGATACGTCGTGTCGGCACGGATCTTCGTCGCGAAGAAGTTACGAAGCAGCCTCTGTCCGTTGGCGACCGTCCCCTGTTCATTGCGCTGCGGCCCGCGCACGGCGTCCCGCATCAGCAGCTCGGCGAAGTGGTTGATGCTCTCCCTGTTCATCGCCGAAATGATTCGGTCGAGCGTCGGCGACTGGATGCTCGCGATCTTCACCGCTGACGGCGGAGTGCGGCCGAGCCGGATTCCGCTGTCCACCGCCAGGCCCTTCGCCACGAGCGCCGCCTTCAGCGCGCCGGTGGTGAACAACGCCGGGTCCTCGACCACGTACTCGTAGCGGCGTGGTGGTGAGCGCGATCCGATCCGTCCCGATACCATGATCGTCCCGTTGAGCTGTCGGCGGACCGACAGTCTCGCGCCCCCCCCGGGCACCGTGCGCACGTTGCTCACGAGCTGGATCGCGCTCGTTGCCGGCTCGAGCTTCACACTACCTGGGGTGATCGTGACCCAGACGAGATTCTCGTTGAGCGACAGCCCTGACACACGCGCCGCGTACCCCGCCTGCAGATAGCGCGTCAGCCAGCCCTCCGGAATCTTCTGATCGTCGAATGCGCTCGCGTCGCCGATGACCTGACCGGTGATCCGCTTCACGCCGCGCGAGACGAGCTGGTCGGCGAGAAAATTCATCGGCGCCTCGGGGCCGCCGGCGAGGTATCGGCCGGACAGCGACGGGTCACCATCGCCGCGGAGATAGATGTTGCCGATGAGCGTGCCGTCCGGTGCCAGCGTGCCGTCGTAGAGGACATCAGTGCTGAACTGATAGCGGGGACCGAGCCGCTCGAAGGCCACGGCGCTGGTCAGAATCTTCATCGTTGATGCCGGCATGAGAGGCGTGCCGGCGTTGTGCGTGAAGAGAGTGTCGCCGCGAGTGAGCGACACAGCCATGATCCCGAACTGACCGCTTCTCACCCTTCCCGTCATGAACCCCATATCGGCGCTGAGCGCGCCGACCGACCTGGGGGAAGTGGCACTGACGACTGGCGCGGCGCGAGCTGCAGCAGCTTTTCTCAACGGGCGCTTCGGCTTTGTCGCCGGCCTCCTTGTCGCTTTCTTCTTCGCCGCGGCCCGTCGCTGAGCGCTGGTCGTGGTTCTTTTCTTCGTCGTCTGCGAGGGCAGATTCAGCGGGGCCACCGCGAGAGAAGCGAGTAGAATTGCGGCAAAGACCCTGAGTTTGCGATACAGCATGGATTACAGTCAGGCGTTCAGCGAGCGGGCTCTCATCGAGTCATACACCGGCTTCCAGTCTACCTGCGCGCCAGCCGTGTCGTCCTCGCCGTGCGCGGCCCACTTGAAGAAGACGACGGACATGATGATCACGAAGATCAGTCCGCCCGGCACCCACATTATCAGACCGCCAAGAAGCTGATCCTCCATCGGCGAGAGCGCCATGATGCGCGGAGCCGATGAATATGCGGGATACAGAATGTGGTCGGACATCGTGATGTACACCGCCACGATGGACATCGGAATGCTCATCAGGAAGCAGTAGAGCATCTGTCCGGGATATGACAGCCGCGGCAGCTCCGGCAGCTGGCTCGCCAGCGGCCACCACATCAGCACTGCCGACGCCATGAACATCAGGTGCTCGAAGATGTGAATGTCGTGGTTGTCCATCGCCGCGTTGTAGAGCACCGGCAGATGCCAGGCGGCGATCACGATGTTGAAGATCGCGAAGCAGGCGATCGGCCGCGTCAGTCGGCGCGCGAGCCAGCCGATGGCTCGATTCCGAAGCAGCGGGCGGATCATCCAGCCCGGCACACCGGCGATCAGCAGCGGCGGCATCGCCAGCGTGAGCAGCAGATGCTGCACCATGTGGCCGCTGAACAGATAGTTGTCGCTCAGGTCGTGGATGGGACCGTTGAGCGACGCGAAGATGACGAACAGCGCGGAAAAGAACGAGAGCTTCCGCCATCCGCTGAGCGGTCTCTCGGCGGACGCGTCACGCGCCCGCCAGAGATACAGCGCTCCGAGTGCTGCCAGTCCGATGACGGTGCTCGGATGAATGGACCACGAGAGCCAGCTGAACCGGGTGAACGGGTGCAGCAGCGCCAGCACGATCATGGGACGTTACCTGCCCGGGCCAAACCGCGCAGCGAGCTGCCCGAAGAGGAAAAGAAGCGAGGTCAGCGTCAGCGCCGCGATCAGCAGCGGGCCGGTGAACAGTGTGCGGAAGAGCTTATGGTCGTACTTGAGATGCATGTAGAACATCACGACGACCGCGAACTTCACCGCCGACATCACGAGCAGCGATGGCACGAACGCCCGCGACGCCACGAATGACGGGACGTAGTACGCCCACACCTCGAACACGGTGATGAGCGTGAGGATGGTGGCCACCTTCCAGTAGGTGGACCAGCCGGGATGATGATGTTCCCCGCCGCTCATATGGCCTTCGGCGGTGGCGGTATCCGGATGAGTTGGTTCGTGTGCCATCGTCGCCTACCTGATCAGGTAAACCAGAGTGAAGATCGCGATCCACACCACGTCAACGAAGTGCCAGTACAGTGCCGCGATGTCTACATTCGCCGCGTCGGCCGGGCCAAGTCCGCGGCGGTAGTCGATCGCCAGCAGCGTGAGCAGCCAGATCACGCCGGCCGTAACGTGCGCGCCATGGAAGCCAGTCAGGGTGAAGAACGACGAGCCGAACAGATTGGTGCGAATCGTCAGCCCTTCGTGAACGAACGACGTGAACTCGAACGCCTGGAAGCTGAGGAACGTCATGCCGAGGAGCGCCGTCATCCATAGCCAGAGCCTGGATGAACCGAGGATTCGCTCTCCCCGGGTGTGCCTGGGCACGTTCTTGTTCTGCACCGCGGCGAGCGCCAGCACCATCGCCAGCGACGACATCAGCAGGACAAACGTTGACGCCGACGTGACCGGGATGTTGAGGATGGGATTGAAGTGCTCGCCGGTGGGGCTGACGTACGCCTCGTGCGGATACGGGCCGGCGAGACTGCGCCCTTTATAGATGAGATAGGTCGAGATGAGGGACACGAAGAGCATGCACTCCGAGCCGATGAAGGCCCAGATTGCGATCTTCCGGCTGTCGAGACCCGTGGTCGTGTAGTGACCTGCGGCTGGTGCTGTCATGTTTTTAGTGGTGCTCCGGCTCGAGCGGGCTGAGCAGCCAGCTGTAAAGCGCCGCGACCATGGCGGCCGCGCCGACGAAGATGAGTGCTTTGGACGCGATGAGTCCGCAGAACATGATGACCATCGAGCCCGCGACGAGCATGGGCTTGATGGTGTTGTACGGCAGAACTATGTGAAGCTCCTCCGCCGTCCTGCCTTCCTGCGAATTGATCCGCGCGCTCTCGGCGTCCTTCTCGTTGCCTTCCCACAGCGGGTAGCGCGACGTCACCTGCGGAATCACGGCGAAGTTGTACACGGGAGCGGGAGAGGGAATCGTCCACTCGAGCGTGCCGGCGTCCCACGGATTCGAGCCCGCGACCTCGCCGTTCTTCCTGCTGCGGAAGAAGTTGAACAGGAAGATCGCCGTGGCGACGACGAGCAGATAAGCGCCGATGCTCGAGATCAGGTTGAAGGTGTCCCAGCCTTGGCCCGCGTCGTACGTGTAGATGCGGCGCGGCATGCCGAGCATTCCCGAGAAATGCATCGGGAAGAAGGTAAGGTTCATGGCGATGAAGTTGAGCCAGAAGTGGACCTTGCCCAGCTTCTCGTTCATCAGACGGCCGGTGATCTTCGGGAAGTAGAGGTAGATGCCGGCGAAGATTCCCATGATCGAGCCGCCGAACAGCACGTAGTGGAAGTGCGCAACGATGAAGTAGCTGTCCGTCTGCTGCAGGTCGGCGGGCGGTGACGAGTGCATGACTCCGGAGATTCCGCCAATCGTGAACAGCGAAATCAGTCCGATGGCGAACATGTTCGCGGTCGTGAACCGGAGCTGGCCCTGGGCCATCGTGCCGATCCAGTTGAAGATCTTCACGCCCGTCGGAATAGCGATGAGCATCGTGGACATGGCGAACATGCTGTCGGCGATCGGCCCCATTCCCACCGCGAACATGTGGTGCGCCCAGACGCCGAAGCCGAGCACGCCGATCAGCACCCCCGAGTACACCACCACCGGGTAGCCGAAGAGCGGCTTGCGGGCGAATGTCGGCAGGACCTCCGACACCAGGCCGAAGGCCGGCAGGATCAGGATGTAGACCTCGGGGTGTCCGAAGATCCAGAACAGGTGCTGCCAGAGAAGCGGATCGGCACCCGCCGCGACTTCATAGAACTGTGTTCCGAAAAAACGGTCGAAAAGCAGAAATACGAGGGCGACCGTGATGACGGGGAACGCCAGGATGATCATGAACTGCACTACGAACGACATCCATGTGAACACCGGCATCCGCATGAGGGTCATGCCCGGCGCGCGGAGGTTGATGATGGTCGTGATGAAGTTGAACGCGGCGGCGAGCGAGGAGACGCCGAGGATCTGGATGCCGATCACCCAGAAATCGATATTGATCCCGGGCGAGAACGGTTTCGTCGTGAGCGGCGCGTAGCCGAACCATCCGCCGTTCGGAGCAACATGGAAGAGAATCGGGATCGTGATGAAGATGCCGCCGAACAGGTAGACCCAGTAGCTGAACGCGTTGAGCCGCGGGAACGCGACGTCGCGCGCTCCGATCTGCAGCGGAATCAGGAAGTTGAAGAACGCGGCCGACAACGGCATGATCGCGAGGAAGACCATCGTCGTGCCATGCATCGTGAACAGCTGGTTGTAGGTCTCTGCCGAGACGACGCTACCGTTCGGGCCCTGGAGCTGGGCGCGGATGATGACGGCTTCGAGCCCGCCAATTATGAAGAAGACGAGTGCCGTGTAGAGATACAGCACTCCGATTCGCTTGTGATCTACCGTTGTGAGCCAGCCCCATATTCCGGAATGCTCATCGTACGCAGTTGCTGCGTGATGAACCGGGTGGCTGGGCACAGCTGTCGTGGCCATTCTGTTATTTCCTCTTACTTCAACGACATCAGGTAGGCGACGATGTCAGCGATCTGCTGGTCGTCGAGCCCACCCGTGGTCACCGGCTGCTTGAGCTGGGGGTCGTACTGATTCTTTCCGAGCGTCGGCATCAGGATGCCGGGTTTCATCGCGCGGGCGTTCTTGATCCACAGCGCGAGATATGCGGGCGTGTTCGGGAAGCTGCCCGCACCGATGGTGGCGCGCGATCCGAAGTGCGTCAGGTTCGGTCCGACGACTCCCATTGACATCGGGTTGCCGTTGACGACGTGACACCCGATGCATGCGGTCGACGAATAGACCTGCTGTCCGCGGGCGGCGTTTCCGGTGAGCCCTTTCGTGAACGTGAGTCCCGCGGGCACCGGTGTATGGGGCTTGGCGTAGTCGAACTCCGCCTGGTTGCGCGGGAAAGTGTAACCGGAAGCGAGGCTTGCTGTCGCGACTCCGGTTGCCGGAGCAGGAGAAGGGGATGAGGTCGCGGCGGGGCTCGCGTGCGCTGCTCCGCCCTCGACCCCGGTCATCCTTTCCCTCGACCCGGGGAATGCCGGAAGCATCGGCTGCGGCGCGGTAGCGACTGCTCCGAACGCCGCCGGCTTCTGCTGGCCCGCGATCCAGCTCGCGAACTGGTCCGGCTTAACCGTGAATACACGGAAGTGCATCTTGGCGTGAGAGGTGCCGCAGTACTCGGTACAGAAGCCGTTCCATACCGACGGTCCGAGAGAGGAATCCGGCGTGAACCAGAGGTAATTCGTGCGGTTCGTGATGGCGTCGCGCTTTCCGGCGAGCTGGGGAACCCAGAACGAATGGATGACGTCGTTCGACGTCATCTTGAAATTCACCGTACGCCCGGTGGGGATGTAGATCTCGTTCGCGGTGACGACGTTGTACTCGGGATAACGGAACTCCCACCACCACTGGTGTCCGATCACCTCGATATCGAGTGTTCCCGTAGCGACTCTCGCCTGGGTCTGGAAAATCGTCTTCACCGTCGGCACGGCGATGAAGAGAAGGATGAATGCGGGAATGAGCGTCCAGATGACCTCGAGGACTGTGTGCCCGTGCGTCTGCGGCGGCTTGCCTGTATCGGTGGGCCGGCGACGATAGCGGATGACTACATAGACCAGCGCCAGCTCGACCAGAATGAATACGATGGTGCCGATGAGAAGCAGCCGGTCCCATAGGACGTCTATCGCTCGCCCGGTCTCCGATCTGGGCTCGAACACCGTATTCGGGTAAGTCTGTGCACAGGCTGCGAGCGCGAAGGCGAGCACAGCCATAGAGCCGAACCACGCAAGTTGGCGCAGGCGGGAATTGCCTTTCATTCCAGGTCCTTTAGGCCGTCGTTTCAAAAGCGCCCCAACGGGGGGAAACAGGGCGCTCCACGGGTGGTAAAAACTGCTGGAAGCTAACGCCTGCCATGACACATTGGGAGTGTGACAGACAGCCGTGTGACAGACAGCCGTCTCCCTAGCGCGGCGCGGTCATCGCCTCGGGATTCAGCGCGCGGTCCAGCTCTTCCCGCGTCATCATTCCGCGATCGCACACGAGATCGTAGACGCCGCGTCCAGAATCGAGCGCTTCCTTTGCGATCTCCGTGGCCTTCTCGTATCCGAGGATTGGCACGAGCGCGGTCACGATCCCGATCGAATGCTCGACGAAATACCGCATCCGCTCCACGTTCGCCGTGATCCCTGCGACGCACCTGGTCTGCAAAGTCTCGCATGCCCGTGTGAGGATAATCATCCCCCTGAGAAGCCGAAATGCGATGATCGGCTCGAAAACATTGAGCTGGAGCTGGCCGCCTTCGGCCGCGAGCGTCACCGTGACGTCGCCGCCGATGATGTCGAAGCACACCTGGTTCACGACCTCGGGAATCACGGGGTTCACCTTGCCCGGCATGATGGACGAGCCCGGCTGCATCGCCGGAAGATTGATCTCACCAAACCCCGCGCGCGGGCCCGAGCTCAACAGGCGCAGATCGTTGCAGATCTTCGACAGCTTGACCGCACAGCGCTTCAGCACGCCGGAGAGCTGAACGAACACTCCGGTGTCGGACGTCGCCTCGACCAGGTCGGGCGCAGTGATCAGTTGCAGTCCGGTGATTCGCGCCAGATGCTGGCGAACGGATTCGGCGTAGCCCCGCGTCGCGGTGATGCCGGTGCCGATCGCGGTCGCGCCCATGTTGATCTCGCGAATCAGCGCCTGCGCCTCGGTGAGTCGGTCCACGTCCTCGAGCATCGTGTGCGCGAAAGCAGTGAACTCCTGGCCGAGCGTCATGGGGACCGCGTCCTGAAGCTGCGTGCGTCCCATCTTGACGTGTGGCGCGAACTCTTCGCCCTTGAGCAGGAACGCGCCGGCGAGGGCGCCCATCGCTTCCTTCAGGTCGTCAATGCTCGAATGCATCGCCAGCTTGATCGCCGTCGGATAGACGTCGTTGGTGGACTGGCTGAGGTTGACGTGACTGTTGGGGCTGATGATGTCGTACTGCCCGCGCTCGTGACCCATCAGCTCGAGGGCTCGATTGGCGATGACCTCATTGGCGTTCATGTTCGTCGAGGTCCCGGCACCACCCTGAATCATGTCCACGCGGAAGTGCTCGTGATGCAGCCCGCTGCGGATCTCGCGGCACGCGTCAATTATCGCTTGCGCGATCGGCGCATTGAGCAGCCCCAGATCGCGGTTCGACTCGGCTGCCGCTTCCTTCACGGCGGCGATGGCGCTCACGAGAGTCGGGAATTCGCTCAGCTCGACGCCGCTGATGGCGAAGTTCTCCATCGCCCTGAGAGTCTGCACGCCATAGAGCGCATTCTGCGGAACGTCGCGCTCGCCAAGCAGGTCGTGCTCGCGGCGTGTAGCGGCGGTGAGGCCGGTTGGGCTCTCGTTCTTATGCCGCGAATTATTTGCGGGGGTCGTCATGGATAGCGTCAAACTACATCGGAGTCGTACATTTTTTAAGACAACCCCCTTCACCATCACACGGATCGTCATGACTCAGAACATCAACCGCCGCGATTTTGTCGTCGTCGGCGCGGCAGCAGGACTCTCACTGGCGATCCCCGCGACGGGCATGACGGAGGCGCCGGCAGTCATCACGCGATCGGCCGCGAAGCCGCTCGTGATCGCCTCCGGCAACGGCAATCGTTTCAGGAATGGCGGATCACAAACGGCGGTGGAAAAGGCGTTCAGCATGATCACCGGCGGCTCCGACGTGCTCGACGCGGTTGTCGCGGGCGTAAACATCGTGGAGCTCGATCCGCTCGATGACAGCGTGGGTTACGGCGGACTTCCGAACGCCGACGGCGTCGTGCAGCTCGACTCGTGCGTGATGCACGGTCCGAAAAAGCGCGCTGGTGGAGTGGCGGGAATCGAAGGCATTCGCACGCCGGCGAACGTCGCGAAGGAAGTGATGCTGCAGACCGATCACCATCTGCTTGCCGGAAAGGGCGCGCAGGATTTTGCGCGCAAGCTCGGGTTCACGGTCGAAGACGATCTCAACACGCCGAACTCGCGAGCGAAGTGGCTCGAGTGGAAGCGGCGCACCGATCCGCTTCACTATCTGGATCCAAATGCGCGCGCCGCGGCCGAAATGCGCGTACGCCACGAGATGGTAGCCGAGGGCCTGCTCGACGCCGAGCACATCTACGGAACCATCAATTGTGACGCAATCAACGCGAAGGGCGAGATCTGCGGTGTGACGACGACCAGCGGTCTTGCGTGGAAGGTCCCCGGACGTGTCGGCGACTCACCGATACTCGGTGCGGGTCTCTACGTGGACAACGACGTCGGGGCAGCGGGATCCACGGGACGCGGTGAAGCAAATCTGTACAACCTTTCGTCGTACGTGATCGTGGATAACATGCGTAAGGGCATGCATCCCAGGGACGCGATGATCGACGTGTGCAAACGGATCGCGAAGAACACAGTCGAGAAGCGACTGCTCAACAGCCGCGGGCTGCCGAACTTCGGGATGAGCTTCTACGCCCTCGACAAACAGGGCCGGTACGCGGGCGTCGGGATGTACAAGGCCGGCAGCTACGCCATCTGCACCGAGAACGGTGCCCAGACGTTCGAGATGGAGCCGGCGTTCGAGGGTAAGGCTACGGACTGACCTCCTGCATGTCCCAGGGCGTTGCCGCCTCGCCAAGCCGGAACGTCCCCGCGATCTGGACGACCTTGCGGGCGGCGGCGCTCAGCGAGTTCGCGGCCAACGCGATCTGATCGATGTTGCCGCTCTGCTCCTCGCTCGCGGTGGCGACCTGATGCACGGCGCTGGCGAAGCCCTGAGTGCCGAGAGCCAGGTTGTCGAGACGGCGGGTCATGTCCACAACCAGACGCCCGGACTCCTCCACGGCGCTCTCGATCGCGCCGCTCCACTTCTCGGCGTCGATGACGCCCTGCTCCACCTGGAGGAAGGACTGGCGGCCGTGGTGCGTCGCATCGTTCACCGTCTGAAGCGTCGACAGCGTGCGAGCGGCCGACTCGCGGGACCGCCCCACCCGCTCAGCCATGGCGCGAGCGAGAAGGTCGGTACGCTCAGCCGCTTCGGCTGAATCGGCGGCCAGACGGCGCACCTCGTCGGCGACGACCCCGAAACCTTGGCCCTGCTCACCGGCCCGGGCGGCTTCCATCGCGGCATTGAGGGCAAGGAGCTTGGACTGGCGCGAGATCTTCTGGACCAGCGTGAGGAAGGCGCGGATCTCGTCCACGGCGGTGGCGAGGGCGTCAATGGACTCGGCGCTGGCGCTGGCGTCGAAGGTCAGCATCTCGAGAGCGCGCGAGCTGTCGTCGAGGCGGGCGCGGTTCTCCTGGGCCAGGTTGCGGAGGTGGCGCTCTCGTCGGAGCCCTTCCTGGGCCCTCCCTCGGAGTGAGCTCGAAACTTCCTCGAGCTTTGCGGCATCGGCCGCGATCTCGTTGATGGTTCGGGCCATTTCCTTCGATTCCTGGCTAAGTGCGCTTGAAGTGGCGGCTGTCTGTTGCGCTGCTGCCGCCATATTCTCGGAGGCAGCCGTGATCTGAGCGGACAGAGCACTGGTATCACGGGCAGATGACCGCATCGTCGCGGCGAGCCTGCGCAAGGCGATGATCATGGAGGAAGTCGCCCGGCTCAGCCGACCGACCTCGTTGTTGGTGGCCGATGCAACGAAAGGAACCGCGAGCTCACCGCCTGCCACCGCTTCAGACACGCGCGCCAGCTCGGCGATCGGGGCAGTGATGTGCGCGTTGATCAGCCGGAGCACCAAGAGCGAAGCCATGACCAGCAGCCCGACTACCCAGATCGCTCCCACGGCGATCGTCCATCGCACGTCGCCAGAAGCGAGGAAGGCGCGCTGAACGTCGGGCGACAGAAGGTGGAAGAGCCGGTAAGCCATCCACCCGATCCCAACATGGACGACGGAGATCGAGAAGACGATGACGAAGGCTGCCTGGCGCTGGAGCAGCCCGACGATCGGGCTCAGAATGCCATCGGATTTGATCTCGACGATGGGGATTCGGTCCCATGAGGGCGTGTGTGTCCGCTCCGTCCCATCGAGCTGAAATGCGGGGCCCATCGGCGATAGCTGGTGCATGGATGATGAAAGAGTGGAACGGTGACGCTACTTTGTAACCATGGACAATTCGGTGAATCCCGACCCGATCGAAGAGACCGCGGGGTACGACCCCGCGACCGTCGAGCAGAAGTGGCAGCAGAGCTGGCGCGAAATGCAGACGAATACAACCGACGTCGCCAACGCTCCCGACCCGTTCTACGCGCTCATGATGTTCCCCTACCCGTCCGCCGAGGGGCTGCATGTCGGCAACCTCTTCGCGTTCGTGGGGAACGACATATATGGACGATTCCAGAGGCTCCAGGGGCACAACGTCTTCGAGCCGCTGGGCTACGACGCGTTCGGGATTCACTCCGAGAACTACGCCCTGAAGGTCGGGAAGCACCCGACGGACCTGATTCCGCAGAACATCTCGAACTTCAGGCGCCAGCTGGAACGGGCCGGGCTGATGGTTGACTGGTCCAAATCGCTGTCCACCACCGATCCGGATTATTACAAGTGGACGCAATGGGTCTTCCTGCAGCTCCTGAAGCATGGGCTCGCCTACAAGAAGCAGGCGGCGGTCAACTGGTGTCCGAGCTGCAAGACAGTGCTGGCAAACGAGCAGGTCATCGGCGGCGCGTGCGAGCGGTGCGACACGCCGGTCGAGCAGCGTTTCCTGAGCCAGTGGTTCTTCAGGATCAGTGACTACGCGCAGCGTCTCCTCGCCAACCTCGATAAGCTCGACTGGTCGGAGACGACGAAGACGGCGCAGCGGAACTGGATCGGGCGGTCGGAAGGCGCCGAGCTGTCGTTCCCGGTCAGGCGGAACGGCGAAGAGCAGTCGATTCGCGTCTTCACCACGCGTCCCGACACTGTCTTCGGCGCCACGTATCTGGTGATTGCGCCGGAGCATCCGATGGTGTCGTGGCTCACGGGCGGTCTCTACAGGAGCGCCGTGGACCAGTATCTCGCGCGGAGCGCGAAGCAGGACGTCGTCAGCCGCAAGTCGAACATCCAAAAGAGCGGCGTGTTCACGGGCGTGCACGCGACGAATCCGGCGACCGGCGAAGAGATACCGATCTGGATTTCCGATTACGTGCTGATGGAGTACGGCACCGGCGCGATCATGGCCGTGCCCGGACACGACGAGCGCGATTTCGAATTTGCGAAGGTGTTCGGTCTGCCGATCGTACGTGTCGTCTGTGGCGAAGGCGAGGATCCGGCCGCTCCGCTTGCCGCCGCCTTCACGGAAAACGAACGCGGGATCATCGTGAATTCCGGAAAATTCGACGGAATGACTGTCGCGACAGCCAAGCGCGAGATCATCACGATGCTCGAAGAGAAGCAGGCGGGCAAGCCGGTGATCAATTTCCGGTTGCACGACTGGTGCATCTCGCGCCAGCGGTACTGGGGCCCGCCAATTCCCATCATCTATTGCGACGACCACGGCGCGGTGCCGGTGCCGGAGAAGGATCTGCCGGTGGTTCTGCCGCACGTGGACGACTTCAAGCCGGACGACTCCGGCGTGTCTCCACTCGCGCGCCACAAAGACTGGTACCGCGTCCCGTGCCCGCAGTGCGGGAAGATGGCGCGGCGTGAGACGGACGTGTCGGACACTTTCCTCGACAGCGCGTGGTACTTTCTCCGCTACCCGAGCGTCGGGATCGACGAAGTTCCATTTGACGCAACGCTGACGAAGAAGTGGCTGCCGGTGGACAGCTACATCGGGGGCAACGAGCACGCCGTGCTGCACCTGCTCTACTCGCGTTTCGTGACGATGGTTCTCAGCGACATGGGGATCATTGATTTCGAGGAGCCGTTCGTCCGATTCCGCGCGCACGGGCTGATCATCAGGAACGGCGCGAAGATGTCGAAGAGCCGCGGCAACGTCGTCATTCCCGATCGCTACATCGAGAAGTGGGGCGCCGACGCGTTCCGCACCTACCTCATGTTCCTCGGCCCGTTCGAGGAAGGGGGAGATTTCCGCGACGCCAGCATCTCCGGCGCGAAGCGGTTCCTCGATCGGCTGTGGGCGTCAGTGGCGGTTGTGTGCGATTTGCCTGCACCCGATCGCGCCGCCGATCAGGACGTCATGCGCAAGCTGCATCAGACGATCAGAAAGGTCGGCGGCGACATCTCGCGTCTCAGCTACAACACCGCGATCGCCGCGATGATGGAGTACATGAACGCGCTCCGTCGCGGCGAGCGCACACCCGTGCGCGCGGAAGTCGAGCCGCTGGTTCAGCTCGTCTCGCCGTTCGCGCCGCACATCGCCGAGGAGCTGTGGGAGAAGCTCGGCCACGTCGGAAGCGTCTTCGACGCGGGGTGGCCGGTATTCGACTCCGCGCTCGCCTCCGCCGAGAAATTCGACCTCGTAGTGCAGATCAACGGCAAGACGCGCGGCAAGCTCAGCGTCCCGCGCGACATCGGTCAGGACGATGCAGTCGCCGCCGCGCTCGCCGAGGAATCGCTGGCGAAATTCCTGAACGGATCGGAGCCGAGGAAGATCATCTTCGTGCCGGGCCGGCTCCTGAACATCGTTGCCGGTAGCGGGTAGCGGATCTACAAAACGTGCCCGATCCACCCGCCGACGTAGTAGCCGACGATCGCGACGCCGAGTCCCACCACGAACATGTCGAGGCCCGAGCGGAAGATGCTGCGACCGGTGAACACCGATCGCGCGGCGCCGACCAGGAAGTGTGAGAGCATCGAGAACGCGAACGACGCGATGATGGCATTGCGTCCCGCGGTGATGAAGAATGGGAATACCGGTATGATCGCGCCGAATGCGGTCGCCAGGCCCGTGACCCAGCCCTCGCGGAGCGGTGAGATCGTCTGCTTTCCGATCTTCAACTCCTCCTGCACCTGCTCCTCGAGCATGCGCTCCGGGTCGGCCATCACCTGCGTCGCGAGCGCGTACGCGGCGGCCTGGTCCATTCCCTTGGCTTCGTAGATCAGCGCGAGCTCGTCACGCTCGATCTCGGGCATCAGCGCGACTTCGTCGCGCTCCATCGCGATCTCGTAGTCGTAAACCTCGCGCTCGCTCTTGGCGGCGAGATATCCGCTGGATCCCATGGACAGCGCATCGGCGATCAATCCTGCCGCACCGGCCACGATCACTGCCTCGTGGTATTGCGTGGTGGCCGCGCCGATCACACCCGCGACGAGACCGAAGTTCGCGGTGAGGCCGTCGTTGAAGCCGTACACCACGTTGCGCAGGAATCCACCGGACTCGGTGCGGTGCCACGGCTCGCTGCTCTTTCCGGCGATTCCCGCGAGGGTCGTGGCGTGCTCGGCCGATTCGCGCGCGAGAGTGAGCGCCTCGCCCCCGCCGGGGGCGCCGGCTGGAGTCGCGCGGTGCATGTCGAGGTATCCCTTGACCTCGCGTCCTTCCTCCTGGAGAAGCATCGGCAGAAGGAATCCAGGTCCGAACAACTTTCCAAGAAGGGCGAGGAGACGCGCCCGCGCGCTCGGCCGGAACGGCTTCGGGGGATGGCCGAGCTTCGCCATCAGGTCTCCCCAGACGACTACGTGCCTTTCCTCGACGTCAGCGAGCCGCGCGTAGATGTCCTTCCTGTGGGCGTCGGACTCGGTTTCGGAGAGTATTCGGTAGAGGAAGGCCGCGTCGGCCTCGTCCTGCCAGTGGTGCTCGAAGGTGTGGACGTCGGGCTCTTGCCGCGCGCCGCGCTTTGATTCGGCCGTAGTTGCCATGGCTCAAATATGTCCGGAGCATCCATCTTTAGGCACCGGCAACCCTCCGCCACGCGATGCTGTCATATGCACAAGAACCCCACTTCCGGAGAAGACAATGCGTGTGATTCTTTCGATAATTGCCGGCGGCGCCACTCTCGGACTCGCCGCGGGTCTCGGCGCCCAGCAGCCGAGGAGCCCCGCCCCGGGGAAGGAGCCCGCGCCGATGCGCGTCCCGGCTCCGGACGGCGAAAACTGCGTCACCACAGGCGGCAGGACAGAGTGCCGTATCATCCGCCGCATCGGCCCTGATTCGGCGCTAATGAAGCGGGCTGCCCTCGGAATTCAGCTTACGGCCACGGGCAGCGTCCGCGACACGATCGGCGTGTTCGTGGCCCGCGTGACGCCCAAGGGACCCGCGGAGAACGCCGGGATCGTCGAGGGTGACCGGATCGTCTCGGTCAACGGCGTGGATCTGCGCGTCAACGCGGCCGATGCGGGAGACGCTTATGCGAGCGGGCTGCCGTCGCGGCGCCTCACGCGCGAGGTCGCGAAGCTGTCGCCCGGCGCGGTGGTGAATCTGCGAGTTTCGTCCGGTGGACGGGTGCGCGATGTCCAGGTCACGGCGGGACGCGCGTCGGATCTGCGTGAGCCCGGCCCGTTCGGCTATTTCTTCGACGGGCCCGGAGCGATGACGCTGCGCGGCATGCCCGACATGGAGCACATGCGCATGCCGATGATGCAGCTCCGCGGCATGCCGCACATGCGGATGGAGGAGATGCAGCTCCCGCGCATGCAGCTCGATGGAATGCGCGACCATATCCGGATAGAGGTGAAGACCGAGAACGACAAGGCGAAAACCCAGAAGAAGTAATCGCGGCGACAAAACGCCCGGAGGCAGTGATGCCTCCGGGCGTTCTGTCGTTTCGCCATGCGCGATAACTTATCCGCTTCAGTTGATGCCGGGAGAAAAATGCGAGCGCAGCGCGACGATGACGAAGCCGGACAGCCCGGCAAAGTGCGCCTCGATAAGTGGCTGTGGGCGGCGCGCTTCTACAAGACGCGCGGGCTTTCCGCCGAGGCAATCGACGGTGGGAAGATCGAGGTGAACGGAGAGCGTGCCAAGCGCGCCCGGCTCGTCCATGCCGGCGATCGCCTGAGCATCCGTATCGGCCCCTACGAGCATATCGTAGTCGTCCGTGATGTTTCGGATCGGCGCGGATCGGCATCCATCGCGCAGGCTCCCTATGAGGAAGAGCCCGACAGCAGGAAGGCGCGCGAGGTGATGGCCGCGCATGTCCGCGCGATGAACGCCAACACCGGCTACGAGGCCGGCCGTCCCACGAAGAAAGACCGCCGCGAGATAGAGCGGCTGCGCCGTCGCGAGTAAGCGCATCGCCGGAGTCAAACGCCCGTCAGAACTCTATCTGCGCGCCCAGCTCCACGACGCGATTCGGGGGAATCCCGAAGAACTCCGTAGCCGATCGCGAATTCCGGGACATGAATATGAACAGCTTCTTCCGCCACCCCGCGAGGCGCTGCTTGGATTTCGGATTCGGTATCAGCCGCTCGCGTCCCAGGTAGTACGTGGTCTGCAGCCTCTCGCAGACAATGCCGGACTTCTTGCAGCGCGCGAGGATCTCGGGGACGTTCGCGGATTCCATGAATCCGTAACGCGCTTTCACGCGCCAGAATCCCTCTCTCAGCTCAACGGCGGAGATGCGCTCGGACTCCGGAATCTCCGGGACGTTCGCCGACAGCACCGACAGCAGCACCACCTGGTGGTGAAGCACCTTGTTGTGCTTGAGGTGATGCAGAAGCACGAGTGGTGCGCCGTCGGGATCCGACGTCATGAACACCGCGGTGCCGGGAACTCTCACCGGCTTGTGCTCTGCGACCGAGTTGAGAAACATCTCGATCGGAAGCGATCCGCGGTGCAGCAGCTTCAGGACGATGCGCCGGCCGGTGTACCACGTTGTCATCAGAGTGAAGAGTCCGAGGCCGATCACGATCGGAACCCACCCGCCATGCAGGATCTTGAGCGCGTTGGAGCCGAAGAAGGCCAGGTCTATGATGAGGAAGAACCCGGCGAGAGAGCCGGCCTTCGCGATGCTCCAGTTCCACCGCGACCGCGCCAGCATGTAGAAAAGGATCGTGGTGATTGCCATCGTACCGGTGACGGCGATGCCGTACGCCGCGCCGAGTGCGCTGGAGGACCTGAAGCCGAGCACGATGAGGAGGCAACCGACCATCAGCGCGGTGTTGACCTCGGGGCTGTAGATCTGTCCCGCTTCGCTCTTCGATGTGTGAATGATGTTCACACGCGGTGAATAGCCGAGCTGGACCGCCTGCTGGGTCAGGGAGAACGCGCCGGAGATGAGGGCCTGTGAGGCGATGATCGCCGCCATCGTGGCCAGCGCGACCATCGGATAGAGAAGCACTCGAGGGGCAAGGAGGTAGAACGGATTCGCTGCCGCCGCGGGCTCCCGCAGAACGAGCGCGCCCTGCCCGAAGTAATTGAGCAGAAGGGCTGGGAGCACGAGCCCGAACCATGCCAGCCTGATCGGCCTCGCTCCGAAGTGTCCCATATCGGCGTAAAGCGCCTCACCTCCCGTCACGACGAGAACAACCGCGCCGAGCAGAACGAAGGCCTGCCTGCCGTACGCCGCGAAGAATCTGACCCCGTACAGGGGATTGACCGCGGCGAGAATCTCGGGCGCGATCATGATCTCGTACGCGCCGAGCGCTCCGATGGTTACGAACCACAGCGCCATGATGGGCCCGAAGACGCGCCCGACGCCGGTCGTGCCCTTCTTCTGCACGAGGAACAGCGTCAGCAGGACCACGAGCGTAAGAGGAACCACGGCGACCGTGAGCTTCGGCGTTATCACTTCGAGTCCTTCCATCGCGCCGAGAACGGAGATTGCCGGCGTGATGACACCGTCGCCGTAGAGCAGCGCCGCGCCGGAGAGGCCGAGCACGATGATGATCTTCTTTCGGAGCTTGTCGCCTTCCCGTTGCTGCTGCTGGAGAAGCAGTGCGAGAAGCGCGAGCACGCCGCCTTCACCCCGGTTGTCCGCGCGGAGGATGAAGATCAGGTACTTGACGCTGACGACGAGGATGAGAGCCCACACGACCAGCGAGAGAACGCCATAGATGTTCGCCGGCGTGGCGCTGATTCCATATTCCGCCTTGAAGCATTCGCGGAGGGCGTAGAGCGGGCTCGTCCCGATGTCGCCATAGACGACGCCGAGTGCAACAACGGTTAATTGTCTGAGGCGCATCCCGCCGGGGTGCGTCTCCGGATTTGTACTGATGTGTCGACCTGGTTCGATTGACGGGCTGCCGGAAACCGGGCCCAAGGCCAAGGAATCTCAACAGGTCGCTTCGGCGGGGCAAGCGGACACCCGCTAGATCTTGATCTGGGTGGTGTCGCGCCGATCGGCTATGACCCCCATCTCCTTCGCTCGTGCGAGCACCTGGGGGACGTCGGCCTTCTCCATGAATCCGAACTTCGCCACCACTCGCCAGAACCCGTCCCCAAGCTCGGTCACCGTTTACACGATGACGGGCACACCCATTGCATTTGTATTCTGTGCCGCAAAGCGCGGCCAATCGATCAAGCGCAAGTCTAACCGGAGGAATATATGGACAAGGATCTGAAAAGCCGCGGACTCAAGAACGAAGTGAAGGGCGCGGCGAAAGAGATGAAAGGCAAGGTGCGTGGCAAGTTCGGGGACGCGACCGACAACAGGAGCGAGCACATCAAGGGCCGCGTGGAGGAGCTCAAGGGGAGGATCCAGAAGAACTTCGGCAAGGGCGAGAGAAAGGCCGACGAATCGGTCTGATCGCGCACTGAGGTTCCAGGAATACGACGACGGGCCCCGAAATCGGAGCCCGTCTTTTCTCGGTTCCGTAGTTTTTCAGGCCGCTACTCGTACCTCAGAGCGGTGATCGGATCGAGTGCCGCCGCGCGTCTTGCGGGCCACACGCCGAAGAGAACTCCGACAGTGGCGGAGAAGACGAACGCCAGAATCACCGATGAGATGTCCACCGTGGTGTTGAATCCGCCAAGCTTGCTGAGCGCAAACGCCCCGCCGGCTCCCACCACCACACCGACCAGTCCGCCGAGGAGGCAAAGCACTATCGCCTCGATCAGGAACTGGAAGAGGATCGCGACCTTCGTCGCGCCCAGCGCCTTGCGCACGCCGATCTCGCGCGTGCGCTCGGTGACGGACACGAGCATGATGTTCATGATGCCGATTCCGCCGACGAGAAGGCTCACCGCGGCGATGCCCGCGAGCAGGAACGTGAACGTCTTCGTCGTCTCGGCGAACGTGGTCAGGAACTCGGCCTGGTTGCGGATGTCGAAGTCGTCCTTCTTACCGGCGGTGAGGCGGTGCTGGCGCCGCAGGATGGACTGAATCTCGGCCTGCGCTTCCGGGATCTTGTCCTCCGTGATCGCGAGGACGCTGATCGAGTTGAGATTCGGCGTGCCCATCAGCCGATAGCGCGCCGTGGAGAGCGGAATGATGACGATGTCGTCGGGATTGTTTCCAAATCCGCCGGCCTGTCCCTTCGACGCCATCACGCCGATAACCTCGAACTGAAGCCCGCCGATTCTCACGTTCTCGCCGACGATCGCTTCGGGTGTCTGCAGTCCGAGATTGTCAATGACGGCTGATCCGAGTACGGCGACACGACGCATCCCGGCCTCTTCGCCCTCGTTGAAGAAACGGCCCGCGGCCACCGTGAACTTCCGAATCGCGAGGAACTCCGGCTTGGCGCCGGTGACCTGAGTCTGCGCGTTGAGAGAGCCGTACTGGAGCAGCGTGCGCTTGTTCATCTCCGGCCCGACGGCAGCGAAATACTGGCCGCGCTTAGACAGCACATCGGCGTCTTCGATGGTCAGCTTCTCGTTGCTCTCGGTGGCGACGCCCATTCCCCGGCGCGCTCCGGGACGCACTGTGAGCAGCGTCGTTCCGAGTCCGGCGATCCGCTGGCTGATCGAATTCTGCGCGCCCTTGCCGATCGCGACCATCGCGATCACCGCGGCGACTCCGATCACGATGCCGAGCATCGTGAGGAACGACCGCAGCTTATTGGCGCGCAGCGCGCCGAGCGCGACGAGCACGATCTCCTTCGCGAGCATGATGCCGGCGGCGGGAATCTGGGCGCGACGGCCGCCGCTCTTCGAACTGTCATGGTCCGCGCTGGCGCCGCGGAGCTTGACGCCTCGCTCTTCGCTTTTCTGAACCGGTGCTGTCATCAGCCCCTCCTCATCTCTGGGTGCCGCCGCCGGCGCCGCCCATTCTGCCTGCTCCGCCCTGACCGCCCGCCTGACCGCCCGCCTGACCGCCAGCCGTCTGCTGGCGCTGAAGGCCCGGGACACCGCCACGGTTTCTCACCTGGTCCATGTCAGCCTGCTGCTTCGCCTGCATCGCCGCAACATTGAGGATGGCGACCGAATCACCCTCACTCAGTCCCGACAGGACTTCCGATACGTCGTAGTTGCTCACGCCGAGACGAACGACCTTCGGCGTGTACTTGCCGCCCTTTACGGTGAATACCATCCCGCGGCGTCCCCCACGCTGGCCGCCGTTCGCGCCGGACTGGCCCGTCGCGGCCGTCTGACCTCCGTGCTGGCGGAAGTTGCACGCGCGCGCAACCGACGCGTCGAGACCGATCGCCGAATAGATCTTCTGTGACTCCGCCTGCATCGCCTGACGGTCGAGCTCCCCGTTCATCATCTTCGTGCGAAGGTCGGAGAGCTTGGTCTGCACGTCGGGATGCTTCGCGAGCGTCTCCGTGACTTTCTGGCACTGCTGGTCGGTCACAGCCGGCAGATTGAATCCACCCCGCTGTCCGCCCGCGGCGGCCGTGTTCCCGCTGGTCCCGCTGGTCCCGCCAGTCTGACTGGCGTTTGCCACGCCTCCGTTCTGGCCAGCCGCTCCACCACGGTGGAATCCGCCGCCACCCTGGGACGCAAGCTGTGCGCGGACGGAATCGGGATTGAGGCCGAGCAGAGTCGCCACCGAAACGATCTCGTTCGGGCTGCGCACGGCGTCATTCGAGATGGCGAGCGCGTTGTCGCGACGCTCCACCTCGATGGATACCTCGCCGTTCATGCCCGGCATCAGCAATCCACTCACGTTGTCAATGCTCACCAGCACGGGGAACATCGTCACGGCCTGCTGGATGGTCGCCTGCGGCTCGATCTTCTCGACTGTTCCGTTGAACGGCCGGTCAGGATACGCGTCCACGGTCACCGTCGCCGGAAGTCCCGCGCGAACCTTTCCAATATCGGTCTCGTTCACCAGAGTGCGCACGCGCACCTTGGTGAGGTCGGCCATCTTGAGGATGGTCGTCCCTCCGCCGAAGGTACCGGTGCCCGATGCGATCACCTGGCCGAGCGCGACGCTCTTCTCGATGACGGTGCCGGCGACGGGAGCGCGCACGGTCGCGTCCTCCAGGCTCTGCGCGCGGAGGTCGAGCGACGCGCGGTTCCGCAGCACGGCCGCCTGCGAGTTGGCGTAATCCACCTCGGCCGCCTCGTTCTCGGCGGACGTGATGATGCGCTCGGTGAAGAGCTTGGTAGCGCGGTCACGCGCCGTCTTCGAGACGCGCAGCTTGATCAGGGCGGCGTCGAGGTCGGCCTTGGCCTGTGCATACGCGTTGCGCGTGTCACGCGTGTCGAGCTGCACCAGGAGATCGCCCGGCTTCACGTAGGTGCCTGTCTCGACAGGCATCGCGACGATCTGACCAGAGGATTTGGATTTGACCTCGATGACATTGATCGGCTCCACTACACCAGTGGCGTCCGCGCTCACGACGATCGTCTGCCGCTGCACGGGCTCGACGGGAATGGTGAGCACCTGATCCTTCTTCTTCGAGCACGCCAGTGCAGTGAATGCCGCCAGCGCGAGAATTGTCTTTCTGTTCAAGGTCTTCTCCTAAAGGTCACGGCCGATCAGCGCTTCGAGCTGCGCCTTGGCCACACGGTAGTCATAACGCGCCCTGATGAGAGCGGAGCGAGCGGTGTCGAGCTGGGTCTGTGAAGTGAGCAGATCGAGCAATGTCGTTGCGCCCAGCTCGTATCGGCGTTTCTGCACGCGCAGGTCTTCGGTTGCGGCGGCGACGGACGTGGTCTGAATCGCCACCTGCGCCAGCGCGGTTTGCATCTGCCCGAGTGACTGCACGAGCGTCTGGTGCGCGAGGAGCTTCGCGTCGCGCGCCGCGACTTCAGCCACATCCTCGGCGACGATCGCCCTCGCGACGTTGACTTCGCGGGTCAGGTTGTTGAACAGGGGAAAGTTGAGACTGAAGCTCAGGTTCTGGTTGTACGCATAGCGCTTGTCGCCGATGCCGAACTGCGGATCGAGTCCGCTCCCGCTGCGGTTGAAGTTCATGTTTACGGTCGGCAGATAAGACGTCTTCGCCGAGCGGAGACTGGCGTGCGCCGACGCCAGTTGGGCATCGGCCTGCTGAATCGCCGGCGCGCGCTGAACAAGAGCGTCGAGCTCGGCGATGTCAGGGATCACTACCTGCTGGTCCACCGTATCCGACACGGTCGCGGTAATGGGGCGGGACGACGCGACGAGGCGCGTCAGCGTCGCGTTGGCGAGCTGGAGATTGTTCTGCGCGGTGAGCAACGCGAGACGCGCGTTGCCGAGCTGAACGACAGAACGGAGCGAATCGGAAACTGTCGCCGCGCCGGCGCGAAGCCGGAGCGATGACGCGTTCAGCTGCTGCGTCGTCTGCTCGATCTGCGCTTCGGCCGCGCTCTGCGATTCACGCGCGGCGAGAATGTTGTAGTACTGCTGCTTTACCTGCAGCGCGACCTGGAATCGCGACGCCGTCTCGCCCGCCTCGGCGGCGTCCACATCGGCCTTCGATCTCTTCACGTCGAAGAAACGACGGCCGCCATCGAAAAGCTGAAGACTGCTCTGGATACCCGTCGAATAGTTCGACGGGTTTCCCGTGAACGGAACGAGGTTGCCCTGTGTGTCGAAGCGATCGCCGCTCTGCCGCTGCGTTCCAGCGGAAAGCGAGAAGCTCGGGAGAAATGCCGCATACGACTGCTTCACGCTCAGCTCGGACGTGCGGATCGAGCCGCGCGCCTGAACCGTCGTAAGAGCGTTCTGCTGCGCGAGACGAATCGCCTCGGCGAGCGTCATCGGTGTCGCGGCGGTATCGGATGTCTGCGCGCCGAGTGCCAGCGGGATCGCGAAAAACGATGCTGCTATGGCTGCTGAAAGTCTCATTTACGGTATCGGAGTTGGTCTGTCTCTGCCGCTGTCGCCAGGCGCACGCGCCTCGGCGGCCCGCTTGCGTCCGTGCTCGCGCATCTCGTCAAGCTTCCTGGCCTGCCCGGGAGTGAGCACCCGCTTGAGCTGCTCGTGCGTGCTGTCGCCGATGATTTTCGCGACCTTCTGCAGCGAGTCCATCTGCGGACGGAGCGGCTTGAACAGCTCGCGCATCTGCGTCCGCCTCGAGGTCGTGATCGAATCGAATTGCGCGCGCTGAGCGGGTGTCAGGCCCAGCTCTTTCGCCATCCGGTTGCGTGATGGACGGTCGCTTCGGCCATGCCCGCCGCGCGTCAGGAGAAGGCGGTCGGCGGTAAAGCCGAGCGCGACTCCCGCCACGAAAGCGGCGAGCAGGAACAGCAATGCGTAGCTCTTGGAGCGCTGCATCGAAGGATCTCGTTAGTGTGAAAGGAAGTAACGGAGCGCGGCGCCGTCGTTATCCGGCCCACTCTGCACCGTAAGGAGCTCTTCCGAAGTCGAAAGCACCTCGGGAGTGGTCGCCTCGACGACGGATTCGTAGGCAAGCTGCGATTCGGCATCGCCGAGGCGCTCGTTGATGACACCGGCGAGCGCGAAGATCGCCGCGGCGGCGACGAGGCCGGCGCGCGCCCACGGAGCGAGCACGGTCCACCAGCGTCCGTCGCCCGCACCCTCGGCCGCGATACGGGCCATGATACGCTGCTCCAACCCCGCCCAGTACGCTTCCGCTCCGCCGGGTCCGGCGGGCGGCGCATACGCGTCGCGAATGATGCCGTTCAGCGACTCGGGCAACGAGTCGCGATCGGCTCTCGCGGCGGAATCAGGAAATTTCAGTTCATCGCTCATGTGTCATCCCCTCAGGTCCTTCAAAAGCCCGCGCAGCTTCTGCCGCGCATGATGTAGATCGGATCTTGCCGTGCCGCCCGGGATACCGAGCATCTCTCCGATCTCCACGTGTGTGAATCCTTCAACATCGTGAAGCACGATCACCGATCTTGCCCGTTCCGGGAGCTGGGCCAGCGCCTCAGTGAGGCGCGTTTTCAGCTCCGCGTCCTGCGCGGGGTCCCGGAAAGGCGATTGAAGCGCGTCGCTCAGCTCGTCGGTCGCTCTCACCTTCCGTCGCCGTGCGATGTCGAGCGCGGCGTTGGCGACGATACGGTTCAGCCACGCCGCAAAGCCCTGCGTCGGATCGAACCTGTCGAGCGCCTGCCACGCCCGGACGAATCCTTCCTGGACAGCGTCTTCCGCGTCCTCATGGACGGTTACGATCGCCCGCGCCACGAGGTACGCGCGCCGCTGGTGCAAACGCACCAGGCCCGCAAAGGCTTCGTTATCGCCTGCGCGGGCCCGTTCAGCCAGCGCGCGTTCCTCATCAGGGATACGCACCGGTCCGGCTTGTTGTTGAATGGCTATCGGGGAACGAGCGGTTCACGTCGGTCTTACGCCTCCATGCCGCCCGCTGTTGGGCTTCCAGGTACTTCCCTAGCGCGTCGCGGGAGGCGGGCTCTGAGGGGTGGCGGCGGGAACGGCGGGAGCGGGTGCGGTCGCCACCGGCGTCGCATGCTGCTGCTTCTCCACTGCCTTCTCGGCCGCGAAGTGGGAGTTCGTGAGCCACACGATGGTCAGAATGATGAGGAACATCACCGATCCACCGAGCACGAGCCCGGCAAAGGCGGCGCCGAGGTCCGGGCTCTTGGGTCTGGGGGCAGCCATTGGATTACTACTCCTTGGAAGAGGGCGTGTCGGACACGCGCACCTTGGTCATGCTGTCGTTCGGCTTGATGGCCGTCACGATGTCCAGCCCGTCGGTAACCTTGCCGAACACGGTATGGACACCGTTCAGGTGGCGGGTGTTGCCTTCGTCGAGGACGATGAAGAACTGGCTGCCGCCGGAGTTTTTCCCGGCGTGTGCCATGGAAAGCGAGCCCAGCTCATGCTTGTGCGGATTGCCGGCGGTTTCGCAGTCGATCTTGTAGCCCGGGCCACCGGTGCCGATGCGGCGATCGCCTTCCGGCAGGTCGCGCGAGTACGGGTCGCCGCCCTGTACGACGAATCCGGAAATAACGCGATGAAACCTGATTCCATCGTAATAGCCGTCGTTGGCGAGCTTCTCGAAGTTGGCGACGGTGTTCGGCGCTTCCTTGTCGTACAGCTCAGCGGTCATGATGCCGCGGTTGGTCTCTATGGTTGCGTATCTGGTCATCGTATTTCAGAGGGTAGAACGGTGAAAATACATCAAAGCCGGGCCGACGGGCAGACATCGGAGAGGACGCAGGACGCGCACCTGGGTGCCCGGGCGATACAGACTCTCCGCCCGTGGAAGATGAGCAGGTGCGAGACGAGTGCCCAGTCCTCGCGGGGAATCAATGGCATGAGCGCCTTTTCGATCTTGACCGGATCCCCCTGATCAATTAGGCCGAGTCGGAGGGCGAGGCGCCCGACGTGGGTGTCTACGACGATGCCTTCGTTGATGTCGAAGGCGTTGCCGAGCACGACGTTGGCGGTCTTCCGGCCCACTCCGGGCAGATGGACCAGCTCGTCCATCGTTGATGGCACTTCGCCGCCGTGCCGTTCGACGAGGGCGGCCGACATGCCCAGCAGGCTTTTCGTCTTGTTGCGGAAGAAGCCGGTGCTCCTGATCAGATCCTCGAGGACCGTGACGTCAGCCGCGGCGAGTGCGCGGGCATCGGGGAACGTCCTGAAAAGCTCCGGTGTTACCATGTTGACGCGCTTGTCGGTGCATTGCGCGCTGAGAATGGTCGCGATGAGCAGCTGAAGGGGTGTCTCGAAGTCGAGCTCGCAGTGCGCATCCGGATATTCCCGCTTGAGGCGCGCAAGAATCTCGAGCGCGTGCTCCTTCAGCTCGGCGCCGCGCTTCTTTTTGCGCTTGGCGGGATTCCTCGCCGCGGCGTTGGGGGCCGGCTTTTTCACTCAACGATGCAGGCGGATCACCCTTCCGTGCCGGCATGACCGGGCATCCGGTCTATCATCTCATGAAGCTGACGCTGGATGAGCTCGATCTCCTGCTTCGCGCCTTCATGGTCGAGCAGCCCGTTGCGCATGTTGATCGAGACGCGGTTCATGTACTTGATCTTCATCAGTATCTCGTCGGTAGCTTTGCGCAGCGACGTGTAGCGGCGCTTGTCGGCTTTGGCGCGAAGGTATCGGCGCGTGAAGTCCTCGACGTTGAGCCGTCGCGCGAACTCGATGGCCTCTTCGACCGTGCGGCCGGGAATCGCCCCGTGGTCCGGGATGCTCTGACCGGTCTCGGGTTCGCCGAAGAACAGCCGGCCAATGTACTCGATGCCGTCGTAAGCGATGCGGACGGACACCGCGCACGGCTTGCCGTCCATTTCGATGGTCGAAAGATGCTGTTGAACTATACCGAAATCCGACATCGCTAACCGCGCGTCAACGGGGAGTCCGACGCGGCGAGGAACTTATCCAGCGCCGCGAACAACTGGCCGGGCTGTTCAACGTATGGTACATGCCCGCAGTCGTCCAGAAGAACCAGCTGCGCTTCCATCGCTTTGGAGGCCTCAATGGATGACGCCGCGGGAATTGGATCGTCACGGCCGTGGACGAACAGGGTGGGGAATCCCATCGGCTTCAGGTCGGGGATCAGATCGTAGTCAGCCCCCAGGCTTTCCCAGGTGGATTGCTGAACCCGGGCGGTCACCCTGAAGGGCGTGAGCTTCCGCGCTTTCGCGGGATCGGCGAAATAGGCTGCCACGGCGAGCTCGAAGGTCCGCTGCCTGTACTCCGCGGGATCCGTTTCGCGCAGGCCGGATGCGGCGAGCTCCTCTCGCATGCGGCGGATCTCCATTCCGTTCTGCCGTCTCGCGAACTCGGCCTCGAACTGCTTCCTGTATTCCATTCTCAACGGCGCCGTATCAATGAGAGCCAGCCGCGACGGCATTTCCATGCGATCGTTCCCGTTCGCCTCGATGCAGTAGAGCAGTGCGAGCATTCCACCGAACGAGTACCCGACGATTGACGGCGAAGGGATTTCGAGCTCATGAATCACCGCATCGAGATCCGCGACGTGCGTGCGCCACGTGATTTCCTCGCGGTCGTCCGATCTCGACCGGCCCCCACCGCGCTGATCGTAGAGGATGACGTTGTATCGCTTCGCGAGATGGAGCATCTGCGGGATCAGATAGTCGTGATGCGCGCCCGGCCCCCCGTGGAGCACGAGCAGCTTCCCGGCCGCGGGCGGCCCGTAGGCGACCCAGTAGAGCGGGGCCGTCGTCGTTGCGGTGAAGCCGGACTCGCGAGGAGCGGGGATCGGTTCGGGCATCGCTCCTCGCCCGCGGTCAGCCGCCCCGGCTGCCCAGAGTCACCGACGTTTCCATCCGCTTGCCATCTCGCAGGAACACGACCTTCACCACGTCGCCCGGCTTGTGCGCGTAGAGCGCGTCGCTGTAGCCCTGCAGGTCCGCCACGGCGACGCCGCCGAGCTCGACGATGATGTCGTTTGCAGCGAGCCCGCCTTTCTCCGCGGGACTTCCGGGCCGAACACCGGTGAGTCTGAGGCCTGGCACGGTGCCGGCGGACATGTCGGGCACCGAGCCGAGGAACACTTGCGATCCCTGGCTGCGGCTCGTGCTCATCCTTGAAGGCGTCGTGGAACGAACGAAGCTGAGGCGCGTGGGCCGGGCGTCAATGGACTTGACGAGGCGCAATGCGAGATTGACGACTCCTGCTTCACCGGCGGCATTGATCTTCTCGACGTCGTCGGTCGCGCGGTGGTAGTCCTCGTGGCTGTCGGTGAAGAAGTGCAGGACGGGAATGTTCTTCGCGTAGAACGAGGCATGGTCGGACGATCCGAATCCGTCGCCGCCGCCCTGAAGGCTGAACTCCGGCGGCGACCTGGTATTGGCGCTGTCCACGAGTGCGGCAAGCTCGGTCGCGGTGGCGGTTCCGTAGACGAACAGCTTCTTGTCCTTGAGACGGCCTACCATGTCGAAGTTGAGCATCGTGACGATGCTGTCGAGCGGCACCGGCGAGTTGTCAACGAAGTACTGTGATCCGAGCAGGCCTTCCTCTTCGCCGCTGAAATTCACGAATATGATCGAATGCCGCGGCCGAACCACCGAGAGCATCCGCGCCAGCTGAAGTATCGCCGCTGTCCCCGACGCGTTGTCGTCGGCGCCGTTCCTGATCGCGTCCTTCGCCTCCGGGTCTAGAGAGAACTGCGCGCTCTTGCCGAGATGGTCGAAATGCGCGCCGAGCACGATGTACTGGCCTTTTGCGGCGGGATCGCTGCCCGGAAGGATGGCGACGACGTTCCGGGTCACGAGTCCTGTCGTATCGCCCGTATGAGCCGCGGCCGCCGGCCGTGCGACGAAATTCTGATAGTATCCCGGATATGGAGCGCGAAGTCGGAGCGCGGCATATCGCCGCGCGATATACGCGGCGGCTGAATCGTTTCCGGGTGTTCCGGTCAGGCGGCCCTCGAGCCGGTCGTTCGCGAGGTAGGCGATGTCACCGCGGATAGCGGTGGAATCAGCGATCGCCTGGCCCAGGGAAAGCTCGGGTGCGCGCATGCCGGAAGTGCACGCACCGAGAGCGATGATGATGCTCGAAGCGGCGAGAGGCCGCAGAATCGTTCTTTTCATTGGTGTCTGGGTTGGGAGGTTCGTTCTGAAGCTATACGCCTGAACGAACGCACGGCAGATCCTCGCGACAGCTTCGGTTACCGGGCCGTGAAATCGGTGTCGTTGTTGACCGCGCGACACACTTCCGCCAGCAGCGTGGCGGTGTGATCCACGTCGGCAAGCGACACCATCTCGTTCGGCGAATGCATGTACCTGTTCGGCACCGAGACGAGCCCGGTCGCGATCCCCTCGCGGGCGATGTGGATCGCATCCGCGTCGGTGCTCGTATCCCGTCCCGCCGCATGCACGGCGAACGGAATGCTCTTCTCCTCGGCGGTCTTCCGCAGGAGGTTGAACACGACGGGCGAGATGATGGACCCCCGGGCGAACACGGGGCCTCCGCCCAGCTTCGATTCGCCGATCTCCTTCTTCTCGACCTGCGGGTGGTCGCTGGCGAAGGTCACGTCCACCACCAGCGCCATCTGCGGATTCACGCGCGTCGCGCAGATGAGTGCCCCGCCCCCGCGCCACGCGATCTCCTCCTGCGTCGTCGCCACTGCCACGACGTGCGCCGAACCCGGCGACTCGGCGTACCGCCGCAACGCCTCGAGGACGATGAATGCGCCGATCCGGTCGTCAATGGAACGCGACACGATCAGTCCGTTCGGGAACTCCATCAGGCGTGAGTCAATTACTCCCGCGTCGCCGACGGACAGCCGCTCCTCGGCCTCCTTCTTCGTGGTGGCGCCGATGTCCACCCACAGGTCCGTTATCTTCGACGCCTTCTTGCGGTCTTCGGTCTTCATGAGGTGAATCGGCTTCTTGCCGACCACACCGAAGACATCACCATCACGGCCGATGAAGCGGATCCGCTGAGCGACGAGCACCTGGGGATCCCATCCGCCGATTCCCGAGATGTAGGCATAGCCTTCGTCATCAATGTAGGTGACGATGACGCCGATCTCGTCTATGTGGCCGGCCAGCATGATCGTCGGCGAGCCCTGCGAATTCACTTCCGCGATGCTGTTGCCCGCGACGTCGCCGCGAACCCTGGCGAACTTTGCGGCTTCTTCACGCCAGACCTTGGCGGGAGCCGACTCGAAACCGGAGGGTCCGGGGCTGTCGAGGAGCTGCTTGAGGAATCCGAGGGCGTCGTCGTTGAACATGCTGGGTTGTCTCCGGCGGCGGTTTCGCCGCGCTCTGTTATCGGGTCAGCGAATATAGCACGCCTAATTGCATGGCTGTAACGTATGCATGTGAAACAACTGCTGATTATCTCGCTCGCGGCGCTTCTTGCTGGCCCCGCGAGTTCGCAGACGCCGCGCTCGGCGCCTGTCTCGCGCATTCGCTATGACGTGACGTTCGACTCCGCCACCGCCCAGTCGCGCACCATAGACGTATCCATGACGTTCACGGCTGCGGGAGGCGGTGACGTTCTGCTGTCGCTGCCGGCATGGACGCCGGGCGCGTACGAGATCAGCAACTACGCGCGGTTCGTGAATTACTTCACCGCTACGGCCGGCGGTGATTCGCTCGACTGGGACAAGGCCGACCCCGATACGTGGCGCATCAGCGTGCCGCTGGGCGGTGACGTAAGAGTGGCCTTCCAGTACAGGGCCGACTCTCTCGACAATGCCATGTCGTGGTCAAAGCCGAACTTCGCGTTCTTCAACGGGACGAATCTCTTTCTCTATCCCGAGGGGCGCGGAACCGATTTCGCCGCGACCGTCACGGTGCACACCGACACCGCGTGGCGAGTCGCCACCGGCATGACCCCGGCGGCGACGCCAAACACGTTCACGGCGTCGAATTATCACGATCTCGTGGACATGCCCTTCTTCGTGGGCAGGTTCGACATGGACAGCACGCGCGTGGTGGGGAAGACGCTGCGGTTCGCGAGTTATCCGACCGGCAGCGTCACGGCCGCGGCACGCGCCGGGGCACGCGCCGGGGCATTCGAGCAGCTCGGAAGGATCATACCCTGGCAGGCGATGATATTCGGCGAAGTGCCGTGGGACACCTACACGGTCATGCAGGTCGCCGATCCCGATTTTTCCCTTGGCGGCGCCGCCGGTATCGAGCATCAGAATTCGCACTTCGACATCGTCTCCAGCGAGGTGCTCGGCAATCCGTTCCTCACGTCGCTCTACGCTCACGAGGTTTTCCACGCGTGGAACGTGAAACGGCTCAGGCCGGCGGAGATGGTGCCGTATCAGTACGACAGGGAACAGCCGACGACTCTCCTCTGGATCAGCGAGGGGGTCACCGACTATTACGCTGATCTCACGCAGGTTCGTGGCAAGACAGTCACGCCGCGCGCGTTCTATACGACGACAAAAGGAAAGATGGACACCATCGCCGAGAGCGTGCCTACCGCTCTCGAGGATGCGTCGCTCTCGGCGTGGATCAGTCCCGTCAACGGCACGAAGGATCTCTACTACGACAAGGGATCCGTCGCCGGGCTGCTGCTCGACATCATGATCCGCGACGCGAGCGACAGCCAGCGCTCGCTCGACACGGTCATGCGCGAGCTATACGAGACGACTTACAAGCGGGGGAAGGGATTCACGAACGCGGAGTGGTGGGCGTCGGTATCGAAGGCAGCAGGCGGAAAATCCTTCGCCGAATTCGAGAAAAGGTATGTAAACGGCCGCGAGCCCTTTCCGTATGACAGCGTGCTTCCGCTCGCCGGCCTGCGTCTGATGGTCGAGCGGTCCGTGCTTCCTTCGCTCGGTCTTGCGGTGTCAGGCGACGACCAGGGGCTGCGGGTGATGCAGGTCGTCATCGGCGGGTCGGGCAACGTTGCTGGAGCGAAGCTCGGCGATTACCTGCTGACGATCGGTGGTCTGGACGTTTCCGACCCCGCGTTCCAGGACAAGTTCAACGCGAAGTACGCGGCAACACCACCCGGCGAGATGATTCCGGTGGAAATAATGCGGGGCACCCAGCGTCTCACGCTGAATGCCCCGGCGAAGTTCAGAACTATCGAGGCGCGGCGGCTCGTCGAGATGACGAACGCGACGCCGAAAGCGATCAGGGTACGCGACGGCCTGTTGACCGGTACGCTTCAACAGTAGCGGCGTCGCGCGGCGCGGGGCCGCTCCACTTCTCCTTCATGATCGCCTCGATCTCGGCCATTTCCCGCGGCGCGCGCGAGATCCACTCGACGCCTGCCGGCGTGACCATGTAGTCGTCCTCGATGCGCACGCCGATATTGGCGTACTTCTGCACGGCGGGGCGGATCTTCGCGATCATCGCCTGATTCTTCGGCGTGTTGGGGATGATGTCGAGCAGATTGCCGCGCACATAGATGCCCGGCTCGATGGTGAATGCGGTGCCCGGAACGAGCGTGCCGTTGTTCGGCGCCGAGCCGGGATCGTGGACGTCGAGTCCGATCCCGTGTCCGAGGCCGTGCATGTAGTAGAGCAAGCGTTGCGCGCACTGACGGCTCGCCGAAACGTCGCAGTCATACGTCGCGCTGGGGGCTTCGATGAGACCGAGCCGCGTAAGCGATGCGCCGAGTGACGCAACGGCCGAGTCGGTCATTGCGTGTCCTGGCCCGTTGACTATCGCCGCGCGCTCCCCGGATGCCTGCGCTGCCCGGACGGCGGTATAGATGTCGCGCTGAACGGGAGAGAAAGTTCCGCTCGCCGGGACCGATCGCGTAACGTCGGCCGCGTAGCCGCGGTAAGACGCTCCGATATCCATGACGATGATGTCGTCCTTCTCGATGAAGCGGTCGTCGGCGTTGTAGTGCAGGGTCGTCGAATTCGGTCCCGATCCCACGATCGTCGAGAACGATGGGCGATCCGCGCCATTTCGACGGAAGTCGTACTCGATCAGCGCCTGCACCTCGAACTCGTTCACCCCCGGCTCGATGAGCCGCATGGCGTCGCGCTGCGCCCCGACTGTGACGTTGACCGCTCGGCGAATGAAGTCCTGCTCGGCCGCTGACTTCACGCGGCGGAGGGCTCTCACATCGGCGTTGGCGGAATCGACCTTCGTCCCGACGTGATTCCTGATCAGGGTGCCGACGATCTGGTCGTCGCGCGTCATGATCGGACCCGCCGGGTTGAAGGCGCCGACTGTGCGGAGAACGGCGGTCGTGTCTCGTGAGAGCAGCGTATCCACAACGGCGCCGAGCGATACGAACGGGCGGCCGTCGAAGCCGAGCATCGTCTTCACGCCATCGAGGCCGAGGCGGTGGCCGGTCCAGACCTCGCGCGCGGGATCGCTCGGCTGGACGAACAGCATCGGCGTGCCAACGATCGCGCCGTTGCGGATCACCATCACCAGCGCGCCTTCCGGCTCGTTGAACCCGGTCAGATATCTGAACGGCGAATTCTGGTTGAACGAGATGTAATCCTCTTCGGGCTCGGGGGAGCCGAGTGCGACGAGGATTCCATTCTGGAGCCGCTCTGCCAGTGCGGCGCGGCGGGTTGCGTACTCGGAGGTGGCGATCTGCGCCCCAGCCAGTGTTCCAATCGCAGAGAGCGTGGAGAAAATTGCGAGAATCTGGAAACAACGTCGGGTGATACTTGTCATCGTCATCCTTTCAGGACCGCTTTGGCGATCGTCTGGAGCTGCATGTTGGAGGTTCCTTCATAGATCGCGCCGATCTTGGCGTCGCGATAGAACTTCTCGGCCGGGTAGTCCTTCGTATACCCGTACCCGCCGAACAGCTCGACGCACAGTGACGTTACGCGCTCGCAGACCTGCGAGCTGAAGAGCTTCGCCATCGCGCCTTCGCGGGCGATGTCGCGTCCCGCGTCCTTGAGGCGCGACGCGTTGTACACCATGAGCCGCGCGGCTTCGAGATCCGTCGCGGCCTGCGCGACCTGGAACTGGATGCCCTGGAACTCGCTGAGCGACTTGCCGAACTGTTTGCGCTCGTTGAGATACTGCACCGCGGCCTTGAGTGCGCCCTGTGCGACGCCGATCATCTGCGCGCCGATGCCGATGCGGCCTTCGTTGAGCGTTTCGATTGCGATCTTGTATCCCTGACCGACCGGCCCGAGCACGTTCTCCTCCGGAACTTCGCAGTTGTCGAGCAGCAGCTCGACCGTGCTGGAGGCGCGGATGCCGAGCTTGTCCTCCTTCTTGCCGACGGAGAATCCGGGGGAATCGCGCTCGACGATGAACGCCGTGATTCCCTTGTAGCCGGCCGACGGATTCGCGTTGGCGAAGATGACGAAGATCCCGGCTTCGTGGCCGTTGGTGATCCACAGCTTCTCGCCGTTGAGGATCCACTTGTCGCCTTTCTTCTCCGCGCGCGCGGCGAGTCCGAAAGCATCGGAGCCGGAGCCGGATTCGGAGAGCGCATACGCTCCAACCGTGTCCGATGTGAGGCGCGGCAGGTACTTCGACTTCAGCGTATCCGAGCCGTAGCGGCTGATTGGATAGTTGACGAGCGTGTTCTGGACGTCGCAAAGGATGGCGGAGGAAGCGTCCACCTTGCTGATCTCTTCGACTGCGAGGGTGACCATGAAGAGCGAGCCGTCGGCGCCGCCGTACTGCTCGGGCACTTCGATGCCCATGAGGCCGAGCTCGAAGTACTTGGGGATGAGATCGGGGTCTATTTTTGCCGCCCGCTCCATGTCCATCACGCGGGGGCGAACTTCTGCTTCCACGAAAGCCGCGACGGCGTCGCGGAACATCTCCTCTTCTTCGGAGAGGATGGTGAGTGCGGGGCGCACTTCGGCTTGTGTCGTCATTTCAGGATTGCGTTGATGTTGTTCAGCCCGTGTGAGCGGCTACCGGTCCTTGCGGGCGAGCAGCGCCTGGTAGCGGGGATGGCTGTGAAGCGGCTCGAAATCGGAGTCGTTCTCAATCCAGCTCCAGTGTCCGAACCCCGCGCCGACAGAGCGCTCGAGCATGGAGATCGCTTCCTCGATCTCACCGCTGAGTGAAAAGATGCACGCGACATTGTACAGAACAGTCGCGTCGTTCGAGTTGATGGCGAGGGCCTGGCTGGCCCAATCCCTGGCGCGCGCTCCCTCGCCCAATCGGGCAAGGGCAACTCCGCCCATGTAGAGGGCTCTCGGGTCGTCAGGATTGAGCTGAAGGCGCTTGCTCGCCGCGTCGAGCTGACGCCTGAACGCGCGCTGGGCATCGGCCGTGCGGCCCAGTCCCGCATATGCTCCGCCGAGCAGACCGGGAACGACGTAATCCTCGGGACGAAGCTCTCCCGCGCGGTCGAACATTTCCGCCGCCCGCTCGAGCTGCCCCTGCGCGAGCAGCGCGCGACCGAACATGTACGCGGCGTCGAAGAGCTGCGGGTTGAGACGCATCGCGGTCTCGAACTCCGCCTCCGCTTCCGCCTGGTTTCCGCTCAGCGAAACCGCGTGACCGCGCGCGACGTGAGCCTCGGCCAGCTCGGGCCCGAGCTCGAGCGCGCGGCGGCTCGCCGTGTCGGCGTTGCGAAGGTTCGTCTCGGACGCGTCGAAGTTCGTGTAGAGAAGCGAGCAGGAGTCAGCGAGTCCGGCGTATGCCAGCGCGTACGTCGGATCAATCTCGATCGCGCGCGTGAACATCTGCCGGGCAAATTCGAGCGCGGACTTCTGGAACTGGTGGAAGAACTGGCGGCCTCGCAAATAGCACTCGTACGCCTCGACGTTGGCCGTGGGCACCTTCTCGATCGCGCGCTTCTCGTCCTCGCTGAGTATCACCCGCAGTGCCTTGACGATGTTCTGCGCGATCTCGTCCTGGATCGCGAACACGTCCTCCATGTCGCGGTCGTATCGCTGCGACCAGAGCTGGTATCCGTCGGCGACGTTCACGAGCTGCGCGTTGATGCGCAGCTTCATCCCCGCCTTGCGGACGCTTCCCTCGAGAACCGTGGCGACATCCAGCTTCTTTCCGACCTGGCGGATGTCTTCGGTAGTTCCCTTGAAGGCGAATTCGCCGGAGGTGTTGAACCGCTCGCGAGGCTCTTTCGAGAGGGCGCGCGTAACCGCTTCGTCTATCTCGTCGGGAACAGTCAGGTCGGCTTTCTTGAGAGATGGCACAGGGTCGGTGAATCGCTTGCTCAACACAGCCTGTGTGGACGATCCCTCGAACGCCTTCGTGCCCGTGAGAATCTCAAAGAGCATGCACGCCAGACTGTACTGATCGCTCCGTCCATCTATCTCGGCCTCACCGGCGGCCTGTTCCGGACTCACGTACGCGGGCGTGCCGACCATCATGCCCATTTGAGTCAGCGTGTCGCCGCTGGCCACGCTGACCGCCTTGGCGATCCCGAAATCCATCACCATCGCTTCACCTTCGTGAAGCATGATGTTCTCGGGCTTGATGTCGCGATGGACCACCCGCTGGCGATGCGCGTAGTCAAGCGCTCCGGCGATTCCGCGAGCGAGGTAGAGCGCTTCGTCGAGGAGGAGAGCTCGGGATGCAGGACCTTGAGCGCGACCTCGCGGTCGTGCTTGAGGTCGTGGGCGAGGTAGACCGTCGCCATGCCGCCACGACCGAGCTCGCGCTCGACCTGGTATTTCCCGGAAAGGGCCTTCTCTAGCTGTTCAAGCAATTCCTGATGCCCGTTAGCGATGGGATTGGCAATTCTACCGCCTGGAGCCGCGGCGGGGGAGGTGGTCGCGGGATAAGAATTCCGCGATGAACCTGTTTTCATGTGCCTGTCGCCGCCAGCGTTTCCCTGAACACCTCGAGCGCCAGCTCGACCTTACCGAACGGCGCAGAGACCTGCACACCCTGCACTGAGGGCCGCACGCGATCGAGCATCTCGCGCGCAATCGCGATGCCTTCCTGCACGCCGTGCTCCTTCGACTTCTCGTTCGCCTTCCGCATCCGCTCGATGATGTGAGCCGGCACCGTGACCCCGGGCACCTCGTTGGCGAGGAATTCGGCGTTGCGATGCGAGACGAGCGGCCAGATGCCCGCGATGATGGGAATGCGATTGCCGTCGAGCTTCGCGAGGAAGCTCTCGAGCTGCTCGACGTCGAACACCGGCTGGGTGATGGCGTACTCGGCGCCTGCTTCGACTTTCCAGGTGAAACGCTTCAGCTCGTGCTCGATGTCAATCGCTCCGGGGTTCACGCCGACTCCGATCGCGAAGCACGTCGGTGCGCCGATGGCATTGCCGCCGGGATCGAGGCCGTGGTTCAGGTTGTTGACGAGATTGGTGAGGCCGATGGCATCAATGTCGAACACCGCGGTGGCGTTGGGATACGGGCCCATCTTCGGCGGGTCGCCGGTGATGATGAGCAGGTTGCGCAGCCCGATCGCCGATGCGCCGAGCAGGTCGGAGAGCATGCCGAGGAGATTGCGGTCGCGGCAGCAGTAGTGCGTGACCGCCTCGATGCCGACCCGCTGCTCGATGAGAAGACTGGTGAGCAGCGCGCCCATGCGGCTTTGTGCTCTCGGGCCGTCGGGAACGTTGACGGCATCAACGCCTGCGTCCTTGAGCGCCTTTGTATCGCGCAGCATCTTCGACGCATCCACACCGCGCGGCGGGACGATCTCGACCGACGTGACGAACTTTCCGCGTGCGATCTTGCCCGCGAACTTCGATCTCTCGCCGAACGGGATTGGCTCGACCGGCTTGTCGTGTGGAATCTCTGCGGTCTCTGCACTTGCTCTGCGGCCTCTGTGTATTACCCGCGGATGCCTCGGGGACAGCGGACGGATTCCCTCGACCATCGCGGCGATGTGCTCGGGCGTCGTGCCACAGCATCCGCCGACGACCTTCGCTCCGGCTCGGACCAGATGCGCCGCATAGGTCGCCATGTACTCCGGGCTCGCCATGTACATGCTGCGGCCCTGGACCTCGCGCGGCATTCCAGCGTTGGGTTGCGCGCTCAGCTTCTTGCGTGTGACTCTCGCCATCTTCTCGATCGCGTCGAGAATGATCTGCGGCCCGACCGAGCAGTTCAGGCCGATGATGTCCGCGCCGAATGCATCGAGCGACTTCGCGATGTCCTCGGCCGATGCGCCGTAGGGCGTGAGGCAGTCCGTGCCGATTGTCATCTGGGCGATGACGGGCATGTTCGGATCAACGTCACGTGCGGCGAGAATACCCTCCTCGATCTCGGTGAGATCGGCGAACGTCTCGAGGATGAAGAGATCCGCGCCGCCGTCCTTCAGTCCCCGCATCTGCTCGGCGAATATGGCGCGCGCTTCCTCATGCGACGTCGGGCCGTACGGCTCGAGACGGACTCCGAGCGGGCCGATGGCGCCGGCGACGAGGACGTTTTCGCCGGCTTCTTCGCGGGCGATCGTCGCTGCCGCCTTGTTGATCGCGTGCACCTGCGTCTCGAGTCCGTAACCCGTGAGCTTGGTACGGCTTGCGCCGAAGGTATTCGTCTCGATGACTTCGGCACCGGCTTTCACGTATGCGCGGTGTACTTCGCGCACGAGCTCGGGCGCGCGGAGGTTAAGCTCGTCGTAGCACTGGTTGATGAAGACGCCCTTGGAATAGAGCATCGTCCCCATCGCGCCGTCGAAGACGACGACCTGCTCCGGATCGAGCAGCCGTTGAAGCAGCTCCTGGCGGTCGCTCACGTCGCCGTCCCCGCCTCGGCGAGCGAGATCTCACCGGTCTTACCGGGCTCACCAGCGTTCCCCCTTACAGCGTAATATTTGGCTTCAGGGTGATGAATGATGATCGCAGCCGTGCTCTGCTCGGGAAGAAGCTGGAACGACTCAGTGAGATCCATGCCCAACGCCTCCTTGGCGGGAAGGAGCTTGAAGACAGTGGCGTGATCGTCGAGGTCCGGGCATGCGCCGTAGCCCCACGAGTAGCGCTTGCCGCCTCGCGCAGCTTCGCCCTCGCTGAACTTGTGTGCGCCTTCGATGCCGAGCTCGCTCTTGATGCGGCGGTGCAGCCATTCCGCGGTAGCTTCGGCCGTTTCGACCGAGAGGCCGTGCGAGTAGAACGCTTCAGTGTACTCGTGGTTGCCCTGGAGTTTCTCGAAGTGCAGCGTCGCTTCCTTGCCTACCGTGACGATCTGAAGGGGAATGACATCCACGTCGCCTGATTCGACCGAGCGGATGTAGTCGGCGAGGCAAAGGCGCTCTCTGCCCACCATTCTCGGGAAGTGGAAGCGCGCGATCTCCCGGAGTGATCCGCCGTCGCTCGAGTAGGCGGCGGGATCGTAGATGATCACGTCGTTGCCCTGCGACTGCGCGGGGAAGTATCCGTAAACCGCTTCCGGCCTGACCCAGCCCTTCTCCGCCGCGTCCTTCTTGAGGCGCGCGAGCACCGGCTCGAACTCGTTCTTCACCGTCGCATCGTACTGCGGGCCCGACCCGCGCGCCCCCCATTGCAGGCGATAGAGCTCGTCGAGGTCGAGCAGATCGTACACTTCGTCAACCGGGATGTCGCGCAGCACGCGCGTTCCCCAGAACGGCGGAGCCGGCACCGGGTTGTTCGCCGCGACGTCGCTGCGCACCCCTGCGTCGTCGCCGGCGGCGATGTCCTTGCCGACAGAGGTGTGAAGAAAGACGTCGTTCTTCGCATCGTCGAGATTCTTCGCGACGAACTTGTCGCGCCGCTCCGGATCCTGGAGCTTGTCCATCGTCTCCAGGCCTTCGAATGCATCCTTGCAGTAGAACACACCCGGGGCGTAGTCGCGCTCGTCCTCGACGAACATCGCGCGGCGTCCGAAGCGCCGGTTGATCGCCGCTCCGCCGATCATGACCGGGATCTTCATCCCGCGCTTGTCCAGCTCCTTCACGCACAGCGGCATCTGCTTCGACGTCGAGACGAGCAGGGCGCTCAGTCCGATCGCGTCCGCTTCGACCTCGATCGCCTTTTCGAGGATCGTATTGACCGGGACCTGCTTGCCGAGGTCGTAGACAGTGTAGCCGTTGTTGGAGAGGATCGTGTTGACGAGCGATTTGCCGATGTCGTGCACGTCTCCGTAAACCGTAGCGAGCACGACCTTGCCTTTTGTGTAGCCTTCGGCCTTTTCGAGAAACTGCTCGAGGTGCTTGACCGCCTTTTTCATTACTTCTGCGCTTTGCAGCACGAACGGAAGTATCAGCTCGCCCGCGCCAAACTTGTCGCCGACCTCCTTCATGGCGGGGAGAAGCACTTCGTTCAGAACGCGTACAGGGTTTTCCCTCACCCCTGCCGCATCAAGCTGCTCCTCGATCCCGTCTTTTTTCCGGTGGAGAACCATCCAGTGAATGCGCTCTTCTGCCGTCATCCCGGCGGTAGGGTCCGCCTTTTCTGTGACATCCGTGCCATCTGTGCCTCTGTGTTCCCCGAAGTACTCGATGAAGTGCTGGAGGGCGTCCGCGCGGGTGTTGAAGACCAAGTCGTTGGCCAATACTCTTTGCTCTTCCGAGATCTCCGCGTACGGCGTGATGTGGGCAGGGTTGACGATCGCCGCGTCGAGACCCGCAGTGACGCAGTGGTGGAGGAACACCGAATTCAGGACCGAGCGGGCTTCGACCGTGAGGCCGAAGCTGACGTTGGATACGCCGAGTATCGTTGAGACGCCCGGGAGCTCGCGCTTGATGAGGCGGATGCCTTCGATCGTCTCGTGCGCCGAGTCGATCCATTCAGCGTCGCCCGTGGCGAGCGTGAAGGTGAGGCAGTCGTAGATGATGTCTTCCGGGGCGAGTCCGTACTCGTCCACTACTATATGGTATATGGCCTTCGCGACCTCCAGCTTCCGCTCGCGGGTCTTGGCCATGCCGACTTCGTCAATCGTGAGCGCGATGACCGCGGCGCCGTGCTTCTTGACAAGGGGCACGATCGCTTCGATGCGCTTGCGCCCGTTCTCCATGTTGATGGAGTTGACGATGCCGCGCCCCGGGATGTGCTCGAGGGCGGCTTCGACCACGTCGGCTTCCGTCGAATCAATGACCAGCGGCGTCTCGACCGACATCGAGAGCAGCTTCACCACTTTCGACATCTGCTCGGCTTCGTCGGCCCGTTCGGTCAGGGCGACACAGACGTCGAGGACGTGGGCGCCCGAGTCCACCTGGTCGCGTGCGACTTCGAGGATTCCCTCGTAGTCGTCGGCCAGGAGGAGGCGTTTCACCTTGCGTGAGCCCTGGGAATTGACCCGCTCGCCGACAAGGAGGGGTGGTGGGTCCTGGTGGAGGGTGATCGCGCGCATTGCGGAGCTGACGCGGGGGACGTGGTGGTGTCCGGTTCGCTTGCCGTTCCGGCCAACTTCGGCTTGGGGGCCGGCGGTCGCGGCCGATTCCACCGCGTGCACCGCCTTGACCACCGCGTCGAGGTGAGCCGGTGTCGTTCCGCAGCATCCGCCGACGATCCGCACGCCGAAATCCTTCACGAATTCCGCGAGCGCCTCTGCCATCGGCGCCGGCTCGAGCGGATACACCGCTTCGCCAACCCCTGTGTTGATCGGGAGTCCTGCGTTCGGGATGACCGATAGCGGGAGTGTCGCGTTTTCGGAGAGGTAGCGGAGCGGCTCGCGCATGTGCTCCGGGCCCGTCGAGCAGTTGAGCCCAATGACGTCTACGCCGAGCGACTCCAGAGTAGTCATCGCGCTGGCGATGTCCGTACCGAGCAGCATGCGGCCCGACACGTCGAGCGTGACCTGAGCCTGGATCGGGATGCGGCGGCCGAGCTCAGCGAAGAGCTGCTCGATTCCCGCGACCGCGGCTTTGACCTCGAGGATGTCCTGCGACGTCTCGATGAGAAGGAGGTCAACGCCGCCTTCTATGAGGTATTGGGCCTGGTCGTGGAAATTCCGCGAGAGTTCTTCGAATGTGATGTTGCCGAGGGCGGGGTCGGAGCTCGAGGGCAGCATGCCTGTCGGGCCCATCGAGGCGGCAACGAAGCGGGGTTTTTCGGGAGTGCTGTAGTTATCGGCTGCGGCGCGGGCGATTGTTGCTGCCGCGATGTTGATCTCTCGAACCTTGTCACCGAGTCCCCATTCTTCCAGACGGCGGGGAGTGGACTGGAAGGTACATGTCTCGACCACATCGCAACCGACCGCGAGGAACGACTCGTGGATTGCCTGGATGACGTCGGGTCGGGTGAGGACCAGGTTGTCGTTGCAGCCTTCGAGGGATTTGCCGCCAAAGTCTTCGGGGGTGAGGTTGAAGCGCTGGATGCTCGTCCCCATGGCGCCGTCGTAGATGAGGACGCGGTTCTCGAGGAGCTTGAGGTAGGGCGAGTCAGTTGGTCGAGCGGTCATGCGAGATACCTATACGAAAAAAGCCCACGCGTGGGCGCTGGGCGGGAGCGCTTTAGCGGAATGTTTAACGTGGCCGCAAGTTGCTTTAAATCGCCACGGGTCAGGGATCTCCCTCAACAATAGCATGCAATTCGGGAAATCGGCAAGTCCAGCAACTCTGCCGGTAGTGAGTCAGTTTGATTGTAACAGATAATCGGGACTCATCTTTTCTGGAATTTCTTCAACGGTCCACATGTGGTCAGCGATCCCCGACCCCGATCACTCCTCAAACGAAAATCGGTATCTGCTGATCGGGATGTCGCGGCGAAGACATCTGTTGATCGTCGCCCATGCCGAGCGTGGCGACAATATCCGAATCATCAACGCTCGGCTCGCCAACCGTCGAGAACGGAAAGTGTATGAAGAAGAGTTCCAGACCGTCTCGCGCGAAGAAGTCAACGTCTGACTCCGCGAATGAGATGCGGGTGGAATACGATTTCCGCGGCGGTGTTCGGAACAAATACGCCAGGCACTTTTCAAATGGCGCCCATCTGATTGTTTTGGACCCCGACCTCGCTGCTGCGTTTCCCAACTCCAGGGCGGTCAGCGCTGCGAGCCTATCTGAAAACGCGACCAAAGCGCCGAACGGCTTAAAAGCAGAATCGGAGTGAGGCAGGCGTCCCACAGCGTAAGGCTACTCGAGCAACCCTGGATGACGCTCAGCCGGAACGGCCGCTGAGATTGGACTCCCGTGCGGCTGAAGCGCTTCCCTCGTTCTCGGCGCGCCGCAGCGGAACGATGATCCAAGCCAATGAAAGCTTGTTCTGAATCCCTCCTTTTCTCCTACATCACGCAGCTCGCCAAGACGTGGCGAAGGGTATGCCCTCGTGGCCTGTGGAACCTTTACCAGTTGCTAGAACCCAACCGTTGGGTTAATTTCTCGATGCCGACCGTCCTTCGAATTGATGGTTTTGCGATCAAGGTCTTTCTGCCCCCAAGGGAGCATGGGCCTGCTCACGTTGGATCGTCGAGATGAACGCAGACGCGCTCATGGAATATTGGAGGAAGCATCATGGCGGATAACAAATTGACTGACGCCCAGATACTGGCTCAGATTCCCGCTGCCAGAGAGCGGGCTCGTCTTGCAAAGGCAACCGAGCCGCGTGCCAGAAGCGCTCGATACAGCCGGGCAACGAAGCGCGTTACAGTGGCGCTGACGAACGGCGCAATATTCAGCTTTCCAGCGAAACTTTCCCTTGGTCTGCAAAGGGCATCTGACGCCGACCTTGCCAAGGTCGAGGTAAGCCCGTCCGGAGAAGGGTTGATGTGGGAGGAGTTGGATGCAGACCTGAGTGTTGCAGGTGTGGTTGAAACCATAGTGGGCAGCAGTCGTTGGATGCGGCTACTGGGGCGTAGCGGAGGCGCGTCGCGAAGTCCGGCGAAAGCTCGCGCAGCGCGGGCCAACGGGGCAAAGGGAGGCCGCCCGAAAGTAAGGCCGTAGCGCGGAGACCATGCCAAAACAGGACACAGATCGCGAACGCCGAATAATCGAGGAGATCGTCGTTGACGCTTATGGCGCCGAGGAACGGGCGATGAGTTGGTACAATTACCTCCACGAGCAGCTCCGCTTTCCGTTCACCGCGACCTGTATCGCTAAGCGGTCAATCTCTCCGCTCCGGGTGAACGACGAAATCGATGTCATTCGGATGCCCGCCGAGGATGTCTGTGCGCACGAGATATTTGTTACGATCCGGTGGGAGAAGAGGAGTCTGGCGGTGCCGCTGGCTCAACTCAAGCCCATCCCTGCCACCGATTCCCAGACAACCCGGGCGGTCGCGGATTGGCACTATTGGGTCCGGATGCGATACGAATTCTGAGGATCACCAGCGCGATATCGACTCGGCGACGGGAATTACTTCTCTCCTGGTTTCCCCGTTGGTCGTAGCTCCACACCTTCGGGAAGGTGTCAGAACGTCAAACCAACAGACGCTCAACCTTGAAAACCTAAGCCGCTTAGGTTATACTGGAAACTCGTGGCCACGATACAAATAGGCGGAGTGCGCTTCAAAGTGTATCCGCAGGACCATACGCCTCGACATGTGCATGGTCTCTACCAGGGAATCGAGGTCGTTTTCGATTTGAATGAGAATGCAACTGTGACTCTGGCCAATCGAAAGGATGCAGTACAGCCAGGGAAAGCGAAACGAAATCAGGTGCGACACATTCTGGATTTGGCAGCTGACAACTTTGATATGCTAGTCGCGGCATGGGAGGCAATGCACCGATGACAAAGCTCAGAACCGCACACGTGAGGACAAGTGCCAAGGTATTGGCAAACGACGCTCAGATCGAGAAGGCGATTGCACAAGCCAGGAGTCAGGAAGAGCGGGGCATTCGGGTCATAAAGGCGAAGTATCGTGCCCGGGGAGATCATGTCGTTCTGCTGCTCTCAACTGGTATCGAAGTGGCCATTCCGCGCGCCCTGATACAAGGCCTTGAAGGCAGGAAGCCCGAAGAACTGGGTCAAATCGAGATCGAAGGACCCGGATCAGGCTTGCATTGGCCGGCGCTTGGGATTGACCATTACGTTCCGGCGCTGCTAGGCGGGGTCTTCGGTACGCGCCGCTGGATGGCAGAAGTGGGTAAGAAGGGCGGGAGTGCGCGAAGTTCGGCGAAAGCAGCTGCCTCGAGGCGGAACGGGCGCCGTGGGGGTCGGCCTCGCAAGCCCTCCGCGACGCGGGCGGCTTGAGCCTCAGAGTTCGAGTCCACCCGATGGATATGAATTCTGAGGACGACCCGCCCGGTATCGAATCGGCGCTCGCTGAACAGGAGGCGCGTGTAGCACGGCTGGACCACGAGTTAGCCGAAGCTCGAGCGCACCTGCTGGATCTGCGTGAACGGCAGGCCGTCGCGCTGGGGGTGCGTCCTTCAGTACCAGCACCGTCGCCGCCGGGGACATCATCCCGACTGAGCGTTCCAGAGAAAATCTCCCGGTTTCGCACGCTCTTTCGTGGCCGCGAAGACGTCTATCCGAAGTTCTGGCACAACCCGAAACTCAATCGGTCGGGCTATGCCCCGGCGTGCGCCAACGAATGGTTCCGGGGCGTTCGCGAGAAGCCACTGCTCCGGGGCGGAGACGCTCTGAATCGTGAGTTTCTCCCTGTCACGGATCGCGTGATTGAAGATCACCTGCGCGGCCGGCACACCATCGGCGTATACCCGCTGCTGACGGACGACACGTGCTGGTTCCTCGCGGCCGACTTCGATGACGACGGCTGGCGCGATGATGTAGCGGCCTTTGCGGAGACGTGTCGGACTTTCGGTCTTGAGCCGTCAGTCGAGCGGTCGCGCTCCGGGAGGGGTGCGCATGTGTGGTTTTTTTTCTCCAGTCCGGTGCCCGCTCGCACCGCGCGCACCGTGGGCTGCTTTCTGATTACCGAGACGATGGTGCGCCGGCACCAGCTCCGGCTCACGTCGTACGACCGGCTCTTCCCGAATCAGGACACCCTACCCAAAGGCGGCTTCGGAAACCTGATCGCGCTGCCGTTGCAACGCAGCGCAGCCGAACAGGGCAACACACTCTTCCTCAACGATCGGTGGGAACCGCAGGCCGATCAATGGGAATATCTCGCGTCAGTTGAGCGACATACGGCTGCCGCGCTCGAGCTCCTCGCCCGAGAGGCGGAGAAAAGCGGACGCATCCTCGGCGTACGGGCCGTCCGCGAGACGGACACACAGCCGGAGGATCAACCATGGGAACTCGCTCCATCGCCGATGGAGTCGCAATCGCGTCGCCTCACGGATCCCGTCCCCGAATGCGTCGCCGCAGTGATCGCCCAGCGACTCTTCGTTCCCCTGGTTGGGCTACCCTCGTCACTCATCACGCAGATCAAGCAACTGGCGGCGTTCCAGAACCCCGAATTCTACCAGAAGCAGCGACTGCGCCTCTCAACCCACGACACACCACGGATTGTCAGCTGCGCCGAGGAACTCCCCGCGCATATCTCACTTCCCCGCGGTTGCCTGGACGATTTGCAGGCATTGCTAGCGAGTTATGGCGTGGCGCTGGTCGTCGAAGACCGGCGCACTGATGGCGCCGCAGCCGATGTGCGCTTCACCGGCACGTTGAGCGCAGAACAGGCGCAAGCCGTCGAGACTCTCGCTTTGACCGACACCGGCGTTCTGGTGGCACCGCCGGGTTCGGGGAAAACCGTCATTGCCATCGCATTACTCGCGCGGCGCGGGCGGAATGCGCTCGTGCTGGTTCATCGCAGACCGCTAGTCGATCAGTGGGTCTCGCGCATTGCTGCCTTCACCGGGCTCCAGAGTCGCGACATCGGGCAGATCACGTCGGGAAAGCGACATGTCACCGGCGCGATCGACGTCGCCACGGTCCAGAGCCTGGTGCGGAATGGAGTCGTCGACGATCTGGTGGCATCGTACGGAACAGTGATCGTCGACGAGTGCCATCACGTCGCGGCGGTCTCCATTGAGCGCGTGCTCTCTCACGTATGGGCACGCTATATCCTTGGGTTGACCGCTACGCCAACGCGGCGCGATGGATTGCACCCCATCGTGCACATGCAGCTCGGGCCGGTGCGACACGTCATCGGCACCGGGGCGGCTTTGCGCGGACGACTGTCACATCGTCTGATCGTTCGTGACACACCGTTCGCCGCCGGCCTCACCGAGCAGAGCATCCAGGAGCTGTACGCCGCTCTCGGCGCATCCGAGGCACGCAACGATCTGCTGTTCGACGATATCCTGTGTGCTCTCGAAGTGGGGCGCTCGCCACTTGTCCTCACAGAGCGACGCGATCACCTGGAGTATCTGGCCAACCGGCTTCGGCCATTCACGCGGCATCTGGTAGTCATGCACGGGGGCACTGGTACGAAGGTGCGACGGGAAGTCATGCGCCAGTTGGCGGATATTCCACCGGACGAAGAACGGCTGGTGCTCGCAACCGGCCGCTATCTTGGCGAAGGATTCGACGACGCACGGCTCGATTCGCTCTTCCTCGCCATGCCCTTCGCGTGGAGAGGAACGTTGGTGCAATATGCCGGACGACTCCACCGGGCATATGCCGGGAAGCGGGAGGTGCATGTCTACGACTACGTGGATCGGGCGATTCCGGTGCTGGTGCGGATGTTCGAGAAGCGGCTGCGCGGATACCGTGCTATCGGGTACCAGATGGATCTGTAGCGTTCGCACGCGCGGCTGCTTCGCGCGCCGCGAGTAAAACAATTCGGGTGACGATGGGCGGAGCTTTGTTCGCGATCAACCACTATCGTCGGGCGGTTCGCACGAGACGCGCCGAGTGGCTCTCCTCGCTGCACGAGAAGTTCTTTGAAACGGACCGATACGCTCACGTGCGCCGAATATTGGATTACCACGAAGATCCCGCGTACACTGAGCTTCAAGAGGCCGTGACAGCGGGCAAATACCTCCCGGTTGTCGACGAGTTTTTCAGGTATCTGAATTTCTTTGAACTCTTGGCAAGCCTGGGGCAACTCCGCCAGATTTCTGATAACGAAATCCTCAGCAAACCAACTTGCTGGCTTCGAACTGATGGCACTGCCGATTTTCGTCTATGGAACGCTTAAGCGCTCCACCAGGCGTTCTCCTCATGCTCTCATGCGCAACGCGCAATTTGTTGACGTTGCGTCAATGTCTGGAATGCTCTACGACCTGGGCCGCTACCCGGGCGTCTATCGAGAAAGGTCCGCGGGCAATCGCGTCTTCGGTGAGCTGTACGCTTTTCCGGAGAAGACCACTGACCGCTCGCTCGAGACGTTGGACAGATACGAGGGTCCGGAGTTTACCCGGAAGCGAGTGTATGTGACTCTGCGCGGTGGTAGGCGACGGGCAGCCTGGACATATCTGCTTCGCAATCAGCCCGGTAAATCCGCGCGACCGGTTACTTCTGGGCGATACCAGTTGAAACGCGGCGCTACCTGAAGGAGGCCCCTTCTGGCCATGAAAATTCTTCACACTCTTAAGTCTGCCGTCCGACGCTCACCCGCCTCGACCTTCTCTGGATGGCGTTCAGCCAGCCACGCTCGGACCTTGTCTCGCAGCGTGGTTGCTATCAAGTAGACCTCTTTGACCAACCAGCTCCGCAAGGTCATTTTCCGTCCCCAGTAACATGATCTTTGGTCGTTCCATAACACGGCGAACGAAATATTCGCGGTGCGAATACTTGGACCTTAGTTCTTCGGGCGTATAGATCGTGGGATTTATTTCGCGGCCGAGCTGGCGTTGAAGGCGTCGCAATCGGGGCAACAACTTGGTCAACGTGATCCGACCAACTACTACGAGATCGATGTCGCTTGCCGGCCTCTGGCTCCCAGACGCCACCGATCCGTAGATATCAGATGGCTTCACTATGTTGGGGGTTGGCATGTAACCAATTTGGTTACGTTGCAGGTGTGCTTGAAGCCATAGTGGGCAGCAGTCGTTGGATGCGGCTACTGGGGCGTAGCGGAGGCGCGTCGCGAAGTCCGGCGAAAGCTCGCGCAGCGCGGGCCAACGGGGCAAAGGGAGGCCGCCCGAAAGTAAGGCCTTAGCGATCGCGTGGAATTTCCGGCCACCAATCCCTCGTCCCCCGTGGGACGCCGCGCGATACTGTACTCACGCGCCTGAGTATGATATATTCAACGACATGAGTAAAAAATCAGTGGTAGCATCCAGGGTTGGGAACGCGAAATCCAAAGTTCGGATTCAGCTTGACCTGCCCGTCCACGAAGCCGTGGCGCTCGACGCGATTCGAGATCGCCTTGCCCTCAAGTCGAGGGCGGATGCAGTGCGTGCTGCGCTCGCGGTGGTGGAATGGATGCAGGCCGAGACTGAGGTCGGTCACCGCGTACTGGCAGTGGGACCCGACCATATCTCCTATTTGAGCCTCCCCGGGCTCACCAGACCACAACGCCAGCCGTAATCGCGAGGTAAAGCAGATGCAAAGTTCGGGCGGCAGCGGCGGGGACCCAACAGGGTTCTCGACATTCCTGAAAGAATCCGCGAGACTTCAGCGGCAGAACCAGTCGGAAGGCCGAGGCTACATTCCCACGAAATTCCTCAGGCGGCTGTCTGACGGACCGCACCTGGCCCGCGACCTGGCAGTCGAGGAAGAGATAGATGTCCGGGAGTTTGCGGTGCTCATCGACAACATGCTCGATGCCGGGCTCATACATATCTCTACGTCGCCTAAAGGGGAGGTCATTGATCTTTCCCCGGAAGGGCAGCGGCTACTGTCGGACTATCAATTCACCCGTTGAGCGATGGGCATCAACTGGCAGCTTCTGATCGACTTCGGCCTCGTGGCGGCGTTTGGAGGACTCATCGGGGCAGGGGAGCTCGTCTCGCGCTATCGTGACGCCCCGGTGAGTGCCGTAAATACAACTCCGGGATGGATCTATATCGCTCTCAACGCCGCTGCGGCCGCTTTTGTCCTGAGCCTGATACGGGCATTCGACTGGAAATTCGGGCTCGGCAGCGGCGCCTCGCCGGAAGCCATACGCTGGACGCAATTGGTCACCGCCGGATTCGGAGCCATGGCTGTGTTCCGAAGTTCGCTCTTCACGGTCCGGGTAGGCAATCAGGATGTCAGCGTGGGGCCGGCCAGCTTTCTCCAGCTCGCTCTGACCGCGGCCGACCGCGAAGTGGATCGCCACCGCGGGGGCGCTCGCTCGACAGCCGTATCAAAGCTCATGGGTGACGTCTCCTTTACCAAGGCCGCTGTTGCGTTGCCGGCCTTATGTCTCGCGCTTATGCAGAACCTGCCGCAGGACCAACAGCAGTCGCTTGCAAGAACCATCAACGACATTCGCGGCCTCCAGAATCTGAGTGACGAAGTGAAGGTGAGTCTCCTGGGACTTGCTCTTCTCAATGTCGTGGGAGAGGACGTGCTTCGGAGTGCGGTGAAGGATTTCAGGAACCAGCTCGCTGTGGCGAAGAGTATTCAGATAGACCCCGATCCGGTTCCCAGCCTTTCAGTGGGCCTCTATCAGCTTCTTACAGTCACGGCGACCGATGCAACCGGCGCCACCGTGCCGTTGCACGGAATTACATGGGCGACGGACAATCCAGCAACACTTTCCGTGCTGCCCGATGGAACCCTGCATGCCGTCGCTCCGGGCACGGCACGGGTTACGGCGAAACTCGATGGCGTAGAAAAACGATTTCATTGCACTGTCGTTTAGGCCACAACGGTAACGATGCCCCAGAGAGGTCTCACCGTCGCCGCACCTGCTGCGCGGAGGCACCATGCGCCACAAGCTGTTTCTGGTTCACGGAATGGGCGTCTACGACGGCGACACCTGGGCCAAGGAAGTCAAAAAGGTCCTGGTCGCCGCGTACAAGAAATACCCCAAGCTCGCCGCCATCCCCTTCGACACCCAGTTCGAGATCGAGATGGTCCACTACGATCCGATCTTTCAGGAGATCGTCTCGCGGTGGCAGACAGACGCCAGGGAAATACAACCTCTGGCGATGGACGTCGGCGCAAGCCAGGCGGCACAGCTCGTCGGATGGCTCAGGACCGCCGGCAAGAAGGATGGGAACTTCATCTGGACGCATGCAGCCGACGTGCTTCTCTACCGTCTGTCCGCAACGGTTCGCGAGCGCGTCAAAGTTCACGTCGCAAAACAAATCGTCGACGGCATAAGCAAACAGTACAAGAAAGAGCAGCAGTCTCTCTGGTCAGTCATCGGGCATTCTCTGGGGACGGCGGTGGCGCACGATGCGCTCGACATGCTCGCTACGGGGGTCGTGCCGGGAACCGACATCAGCGCTTTCGACCCGCGCATCGAACAGGCTCAGTCGATCACGATGATCGCCAACACCAGCCGGGTGCTCGAGACGAAAGTGGTCGACGTCTACAAATCTGCGGTGCAGCCGGGCAAGGCAGGACAGGAAGGAAGGGATTGCCTCCGCTACGTGAACATCCGGCATTTCCTCGACCCGTTCACGATACCGCGAATGTTTCGGCCACAAAGCTGGCCCGACGATGCAACAGTGGCCGCGCGACGATACCAGTACTGCGAAGTCACGCATGTGCACAAGGTAAACGTCCACGACGTCTGCCACTATCTCATCAACCCACAGGCGCACATACCGCTATTCCGCGCGCTGGCTGGTGAAACGACGATCACGAAGACTGAGGAGAAAGCAGCAATCGAATCGTTTCCTCAGTTTGACGGTTTGAGCCCGGAAGCAGCCGCACGGATCAAGAAGGATCTGGCAGCGATTTCTCCAAGCTCCGGCGAAAGCTGGCCGGCGCTGAAGAATCTTTGGGATGAGTTGAACGCGCTCCTCGAAATGGCGGGGGAAGCATGAGAATACTGCTTCGCATCGGCTTGCTTCTCTCTGTTCTGATATTTGCCCCGCGTCTGTCAGCACAGGATCAATGCGGAGCGAGAGACGACCAGCCTCGCACCTCCGAAGACGCCTTGATGAAGCTGCACGAGCTTCGCGTCGTCGATTGTCTCGGGGGAAGCAGTTGCACTGTCGCGCTATGCATGCAGTTCGCTACCTGGCTTCAGGCTCCAGACGGCCGAGGGGCGCTCGAGATGCTGACTGCAATCCGCAACTCGGCTGCAAAGACCGGCAACAGCGCCAACCTGCAGAACCTTGTAGAACGGACAGACGCCTGGATCGAAGTCGTAAGGGCGGACGCTCTGGCCAAATCCGAACCGGCGCAGTGGCAGTACGAGATCGCTCGGGGAGGCCTGTTTCTCGACACACCATATGCGATCCCGCTGGACTCGAGCGTTGACGTACGCTGCCAGGCGGCAGTCGATGCCTGCTCCGCTGCATTCCAGGAAGCTGTCGAGATCATCACCGATGCAACCCTGGTACGGCGGCTCAATGGACAACTGCTGACGCCCCAACGTGACGCGCTCGTCAAGTACGTGGCGGCGCTGGATAAACGCTGGGAAAACTACTTTAACAAAACGCCAAGCCAGTTCCCATGGGAGCTTGCGGTCAACAGTGCGCTTTATCAGAGACACGAGAGAAGAGGCTATAACGAGCCCCCGCGATCGCAATGGATACTGCTGCATCCTGCCCTGGCCTACGAATACACCGACAAGACGTCAGATCGATTCAGGAGCGCTCTGGCCCTCGAGACTGTCGGATACGTCTACAGAAATGTTGGAGTTGCAGCGATTGTGGCCTGGGCTGACCGACAAGAAGGTGCAAAGGCAGGGTACGGCGCCGCGGTTCACTGGGGAAACAAGGCGATGATCGCCGCTGTCCACCATCCGCGTTCATCGCGCACATCGGTCCTGATAAGCCCGCAACTCGAGAAACTGGTCACATCCAGTGCAAAGAAAGTGCGAGAGATCTTCACGAGATTTCCATACTATTAGAGCCATCTTCTCTGCCTGGCCGGGTGTCGCCCCGGCATTTCGGTCGAGGCAGACTTACACGCGAGGAACAAGACGATGGACGCACTGCTCAGCGCTCTCACGGTGATTCACGTCGTCACGGCCATCCTCATGGTATGGCCATTCTATGCGCTGGTCATCGTCAACCAGCGCGCGGCCCTGGGACCTCCGCTTGGAGACCGGGCGGACACATACCTCGAGAACATCATCAAGAACCGCACGAATCCCTGTCTCGTCTTTCAGGCTACCGCACTCATCACGGGGCTCGCCCTGGTTCTGCTGAACGGCATGGGGTGGGAGAGCTTCGTCACCGTTCCGGCACTGGGACTGAAGCTCCTGCTCCTCGTGGTGATCGCGGGACTTCTGCTCTACGTCCGTGTCGGCATGCAGCCCAAAATCGATGCCCTGTTTGCGCAGGCCGGTAGTCCGATCCCCGTGGAGGTTGGTGCCCGGATTGGAAACCTGCGCTTGCGGCGCAAGCGCTTCGCGGCCGTCTGCATGTTCATCGTGTTGACGATCTCCATCCTTGGCGTGCAGGTGCGGGCTCCCTTCCCGTGGTGGCTGACGATAGTGCTCGTCGTCGCCACCGGGGCCTTCACCTGGCGGGCCTACAAGAGCGTCACACCGTATGGATGGGCGTAGAGCCGCCATGTCCGCGGTTCTGGGGCGCGCGGCCGCTCAGCATCTGGCGACATCGCCCGCGCGCAACTATTAACATCAGCATCATCTGACTGCGGCGGTTCGCCCCGGAGGCGTGTATGCACGACGATGCTCTTCCCCTTCCCTCGATTCTAGCGGAGCGCTACGAGATCGTGCGTCGCATTGGCCGCGGCGGGATGGCGACCGTGTACCTGGCCCGCGACCGGAAGCACGACCGGGACGTCGCCGTCAAGATCCTCCACCCCGAGCTCGCGCAGAGTCTGGGCGCCGATCGGTTCCTGCGCGAGATCAACATCGCCGCGCAGCTCACGCACCCGCACATCCTCCCGCTGCACGACTCGGGTGAGACCGCCGGCCTCCTCTACTTCGTGATGCCGTTCGTGGTCGGCGAGTCGCTGCGCGACCGGCTCACGCGCGAGAAACAGCTTCCGATGGATGACGCGCTCCGCATCACCTGTCAGGTAGCGAGCGCACTCGACTACGCGCACCGGCACAACGTCCTGCATCGCGACATCAAGCCCGAGAACATCCTGCTGGAAGACGGGCACGCGGTGCTCGCCGATTTCGGGATCGCGCGGGCGATCGGAAGCGCCTCCGAGGGACAACTCACGGCCACGGGGATGACGCTGGGCACGCCGGCGTACATGAGCCCGGAGCAGTCAGCCGGCGAGCAGTCGCTGGACGGCCGCTCCGATCTCTACAGTCTGGCCTCCGTGCTTCACGAGATGCTCGCGGGCGAGCCGCCGTTCACTGGCCCGACGGCGCAGACGATAATCGCGAAGCGGCTGAGCGGGTCTCCACCCCGGATTCGCACGGTGCGCCCGTCGATACCGGCGGCGGTGGAGGAAGCACTACTGCGGGCGCTCGATCCCGTGCCGGCCGACCGCTACGCCACTGCGGAGCAGTTCCGCGCGGCGCTCGCCGCGTGCTCGCAGGAGAGCGGCGAGCGATACGCAGATTCCACCGCGCGCGGCACGGTGTCGGGGGTGCGCGGCGGATCGAGGTTCGTGCGTTTCGGCTCTCGCCGCGCAAAGGCATTCGCCGCGATCGTGATGCTGCTGGTGTTGTTCGGCGCCTGGTGGCGCTTCGGAGACTTGCTCCGCGGCGGCGGCCCGGTGCAAACGCTCGCCGTGCTGCCGCTCACGAACGCCTCCGGCGACGCCGAGTTCGCATATCTCGCCGATGGGCTCACCGATGCGCTGATCGCCGACCTGGTGCGCATTCCGGGCGTGCGGGTGATCTCCGGCACCTCGATCATGCGGTACGCGAGCGCCTCCGTCGGTGGGACGGACATGGGCGGGATGGGAAAGGCCGCGATGACTTCCGACATGAGCGGCGGGACGGGAAAGGCCGCGATGCCCTCCGAAACGAGCGGCGGGATGGCTGCGATGGGCCCGCCCAAGACACTCCCGGAGATCGCCCGCGAGCTGCACGCGGACCTGGTAGTTCAGGGGAGCCTCACGCGCACGGGCGACAGCGTGCGAGTGTCGGCCACTCTCGTGAGGGCCGCCACGCAGCAGAATCTCTGGACCGGCAAGTATGTCCGGCACGTGCGCGAGCTGTTCTTGCTCCAGCAGGAGCTGAAGACCGCGATCGTGCGCGTTGTCACTCGCGGCGCTGGCGGGCGCGGCGTTGCGGGGCGCGACGTCAAGGCGGCCGCGGAGCGGGCGAGTGATCCCGCCGCGCACGAGGCGTACCTGAAGGGCGTCTACTACCAGGCGCACTGGAAGCTCCCTCAGGCGATCGAGGCATTCGAGCGCGCGGTGGCGATCGATCCCTCGCACGCCCCCGCGCAGGCGGGGCTATCACGCGCCTACTACTTCCTGGCGTTCTTCGGCGACATTCCGCCGGGGATCGCCTTCGCCAAGATGCGCCGGGCCGCGACGACGGCGCTCGAGCAGGACTCGCTATTGGCCGAAGCGCACGGCCAGATGGCGTTGGTGAAGATGCTCCAGGAGTGGGACTGGGCCGGCGCCGAACAGGAGTTCCGCCGCGCGCTCGAGCTGAGCCCCGGCCACGCGCAGATCCATCACGACTACGCACACTTTCTGCTCGCACAGGGGCGGCAGCGCGAATCGGTTGATGAGACGGCGAAGGCGGTCGCGCTGGATCCCGCCAATCCGATGCTCACGTCCTGCATGGGATGGCACAGTCTCTTCAACCACGAGTACAAACAGGCGCTCGCCTACGCCGCGGAGGCGGACGCAATGATGCCCGCCGAGTGGGCGCAGGTGGTGCGCGGCTGGGCGCTGCTCGGCGAGGGGAGGCCGGACTCGGCGCTGCTCGCGTTCGCCGAGGGCACGCGCCTGAGCACGGGCGCGTTCACCGCTGCGGCGCTGGCGAACGGGCTGGCGGTCACGGGGCACACGGCGGAGTCGCGGCGAGTGCTGGGCAAGCTGCTCGTGCGGGCGCAGAACGAGTACGTCTCCCCCTACGACATCGCCACCGTCTACGCCGGGCTCGGTGACGGCGACGAGACCTTCAGGTGGCTGCGCCGCGCGGCGGAGGAGCGTTCGACGTTCATCGTGCATCTCGGGTGGGACTCGCGCTTCGACAAGATGCGCGGTGACCCGCGATACCGCGGGCTGGTCGAGCACGAGCTGAAGCTCGGCGTGTCGGTGCGCACGGTGGCCGCCGCGCCGATCGCGAGCGGCCAGACGGCGGAGCGGCGGCGCCTGCAGTGACCCGCTACCCGTTACCCGTTACCCGTTACCCGCTACTACGTGGATCGCGCAGTGCCTGTCCTCGCCAGGATGTTCGAGAAGCGCCAGCGCGGGTACCGTGCCATGGGATACAGCGTAGGCCCGTAGCGGCACCTCCGCCCTCTCTCGATGCGATTATGTGTGGACTGTCCTTTCAGCTTCAGCAACTTTCTCCGGCAACGAACCAGCACCGGGTCCACTCTGAATTCCTGAAAAACGCCAGCAGCATCGTGCCCACCTTCGCGCGCCCGGCCGACGAAGGATGCGTTCCATCGCTGCCGAAGTCGGCGCGCTCCCACTGCAGTCCGTCGGATCTCGCTTTCATCCCGTCAGCCCAGGGATACGCGCCCCACGCTATCCATGGGGCGACAGTGTTGTAGTCGAGGTCGCCGGCCCGCATATTAACGACGCTTCCGCGCTGCACCTGGTCAATCTGTGCCTGGATCAGCCACTTCACCGCGAAGCCCGATTCGTACGCGTACGGCTCAGGATTCAGAGTGGATGTCGCATATCCGGCATAGGTGCGGCTCGTGATGAAAACCTGCTGAAGGTTGGGATATCTCACCTTCAGCGCGCGCACGATCGAGCCAAGTCGCGTCTCGAGCGCATAGGCATCTGCATCGGAGTCGGGCAGCAGCCGCGTGGGACCGGCGTCGGCCTGCTTGAGCCAAACGACCTGAACCTGGCGCTCTGTGACACCGAGTCTGCTCAGTCGCTGATCTCGGACTTCATTGAACGTCTGCGCCGATGGAGAGATCCAGTTCTGCGCGTCGCGGCCGCCCTGGGCTCCATTGACGATGACGAGAGTGGACTTGTTGACTGTCGGATCGGCGACCGCCTGACCCATGAACGTCTCGCTCAGGCAGTTGACCGTGATGTCGGCGCCACAGAATTCCTGGGATGTGTTCGACATTCCGATGGAAAGCAGGACGTACTTTCCTGTGGGGCTCGGATTTCCGTTCGCGTCGAGTGGCCGGATATTCTTCGCGCGCGCCGTTCCGACAGCGGAGTGAGCGGCAGGCGCGCTGTTGCTTCCGTTCGGATAAAGTCCTCCGCGAAATCCTTTGTACGTCCCGCCTCCCAGATCGTTCAATGCGACCTCGACGGTGTCATTGCCGTTCGAGGGCGGGAGATTCGTGTCTGACCAGGGGCCCGCAGAGCTGGCGCCGTTGCACGCGAGGGCCACAAGGAGAAGGAGGACTCGCGAGAGCCTGATGGTTTCCGGGATCATCGAAGCGTTCACGGCTTGTATCGTCATGTTTGGATAGACGCGCGCAACCGTCGAAGGTTAGCGCGCCTGCCACACAATTCTCCGCTCGACCGCAGATAGCTCGATCAATCGACTTATCGCGATCGTGCGCCGCCACGATTTGATTTCACTCGCGGCCTTCGGTAGTCGCGCGGCCCCCCGATCGCCGGCGATGTTGAAAACAGTCGCTACAAGACCGTTGTCAACTTCAGGAGGAATCACTCATGAGCAACACCGCAACCTCGACGGAGCACTCCTTCGACTCAGTTCTCGAGCTGCTCGATCAGTTCCACCAGCGCGCGACGTACGGGGCAGTTGCCGGCGTCGTTGACACATCGCCGCGATCGCTGATGACAGGCCGCCCTCGCGATCAGAAGCACTCGTGGATCGTGAGCCGGCAGAACGGACAGCCCACCGGATACCCTTCGGACCAGATCCATCCGGAGATAGGATCACGCGATCGGATACTGCGTAGTCCGGACGAGCTCAGGAGCTGGGTGGCGGATCCGACCTGATCATCGGGGGATGAACCTCCCGGACATCGGGGAATGGCCACAAGGTCCTTGAATCGCTTTACCGTCGGCCGATCATCAACGTGAAGGCGGTGAAGGACATTACCGGGACTTCATTCCCGGCAGCCAACGAACTTGTGAGCCGCCTGACTCGCTTAGGTATCCTGAAGGAAATAACGATGCAGCGGAGAAATCGCTCATTTCGCTACGAGCAATACGTCGAGATGTTCGCGTGACTAAGTGGCGGGACACGCGGCATATCCGCACGCCTTCGAGCTCCAGAACGCCAACCCGGCCGAGAGTCGAATGACCCGCACTGCCGGCACCGTGCACGTAGCGGTCGTGCAGGCCGAGGTCTCGAGTGATCTCGCTGAGGGTCTGGCGAGGACGGCGCGGCGCTGTCGCGTGTCGCGAAAGAGACGGGCGTCGTGGTCGTCGTCGGCGCTGTCGAGAGAGTAACGGCCGGCCCCGGGCGCGGAACGCTGTTCAACGCGCTGCTTACATATGGTAGTGATGGCCAGTTGCTCAATCATCATCGCAAGCTCATTCCAACCTACACCGAGCGGCTCGTCTGGGGGCAGGGAGACACCGACGGCCTGCGCGCGGTTGAAACTCCGGTTGCCCGTATCGGTGGGCTCGTATGCTGGGAGCACTGGATGCCGCTCGCGCGTCAGGCCCTCCACGACAGCGGAGAAGACATTCACGTGGCGGTCTGGCCGACTGTCCACGAGATGCATCAGATCGCCAGTCGCCATTACGCGTTCGAGGGACGCTGCTATGTCCTCGCCGCCGGTTAGGCGGAGCCTCTCACGTTCACAATCACGAAACAGCAGGAGTTTGAGCGACTCAGAGGTCTCATGTCCTGCGCTTTCGGAAATACCGAGCGTTCGGAAGCCCTTTGAAATCCTCATCCTGCGTCCACACGACCGCATCGAGCTGGCGTGCGGTAGCGTACACGATGCTGTCTGCGAGTGGGAGCTTGTGCTCCGTTCCCACGACGGCGGCCGCCAGTGCCAGCTCGCCATCCAGATTCACGACTCGGCCCTGCTGCATGACGGCTATCGCCTGCAAGGCGTCGCCCTCCCCGCGCTGTCTCGCGACAACCTTGAACACTTCGGTGAGGCAGATCGTCGGAACGACAAGCCCTGCGGTATCCTCGATCGCGCCAGCGAATGCATGCGCGCCCGGCTCGTCGGCGAAATAAGCGAGCCATGCAGATGAGTCCACGACGTTGAGCTTCGCCTTCGTCATGGCTAAATCCGGTCGGATTCCCGCTTGACGCGCGTGTCGAGTCCCTTGAGGAACCCGCGCATGCTCTTCGCGGACCGTACCGGGATCAGCTCCACGCGGTCCTCGAAAGCGATCGCCTGCACTTTCTGTCCCGCCTCGATCTGCAGCTTTTCACGGATTGCCCGGGGGATCACGACCTGGAACTTTGGGCTGACAGTTACCGTTTCCATGTATCGAACTCCTTGATGTAATACCAATATAGTATCGATCATGAAATGGTACAACAGACGGTTACCACGCCTTCACCGTCCCGTGCGCTCCCTCACCTTGTCCGGCGGACGCGGAGGAAGAACATGCCGCTTCGCTCCCATCTGCCGCACGACTTCCTGAACCGCGCGCTCCAGCTGCGGATCCTTGCCGGCAAGCACCGATGCGGCGTCGTTCTCCACCTCGATGTCGGGATCAACTCCGTAGCCCTCGATGATCCACTGACCTTCGACGCTCGCCAGCGCTGACGTCGGAACATTCACGTTGCCGCCATCAATCAGCGGAACGCCTCCGGTGATCCCGACCACCCCGCCCCACGAACGCTTGCCGACGAGCGGACCCAGCTTCGCCTGGCGGAACATCGCCGGGAAGATGTCACCGTCCGATGCCGAATACTCATCGAGTATCGCCGCCATCGGGCCGACGAAAACCTGGTCAGGGTAGGTCTGTGGAAGCTCGTTGTCGCGCGAGTAGTTGATGCCCAGCAACTCGCGACGAAGACGCTCGATCAGCATCCGGGAGACATTGCCGCCGCCATTCGCGCGAACGTCCACCACCAGTCCTTCCTTGTTGATCTGCGGATAGTACCACTTGACGAATTCCCGCAGTCCGTTCGCGCCCATGTCCGGGATGTGAATGTACGCGACCTTTCCACCGCTGAGCTGCGCCACACGCTTCTGGTTGGCGAGCACCATGTCGAGGTAGCCGAGATCGCCCTCGGTGGTGATCGGGCGATAGCTGACCTGGCGCGAAGCAGTTCCCTGAGCGTCCGAGCTCAATGTGAGAGTGACTGGACGGTCGGCTTTCCCGCGCAGCAGCCGATACGGATCATCGCTCCCGCGAAGATCCTCTCCATCAATCGCCATGACGTAGTCGCCGACCTTCGCGTTCACACCGATCTCCGTCAGCGGCGATCGGTAGTTGGGCTCTTCGTTTTGCCCTGTATAGATCTTTGAGATGCGATAGCGGTTGCGCGCAGAGTCGAGCGTGAACACGGCTCCCGCCAGCGCGACAGGGACGCGCGCCTGCTGCTGCCAGTCGCCACCGGCTATGTACGTGTGCTGCACGGAGAGCTCGGCGATCATCTCCTGAATGACGTAGTTGAGATCGGCGCGGTGCGCGACGTATTGAACGAGCGGCTTGTACTGATCGTGCAGTGCCTGCCAGTTGTAGCCGTGCATGTTCTTCACATAGAAGTAGTCGCGATAGCGGCGCCATACTTCGTCAAATATCTGGTTCCATTCATCCTTCGGCACACGATCCACCACGAGTCCGTCGGTGGAAACGCCCTTCCTCGACGCGACTGCGTTCGCCCCCACGTCATACACGCCATAACCGCCCGCCTGCACCATGACTTTTTTCATGTCGGCCGAGAATGCGTATGACGGCGCATTGTCGAGGAGAACCTGGGTCTTCCGGTCCTTCAGCGTAAAGGTGCTGAGCACGGGCTTCCGCTCGCTGCTGCGGCCGTAGTACCTGGCGCCCTGAACGGCGTAGATCAGCTGGTCTTTCGTCGCGACGACATCGCTGATATTGTCGGCTTCGACAGGGACTCGCGCGACACGCGTCTCGATCCCATCAAAATCAATTCTGATCTCGGCTCGCGCCGGCGCGACCGAGTCCTTTCCGGTGGCGGCGGGAGCCGGAGCAGCGGCCGGCGCAGGAGCAGCGGCACCTGGCACACCTGGCCGCGCCTTCGACGCCGTGTCAATCGTGACTTCGTCGCTCTCCATTGGGAATGGCTGCTTCACATCCTTCCGGAGCGCGAGCGCGAAGATGCCTGTCGTACGGGCGGTCGCGAAGTTGAACTCAGCTTGTGAGATCTGAGGCTGGTAGTCGCGATCGCTCAGGAAGTAGATGAAGTTCCCGGCGGGATCCCAGGCGGGGCTGTACTCGTTGAATACGTCGCCGGTGACTCTTCGCACGCGGCCGTCGGAGGCGGTCCAGACGTAAATGGACTGGCTCGTGCGGTCGGAGTCGGTCATGCTCCACGCGAGATTGTTCCCGGATGGCGACCACGCATTGTCGGACAGGCCGCCCTGCATGTCCTTGGCGATCTCTTTCAGGTTTCTGTCCGCGACACGCAGCACGAACAACCTTCCGTCCTTTTCCCTGAACGCGATGTGCGATCCATCGGCCGACCAGCGCGGACTGAAGCGCTGGGCATGCCCTCCGGTGGTGAGTTGCACCGGCTTCGACTGGCCGTCCTGCGCAACTGAGTAGATCTCCTCCTCTCCACTCAAGTCGGAGATGAACGCTATCCGCGTTCCGTCGGGCGACCACGCCGGCTCCCTGTCATGCGCGCCGGATGAGTGAGTGAGATTGCGCGTATAGCCACGCTCGATCGGCACGGTGAAAATGTCGCCCCGCGCGGCGAAGACTGCCCGCTCGCCCTTCGGGCTGAGCGCGAACCGTTCCACCTGGCCGGCGGCAGATACTCGCGATGGCCTGGTGTTGACACCATCGTCGAAGACGGTGACGTGAATCGGGGTCGTCTGGCCAGTTTTCGTGTCGAAGATGGAAAGCTCGCCCGCCATCTCATAGATGATGCGTCCCGTTTCCGGATCAGCGCTCGGCCACCGCACATCCCATGTCGTGCTGTGGGTGAGCTGACTCGTCGCGCCCGAGGCGACGTCGTACGAGTACAGATTGAACGTCCCGTCCCTGTCGGAGTTGTAATAGATCTTGCCCCCGATCCACATCGCATCACGCTCGGCGCGCGGGCCCTTGGTGATGGTTTTCGCCGAGTTGCCGGCGAAGTCGAAGATGGCGAGATAGTTGGCCTGGCCGCCGCCGTAGCGTTTCTCGGGACGGAAATCGCGGAACACTTTCGAATAAACGATGCGCTTGCCGTCGGGGGCATAGGCGCCCGATCCAGCGAGCGGCATCGGAAGAGGAACCGCGGAACCTCCAGCCGCGCTCACCGTGAAGAGGCGGGTCTGCCCCAGCGACCACGACCAGCGCGATGCGCGGAAGAGAATCCGCGAACCATCATTCGTCCATCCGTACACCTGGTTGTCGTAACCCCAGCGTTCCGCACGCGGCCCGCCCGACGGGTAGTACGTCAACTGCTTCGGTGAGCCGGCCGTTGACGGGACGACGTAGACCTGCTCGTCTCCATCGTACTGCCCGGTGAACGCGATCCATTTACCGTCGGGAGAGAACTTCGCGAACAGCTCCAGCCCGGGGTGAGTGGTGAGCCGAGTGGCCGTTCCGCCGCTGGTCGAGGCGGTCCAGAGATCGCCGCCGTATGTAAACGTGATGCGGTCGCCATGAATTCCCGGAAAGCGCAGCAGTTTCGTTTGCGCGAGAGCCGGATGGGCGACTGACAGCGCAGCGAAGCACGTGACGATGCGAGCGATTGAATTACGCATTCGGAAAAGAGGAGTGGGGTAGCGGGACGGAGCAGGATTGAGCGGGGGAAAAATGCGCTATCCCACGTAGCATCGCCACGGATGACCCGCTGCGGTAGCTGGCGGCCGTGACGAATAGCGCCGCAATGCCTATTATTGGCGCTTCACTGTATGCTAAAGGACTAATTGAGCTTTCTGTGGCGACGAGCGTCGGAGATGTGTTGACGGGCTTTAGCGAATGATCTATCGGTGGCTCGCCGACGCGGTCGTCGTTGCGCATCTGAGTTTTGTCGTATTCGTCGTACTCGGCGGGTTCCTGCTGCGGCGGTGGCCAAAGGTCATCTACGCGCACCTCCCGATGGCGGTGTGGGGAGTGTTGATAGAGTTCGCGGGCTGGATATGTCCGTTGACTCCGTTGGAGAACGCCTTTCGCGCGCGCGGTGGGCAGGCGGGATATGAGGGCGGTTTCATCGACCACTACATCATTCCCGTCCTTTATCCCCTTGGTCTGAGCAGGAACACCCAGGTGGTGTTCGGCATCCTCGTGCTTACCGTCAACGCGATCGCATATTTTCTGTTTGTTCGCCGTCGCACATGACTCTTCTCAGATGGACCCCCGATCGTCCCCATACGGTGAGGTCATGTTCGTCGCGCTGGACGCCTGACCGAATCCGCGCTACCTGGGCGTATTGATCCCGAGTGCGTTCAATCTCCCGGTCTGCATCTCGAGCCTTCTCCTGAACCCGTCCCACTCAATCAGACCAGCTTGAGTCCACCCCACCTCCGCGACTGCAATCAATCGCGGGAACGCCATGAACTCGAAGTCCTCGGACTTCACCAACGTTTCCGACCAGAGCGGCGCCTCCACACCCAGGACCGCACTCTCGGGCACTCCCGGTATGAATGTCGCCGGGTTCCAATCGTAGGCAGTCCTCACCGAGTTGAATCCCGCCCAGTTCAGGCCGAGGATGGTCGAGCTGTCGTATTTCTGATCGAGGTACACCTTTATGCCGGGGGACAGAATGACTTTCCCGCCTCTCGCCGCGTGCACGGCTGAAGAATCCTTTTTCCAGTTCTGAACTACTGTAGTCGGGGAGAGTTGCGCAGGCGCTATCTCACCCCACCCGATCATCTGCTTGCCGTTCGCATTCACGATTCCCTGCATCCGCTCGATGAATCGGCGATACTGTTCGGTCGTCAGTGTCTTTACCTCGTCACCGCCGATGTGGAACCAGGACCCCGGTGTGAGCGCCGAGATCTCACGGACCACGTCTTCCAGGACGGGATAGATCGCGGCGCTGTCCACGCATAGCGCGCTGAATCCCACGCGAATGCCGGTGTAGGGCGGCGGCGATACCTTGTTGCAGTTCAGCTCCGGATATGACGCGAGGGCAGCATTCGTGTGACCCGGCATGTCGATCTCGGGCACGATCGTGATGAAGCGGCTCGCCGCGTATGCGACAATGTCCATGTACTCGGCCTGCGTGTAATAGCCGCCTCGGCCGCCACCTACCTGCGTGCTGCCGCCGATCTTCGCGAGGTTGGGGCGTGACTGGATCTCGATGCGCCAGCCCTGATCGTCCGACAGGTGCAGGTGGAGACGATTGAGCTTGTAGAGCGCCAGCAGATCGATGAAGCGCTCGATGTCCCTGACGCCGAGGAAGTGACGCGAGACGTCGAGCATCATGCCGCGCCACTCGAAGCGTGAAGCATCTACCACCCGGCCTGCGGGCATGGTCAGCTGGTGTCTCAGAGCCGCGGGATGCTCGATGGACACGGGGAGCAATTGCCGAAGGGTTTGAACGCCGTGAAAGAGACCGGCAGCGGTGCGAGCAGTGATGTTCACTGCGGCGGGTGTGATGGTCAGCTCGTACCCTTCCGCTCCAACCACAGCGTTCGCGGAATCGATCCCGAGATGGATCGCCCCACCCGGCAGAGGAGTACCCGAAGCGATCCTTCGCACCTCCGGCTTGATGGCAGGTGCGAGCATCGTCGCCAGGTAAGTCGCGACTCCTTCGACCGGCGTGCCGGCGCCTTCGTCGATGTAGACCGTGCTCAGTGTATCGATAACGAATGACTGAGTGGGATCGAGCTGAATCGAAGACGGAAGCGGGATGATGCTGTGCCGCTCTTCTCGCGCGACAGGCAAGGGCGCTGTTCCCGGTGGGCGAGAAGTGCAACCGACAACCGCCAACACGGTGAACGGCAGAGCGCGCCGAAAGCTGGATGAGCGCATGCCGGAGTATCCTTGAGAAGTCATTCTGAATAAGCTACCTCGTCCGATGACATCGCGCGCTCTCTCGTTCGCTCCCTGAAGCGTCTCGCCACGATAGCTTCAGAGCTGAAGCTCAACTACACAACACGATAGGAGAGAACCACTTGTCGTCTTCGTCGCCATCGGTCGGACTGCGCGTCGTCAGCGCAGCACTGATCCTCGTCGCAATCATTACCAGCGCTCCGCTTCCTTCGCCGGTACAAGCGCAAGCTCCGGTCACGGCTCCTCGCGCCGCGGCCACGCCTCACGAGCGTCTTGCGCGCGAGATCTACGCCGAGCTCGTCGGAATCAACACAGTCGACTCCGTTGGCTCGACGACTCGCGCGGCAGAAGCGATGGCGCGGCGATTCCGCGCTGCGGGATTTCCGGCGGAGGACGTACAGATTCTCGTCCCGCCCGGCGATTCGACGAAAGGCAATCTCGTCGTTCGCTATCGCGGTCGCGGACCCGCGGGCGGCGCAAAGCCGATCCTGCTCCTCGCGCACATCGACGTCGTCGCCGCGCTCAGGTCGGACTGGCCGCGCGACCCGTTCACCCTTTACGAGGAGAACGGCTTCTTTCTCGGACGTGGCTCGGCGGACGACAAGGCGATGGCGGCCATATTCGTGGCGAATCTTCTCCACTATAAGGCGGAAGGATGGCGGCCGGAGCGCGACCTGATTCTCGCGCTCACCGCCGCCGAAGAGGGCGGCGACAACAACGGTGTCGAGTGGCTGATCAAGGACCACCGGTCGCTCATCGATGCTGCGTACGCGATCAATGAAGGCGGTGGTGGGACTCTCGCCGGCGAAGGCGCCAACGTGCGTCCGCTTCTCAACTCCATCCAGGCGGCGGAGAAAGTGCCCGAGAACTTCACCCTCACGGTGAGGAATTCGGGCGGACACTCCAGCGTGCCTCGGCCCGACAATGCGATCTACGCGCTTGCGAATGGCCTGGCGAGACTTGGACGCTTCGCATTCCCGGTCGCACTCAATCCCGTGACGCGCGCGTTCTTCGAGCAGTCCGCGAAAGTCGAGCGTCCCGAGATTTCGGCCGCCATGCGCGCCATCGTCGCCAACGCTGACGACTCGGCAGCTGCGGCAAGGCTTTCGACCGACCCGCGCTACGCATCCATGCTGAGAACGACATGCGTCACGACTCGACTGGGGGGAGGTCATGCGTACAACGCGCTTCCGCAGACCGCGAGCGCCAACGTGAACTGCCGCATCGTTCCGACATCGAGCGCCGAGGAAACCCAGGCAACGCTGGCACGCGTGCTCGCTGACACGGCGATCGCCATCACGTTCACGCTTCCGGATCGCGAGCGGTTCCCCGAATCGGCCAGGCCCGTGGAACCGGCGTTGCTCCAGGCGACGACTGACCTGACACGCCGTATGTGGGGCGCCATTCCCGTCATTCCCACGATGTCCACCGGCGCTACCGACGGTCGCTTTCTACGCGCGGTGGGAATCCCGACCTACGGAGTCAGTGGAATCTTCTCGCTTCCTGGTGAAAGCAACGCCCACGGCCGCGACGAGAAGCTGAGAACGAAGTCGTTCTACGAGGGGCTCGATTTTCTCGACAAGCTGGTGCGGCGACTTGCAGGTGCGTTGACCCTGAGACCGTAAGTAGCGCGAAGCCCCCTGGCTTGAGCGATGTAATGACCCGTCGGTGCCTCGCCGCGACGTCTGCGTTTAGCGCAGCACGTCCCATATCCGCTCGTCTTCGGGTCCCAGCACCCACACCGAGAAGCCACGCAGCTTCTTTTCCTTCGCCAGATCGAGCTTCGTCCGGAACGCCCGAGCGTCCTCGAGGAACAGCCACTCGTTGATGCCTCCGATGCTGTAGGACGCGAATGGCACCTGCTGAACGGAGTCCCATTGAATCGTCGCGCCGTTGCGCGCGGCGAATCCGGAGCCCCAGGTCCAGCTCACCGACTCGCTGGTCGAGCTCGCACGATCGGGAGTTGACCCATCGTAGCGCGTGTACCAGCGACCACCATACGTCGGAATGCCGAGCGACAGCTTCTCCGGCGGCACGAAGCGGAGGAAATAATCCACCGCTTCCTTCATCCACGGCAGCCCCGCGACCGGGCCGGGAGTGGTGCGGCGCGTGTGCTCGCTGTACGTCATCAACGAGATGAAATCTCCAATGCGCCCCAGCTCGGCGAGATCGTAACCGCCGCGCCAACTGTCCTGAAGGAAGCGATGATATGCCGTCGGACCCGCGCCGTCCTCGGTGCGGTGCACCACCGCGACACTGATCTTGAAGCCCGCGGCGTGCAGCGCGTTCGCCGCTTCACGATACCAGGCGGTGAAGCGGTCGCGGTCGGCGATGTTGATATTCTCGACGTCGAACTGGATCCCCCAGTAGCCGTGCGTTCTGCACAGCGCGACCATGGTCTCGACAGCGCGGGCGCGCGCGGCCGAGTCGGCAAGAAGGCGCCGCAGCCCGGGCTGCTGGAATCCCTCATTCGTGAAGAGCGGCATCACCTTCACGTTGTGCTGCTTCGCGAGCGCGGCGACACGGCGGTCGAGCGATCCCCACATGATGCCGAGACTGTCCACGACGTAAACCTGTGGCGCCAGCACGCTGATCTGGCCGATGTGCTTCACCAGACTGTTGTAGCTGTCCTCGCGGTCCACGTAATAGAAGAGTCGCTCGCCGGCGTATTGGGATTGTCCCGTCATCGGGCAAAGCATCGTGATGGCGAACAGCAATGATGATCGGCGGAGTTTCATCGGACGGTTGGAAAAGGTTCAAGCCGGACGCACAATCTCGTGCGACTGCAGGCAGCGAGTCTTATGCCCGCTCGGGCGCCCTGTCAATCATGCCGTCAGCGGGGCGCAAGGCGAACTGGGTCGAAGGATGCTGGATCTGCTCTATCCGCAGTTGAAAAGCGCTCGCGAAAGCCGTATTCTGGCTGGGCCGCAAACCCCACCTTCAAAGGAGTGCCGGATGCACAGGAAATGGACCTTTCTGACGGTTTCTGTCGCGATCGTGATGACGTCCGCATGCAAGAGTCCCGAGCAGAAGGCGGCGGAAGAAACCGCCAGACAGCTCGACGTGGCCAGCAAGAAAATGGCGGAGGCCACGAAGAACGACACCGGGAACATGACTGACGCGATGAACGCACTCGGTGCGGCGATGGGTGCGGCGAAAGGCGGCAAGAAGGTCGAGACCGTGGACTACAAGATCCTGAAGGACCTGCTACCCGGCGAGGTGTCAGGCATGAAGCGCACGGAAGCAACCGGCGAGAAGACTTCCGCCATGGGAATGCAGATATCGAACGCCGAGGGGCGGTATTCGAACGGCGAGGGTGCATCGATGACCATCAAGATCACCGACATCGGCAGCATGACCGGACTCGCGGGAATGGCGGCGCACGCGTGGGCGGCAACGGACATCGAGCGGGAGTCGGACAGCGGCTACGAGAAGACGTCCACCTTCAAGGGGTTCAAGTCGCACGAGAAGTGGGACAAGGCGTCGAGGTCCGGTGAGGTGAGTGTGCTCGTCGGTGGCCGATTTGTCGCGGAGGTGTCGGGTAATGACGTGGACATGGATGCGCTCAAGGATGCGCTGGGGAAAGTGGATCTGAAGAAGCTGGACGGAATGAAGGGTGCGGGCACATGATTGTCGTCGCATTTTGCGAGGAGCAGGGTGCCGCGCTGACTTGAGAACCTGCAGCTGGCCGGCATCGGGATGCCGCCGCGGGTTCTACCACTCCACGATTCTCTGACGCACCACGGCCCATGCGGGGTGTTCGTACAGCGGCGACCATCCCTCCCATCGGTCAACGGCCGCCCACCGGATGTGCGCGTCCCGGTCGTCCACGGCGCGATGACAGAGCGATATGGCGTCGTCGAGCTTGCGCGCGCACGTGGCGGCAAGGGCCATCGCCGACGGCTGGATGGGCTCGATTCGATTTCGCGCCGCCAGCTCCGAATAGATGGCGTCGGCGGCGTCGAAGTTTCCGACTGACGCGTGCGCCACCGCCAACTCGGCCAATACCCACGGGTGCCGGCCGCTTTGGGCGAGCGTTAACGCGCCTTGCCTGAGCGCATCGGAGTGCATGCCCGCGAAGTGATATGCACGCTGCAGGCTGAAGTTTCCCCAGAACGATTCCGGGTCCAGCTCCACTCCGCGGCGCGCGTGGGCGACGACCTCGCCAGGCTTGCGCGCGAAGATCTCCGCCAGCGCGAGCATCGAATGGGCGAATCCGTTGAGCGGATCGGCGGAGACTCCTTCTTCGATCACTCTCACCGCGTCGTCCCAGCGTTGCGCGAGAAGGCAGAGTCCCCAGATCGCGTAGTTGCATCTCACCTGCGACAACTGCGATCCCATCTCCATCGCCCGCTGCCATTCGGCGATCGCGGTTTCGGCGTCACTCCCGTAGAAGCTCATCCAGAAGGCGATGGCGTGCCTCGACTCGGCGCTTCCCGGCGCCAGCCGGACAGCTGTCGCCGCCGCGGTTTGCGCACGCACGATCACATCGGCAGGGCGCATCAGGCCCGAATACCCGGCGATGAGCAGCGCCTCGGCGAGCGATGCATGGGCCATCGCGAAGTTGTCGTCAAGCTCGATCGCCCGCTGGAAGCAGTCTATTCCACCAAATATGAAGTGGCCGAGCCGGTACATGTGAATCCGGCCCTTGAGGAAGAGCTCGTATGCTTCAAGGTCCACTGTTCGCGGCTTGATGAGGCCGGCGTTCTTCCCGAGCGAGAGACGCAGCTTGGATGCGATCGCCTTGGCGATCTCGTCCTGCACGGCGAATACGTCAGTGAGCTCGCGATCGTAGCGCTCGGACCACAGATGATAGCCGTCGCTCACCTTCACGAGCTGCGCTGTGATGCGCAGCCGGTTCCCCGATTTCCTCACGCTGCCCTCGAGAACGGTGGCGACGTCGAGCTGCTCGCCAACAGCGCGGAGATCGCGCTTGGCGTTCTTGAATGCGAACGAGGACGTGCGACCGACGACCCGAAGCCCGCCAATCTGCGTGAGGGCATTGATGATCTCCTCGGTGATCCCGTCGGAGAAGTATTCATTTGCCACGTCGCCGCTCATGTTGTCGAACGGCAGAACCGCGATGGAAGCGGCTGCGTCGGTGCCGCTCGCCGGAGTGAAAACGCGCATCCCGTCGGATTGAATTGCCTTGATCAGCTCGCTGGCGCTCTGGGGCCGATCGGACGGCGCCTTGGCGAGGCACCTCATCACCAGGTCGGCGATGGATGGAGGGATGTCGGTTCCACGAAGCGCCGAAGACGATGGGGCCTCGATGATATGAGCGATCATCAGCAGTTGCGGCGTGGGCTTGGAGAACGGCGGCTTCCCCGCGAAAAGCTCGTACGCGACGCAGCCGAACGCATAGATATCGGCACGATGGTCTATTTGCTCGTGCGGAGTCGCTTGCTCCGGAGCCATGTATCCCGGAGTGCCGACGACGAAGCCGACGCCAGTCAGGGAGCCGTCCCGCGGGACGGGCGCGGTCTCGCTGCGTGCCGCCGTCAGTGCTTTGGCGATGCCGAAGTCAATAACGCACGCGGCATTGCCGGAGAGCAGGATGTTGTCGGGTTTGATGTCGCGGTGAACCACGTCGTGCGCGTGCGCGTACTCGAGCGCGCGCGCCGTGTCGCGGAGTACTTGAAGCGCCTCCGCTACGGGCAGCCTCGTATCCCGGGACAGTCGCGCGCGCAGCGACTCCCCTTCGACGAACGGCATGGTATAATAGGGAAGACCATCTATTGTCCCGGCGGAGAAAAGAGGAACGATGTGGGGATGCTGCAGCTTGGCGGCGAGGCGTATCTCCCGCGCGAAGCGATCGGCAAGCAGGCCCTGCGCGCGCTCGGGGGAGAGGATCTTGATCACGACCATGCGGCCGAGGGCGGTTTCCTCCGCGAGAAAGACGTGCGACATGCCCCCGCCGGTCAGCTCGCGATGGAGCGTATAGGTGGCGCCAAGCGATCGTTGCACCTGATCACGAAGCTGGGACGTCGGCATGCCATCTCCCGTGCTGTGTTCGCAACGATAGCTGCGACATGGCGCCCGGGCCAGAGTGGCGTCCACTGTGAGCGGCCAATTGTCACCGCCACTCCAATGGCGTTCGCGTTCGCGCTCGCGCTCGTGATCGCGGGCTGCGGCCAATCGAGTGAGTCACGCCTGGACTCGACGCGGTTGGCCCGCTCCGGACCGGATTCGGTCGCTGAGCCACCGGCGGCACGTACGTCCGGCTCCAACGCGGGCGCGACAGCGTGCCCCCACACCGGGCTCTGGGCGCTCTGCACCGTCGAGAAGCGGCTGCGCCAGTCCGGGTTCGTCGCCCGGCGGATCGAGGGCGAGTCGCCCAAACGCGCGGGATTCAGTGTGAGCCCGACGGTTTATTCGCTAGGCAAGTCGCGCCTCGAAATCTTTCTGTACAAGAACGAAGCGGCACTCGCGCGCGACCTCTCCGCAATGGATACTGTGCTTGTCGCGCCGCGCGGCACCACGGCCGCCTGGGAAATGCCGCCGATTCTCATTCGCTCGGCCAATCTCGCCGCCGTCATCCTGACCGCCAATCAGCGACAGGCCGAGCGCGTCACGCTTGCGCTCACAGCGGGCCCGCCGCAGCCCGGTTCTCCGCGGTAGGCGCGCGGCAGGAGCTAGTGGTAGATCAGGAACGGCCGCGCTTCGATCTCGAAAGCGGCCGCTTCTTTTCTCCACTGCTCGAGCAGCCGCTCCACTCCGCCTTCCTGTTCCACCGCCTTGCGCAGCTCGTCCGTGCCGGCGAGCCGGTCAATCTGCGGAAGCCTCCACGTGAATTCCGCCGGATGCCGGCGGTACATGGCGCGCAGCATGTGAACCCCGACCTCCGCTCCGTTCACCTTGTTGCGGCCGGTAATGGTGATCTCGATCATTGGAATGGTCTGGCCGGCGAACTTTCGCGCCGTCGGGACGATGGCGCGCGTCGTCGCCGCGAACCGCACACCAGCCAGATGCTTCGCGTTGAGCTCGTCCGCGATCGCGGCGGCGTCGGTCAGCCAGCTCGCGCCGACGATGCGGAATGGATCCTCGGTTCCGCGGCCTTCGCTCGCGCTCGTTCCTTCGAACATCACCGTGCCGGGATAGAGAATGACCGCGTCCATCCCGCGCAGGTTCGGCGACGGGTTGATCCACGGAATGCCTGTCTCCTCCCACCACATTGAGCGCCGGTATCCGCTCATCGGGACGACGGTGACATCGGCGTTAATCAGCCTCTTTCCAACCAGATACCGGAGCAGCTCACCGGGAGTGAAGCCGTAGCGCAACGGGACCGGCTGGAGTCCGACGAAGGAAGCGAACGCCGGCCGTAGCACGTTCCCTTCGAACCGATCGGCACGTATCGGATTCGGCCTGTCGAGAACGATGAACGGCTTGCCGGCTTTCTTCGCGGCAGCCGCGGCGAGCACCATCGTCCACTGGTACGTGTACACGCGTGCGCCGACGTCCTGGATGTCGTAGACAAGGACATCGAGCGGGGCCAGCATCGCCGGAGTGGGAGTGGTGATCTCTCCGAAAAGCGAGTAGATGGGTACGCCGGTGGCCGAGTCAACATCCGAGGCCACCGCGACTCCCGCTTCGGCGACCCCGCGCAAGCCATGTTCGGGGCCGAACAGCGCAACAAGCTTCACATCGGGCGCGTGGAACAGGAGATCTATCGTGCTTGTTCCCTTACGGTCCCGGCCCGATGCATTGGTTATCAGGCCGACGCGCTTGCCGCGAAGAAGATCCAGCGAATCGCGCAGCAGCACCTCGACGCCCGGCACGACCTGGCCCTCCGGTGGCCGCACTGCCTGGGTCTGCGTCGCACATGCAGAGATCATGAGCGCGAGGATCGCAATTCTTGGCGGCATAGCTGGTCTGTGTGTCAGTGGTGATGGGAAAGTCATGCGGCCTCCCCGACGGGACGCGCGTGGCTCGACAGCAGGACGAGCGTCGGGCGCGAGAACGATTGGTTCATCGCCGGCTTCTCACCGCGGCGCGGCGGTGCTCAGCCGATAGAGGAACACCGCCGCGCGCTTCGTGAGCGGACCGAACATCCGCATATCCGCCGTCTCCTTATCGGTGTGATCGTCCCAACCAGCGAGCCCGATTGCGTCGAGCGCCATCGGAATGAAGGGAGCCGCGAATGATACGTCCGCCGCCCCCGCACGCATCGGATCCACGGCCACCATGGGCCAGTAGCCGAGATCGCGACTCACCTGGTCGTACAGTGAGAGCAGGCGCCGGTTTCCGTCTGTCGGCGCGAGCGGCGGGTACCCGTCGTCGAACGTTATCTCCGACGTGGTGTGCGGAAGCGAAGACGAAACGATGGAGCGCATCGTGGCCTTGGCGCTCGCAAGCTGCTCCGGTGAGAGCGCGCGAATATCGCCCGAGACCCACATCTCCCTCGAAACGACGTTCGACTTTCCGTACGCGCTTCCGCCGGGCTGGGTCGAATCGGTGCGCACGTCCGTTCCACCAATCGCGTAGCCGGGGTTGAACGTCAGATACTGCTGCGTGCTGAGCCGCGCGCGGAACTGGTCAAGCGCACGGGCCGATTCGAAGATCGCGCCGGCTCCGATGTCGGATCTGAAGATCTGCGAGGAGTGAGCGGGAATGCCTGTAGACCGCAGACTCCATGAAGTTGCGCCGCGGCGGGAGATCACGGCGGTGCGCGGATCGCCAGATCCGTCCTCGAAGCCGATCGCGTACTGCGAACGCTTCGCTGCCGCGATGAGCTCTCCTCTCGCCATTTCGAGCGGACGTCCGGCAGATTCCTCGTCGCCAGAGAACACGGCGGTGATGCTCATCCTGTCCAGAACGCCGGCTGCCCTCAACGCCTTGAACGCCTGCAGCATGATGACGTCGCCACCCTTCATGTCTATCACGCCCGGGCCACGTGCGGTCGTGTCGGTCAGCTTCTCGAATCTCTGAAATGGACTCGTCGGCTCAAATACGGTATCGAGATGCCCGATGAGCAGAAGACGCGGCCCGGTCCCCGTACGCTCGGCTATGAGATGACCCGCCCTGCCGAACGCGACGCCGTCCACCCAGCGCGTCTCGAACCCGAGCGCGTCGAGCTCGGCGCGCAGGATCGCTCCCACTTCGCGGACTCCAGCGAAGTTCATCGTCCCGCTGTTGATGTTTACGATGCGCTCGAGCAGCGCGAGCCCCTCGGCGTTCCGGCCATCCACGGCGCTCGCGATCGCGCGCTCTGTCGCGGTGAGAGCGGCAGTCGGTACGGCCGATCCGGGATTCGGGGCGGGTGACGGCATCGAAGACACAGGTACCGGACTCGACGCCCCTGGGGCCATCGGCGTGCAGGCGGATGAGAGTGTCACTACCGCGGTGACGGCCAGGGACAGACGGCGATGGATATCGAATCGCATTATTCGTTGGATGACGGAGTGCATGACGGGCTGCGGACCTTCGCGGTGAAATGTGCGATCCCGTCAAAGCTCGCGGAATGCCGGGTGGGCTGGCGATATTGAGCGGGTCGCCTCGAACCGGAGAGAATGGACACCGATGCAAGTCGCCAGAAAATCATTCGCGCTGACCATCGCGCCAAAGGCGATGAAATGAGAGGCGACGCGGACGCGATCGTCGTCGGAGCCGGACTCGCCGGGCTCGTTGCCGCCGCGGAGCTGGCAGACGCCGGCAAGCGGGTAATCGTTCTGGACCAGGAGCCGGAACAGAGTCTCGGCGGTCAGGCCTTCTGGTCGTTCGGCGGCTTGTTCCTCGTCAATTCGCCGGAGCAGCGCCGTCTGCGCATTCGCGATTCATTCGATCTGGCATGGCAGGATTGGCTGGGAACCGCGGGATTCGACCGCGACGAGGACTACTGGCCGCGAAAGTGGGCAGAAGCGTACGTGAACTTTGCCGCTGGTGAGAAGCGGTCGTGGCTGCATGAGCGCGGGGTGCGATTCTTTCCCGTCGTCGGATGGGCGGAGCGAGGCGGCTACGGCGCAACCGGGCCCGGGAACTCGGTGCCGCGATTCCACATCACATGGGGCACAGGCCCGGCGATCATCGAACCGTTCGTTAACCGCGTGCGCGCGGCGGAAGCTCACGGCCTCGTCGAGTTCAGATTCCGCCATCGCGTGAGCGCGCTGACGATGACCGGCAGCGTCGTGGACGGCGTGCGCGGCGAAGTTCTGGAGCCGAGCGCGGCCGAGCGTGGCATGCGCAGCACGCGCGACATTGCCGGCGAGTTCGAGATCAGGGCGCAGGCGGTGATCGTCACGTCGGGAGGCATCGGCGCGAACCATGATCTGGTGCGAGCGAACTGGCCCGCCCGGCTCGGCGATCCGCCGAAGAAGATGTTGTCCGGCGTGCCCGACCACGTGGACGGCCGGATGCTTGGCATCACGGAATTGGCGGGAGGTCGGATCGTCAATCGCGACAGGATGTGGCATTACGTCGAAGGGATACGCAACTGGAATCCGATCTGGACGAATCATGGAATACGGATTCTGCCCGGGCCGTCGTCGCTCTGGCTCGATGCGCTCGGACGACGACTGCCGGCGCCGCTCTATCCGGGCTTCGACACGCTCGGCACGCTCGATCACATCATGCGAACGGGGCACGAGTACTCCTGGTTCATCCTCACGCAGAAGATTATCGAGAAGGAATTCGCGCTCTCGGGATCGGAGCAGAATCCGGATCTCACGGGCAGGAGCATTCGCGGAGTCCTCGGACGCGCCGGAGGCGGAGCGCCGGCGCCAGTGCGTGCATTCATGGAGCGGGGTGCCGATTTCATCGTCGAACGCGAGCTGCGTGATCTCATCCGCCGAATGAACGAGCTGACGGATGAGCCGCTTCTCGACGTCGAACAGGTCGAGCGCGAAGTGATCGCGCGCGATCGCGAGATGGACAATCCGTTCACCAAGGATCTTCAGATCGCCGCGCTGCGCGGGGCGAGAAGCTATATCGGCGACCGGCTCATTCGAGTGGCGAAGCCGCACAAGCTGCTCGACCCGGATGCCGGTCCGCTGATCGCGGTGCGCCTCAACATCCTCACGCGGAAAACGCTCGGCGGGCTGGAGACGGATCTCCTGTCGCGGGTGCTGCGCGCAGACGGGCAGCCGTTGCCGGGTTTGTACGCGGCGGGTGAGGTTGCCGGTTTCGGAGGGGGAGGCATGCACGGGTATCGCGCGCTCGAGGGGACATTTCTCGGCGGATGCATTTTCTCCGGACGCGCCGCGGGAAGAGCGGCGGCAGCGGCGATCGGCTGAGCGGGTGCTCGCTCGCCGCGCGGATCAGCTGGTCCGTGCTTCTGTGGCGTCCTCGTCGGACGAATCGCGTCCTGCGGCCCGCGCGCGGCTCTCTACGAACTTCACGAGTGCCAGTAAACGTTGCCGTTCCAGTGGAAGCCGCAGCTCGGCAAGCATCGCACGCTGAAGCTGGAACGGAAGCCCGGCGGCGTCTGTCTCGTCCGAGTGGAATGCGATGAGCGCGCCACCCTGCGCCAGCGTCACGCGGAATACGGAGCCGCCATTCAAAAGCTCGTCCATGTGCACGACCGCAACGAGCGGCCGCGCGCCCTGCAGCAGCTCCAGCGCTTCGGCGACGTCTCTCGCCACCACGACCTTATGATCCGCGCCGACCAGCGTCTGGGAAATTCCTTCCAGCAGAGCGGTGTCGGGGCCTACGACGAGTATGGATGCCACTATGAGATCCCCTCTCCTTCTGCGAGCGCGTGCACGCTCGCGGGTGATACGCCTTCTATCTCCACAGTCTTTCCACGCGATGACTGCCCGGCGACGATGCGCACAGCGCGCTTCGGAACGCCGAGTTTGTCCGCGAGTAGCTCGATAAGCGCTGTATTCGCGGCGCCATCCACGGGAGGCGCATGGAGCCGCACTTTCAGCGCCGTTCCATGCACGCCGACAATTTCAGTTCGCGATGCGCGCGGTTGAACGTGCACGGCGAATCGAATGCATCCTCGCGCGGTCGTGACAGCCACGCTGGTCACAGCAGCCGGAGCACCGCTCCCTGCAGAAACCCGACAAGGAAATACGCGATGATGGGGGTGATGTCCATGGGACCCATCGCGGGAATCACCTGGCGCAGGGGCCGCAGGATCGGCTCGCTCACCGCATAGGACCAGCGGATCCAGGGCGAGTACGGCGACACGGGCAGCCACGAGCTCACCACCCGCACCAGAATCGCGATCCTGAGGAAATCGAACGCCCACGCGACGACGAGCTTGAACAGTCCGCCCGGCCCGGTCTGCATCGCGAAAGCCAGCCCGATCAGCTCGGCACGGATGAAATCGAGTACGCTGATGAGGAGGATTCCGCCGATCACCGCCGCGGCGAGCGCCCACAGTGGCGCGCTCACCGGATTGCCGCCGGCAGCCACCACCCGGCGCTCGATCGGCTCGAGCACCGGATCGATCTTCGAGCGCGAGAAGCGCGCGAGCGATCCGAAAAGGTTGATGCGGCGCGTTCTCACCATCCAGTCAATGAGGCAGAAGACGGCGAATATGCCGGCCGTCACCAGCAGCACGAAGCGGACGGCGCCGAGTATCTGATCGAAAAGGGCGATGCCGGAGGCCATTACTTGGGGGGTACGCGCATGTCGAGAGTCTTCACGAGAAACGCAAACCTGTCAGCCGCGGTGTCTATCTGCTTTGCGGTCGGCTTGCCTGCGCCATGGCCCGCTTTCGTCTCGATGCGGATGAGGATCGGAGCGGGGGCGGCCTGCGCCACCTGCAGGGTCGCGGTGAACTTGAACGAATGACCCGGCACGACGCGATCGTCGTGATCGGCCGTCGTTACGAGGGTCGCCGGATACCGCGTTCCCGGCTTGATGTTGTGAAGAGGCGAGTATGCGCGCAGGAACTCGAACTGCTTCGGATCGTCGGACGATCCGTAGTCGGACGTCCACGCCCAGCCAATCGTGAATTTCTGGAAGCGGAGCATGTCCATGACGCCAACCGCCGGCAGCGCCGCGCCAAAAAGCTCCGGGCGCTGCGTCATGACCGCGCCAACGAGCAGGCCCCCGTTCGATCCGCCGGAAATCGCCAGCTTCGGCGTCGATGTGTACTTCTCCCTGGTCAGGTATTCGGCCGCGGCGATGAAATCGTCGAAGACGTTCTGCTTCTTCCCGAGAATGCCCGCCTCGTGCCATTCCTTTCCGTACTCGCTGCCCCCGCGAAGATTGGCCAACGCGTAAATGCCGCCCATCTCCATCCAGACGAGATTGGCCGGGGAAAACGAGGGGCTCTGCGAGATGTTGAATCCGCCGTACCCGTGGAGGATCGTCGGATTCGTGCCGTCGAGCGCAAGCCCCTTCTTCATCGTGATGAACATCGGCACCCGCGTGCCGTCCTTGCTCGTGAAGAAGACCTGCTTTGTCTCGAACTGCGTGGCGTCTATCGCGAGCTTCGGCGACTTCCACACGTCCGTGGTGCGCCGCTTCACATCGTATCTGAAAATGGATGCCGGCGACAGGAATGTCGAGAACGAATAGAACATCTCGTTATCACCGGGCTTCGCGCTGATCGAGCCCACTGTGCCGATCCCCGGCAGCTGGATCTCGCCGATGAACGGATATCCCGGCGCCGTGAGCATTCTCCGGTCGTCGCCCGGGGTCGGAAACCGGTCTCTGCTTGGGCCGGGGATATTTCCGCCCGGTCCCGACGTCCCGCGAGTGCGGCGCGGATCGGCGAGATTCGGCATTCCGTAGAGACGGAGGCTGGAATGCGCGTCCTGCAGATAGGTGGTGACCAGCTGTTTCCCAGCGACGTTCACCGACTGCAGAGCGTTCTTTCCCTCGGGAATCACTGTGATCCAGCGTGTGGGCTCGTCGTTGTTGATGTCAATCTGGACAAGCTTTCCCTTCGGCGCGCCAAGATCGGTCCGCACGAGAAAGTTGTCGCCAATGTTGTGGATGAACTCGTACTCCGCGTCCTTGCGGTCAATCAGCCGAACGACCGGAGCGTTGATGGCCGGCCTCTTCGGGTTGTCGAGGAAGATGTAGTAGAGCCGGTTGCGCGGGTCGGTCCCTTCGTACACGGTGATGATCGCGAAGGTGCCGTCCTCGGTTACGCGGGCGCCAAAGATCCACTCCGGCTTGTCCTTTCTGTCGAAGATGATTTCGTCAGCCGATTGCGGCTTGCCGAGCCGATGGTAGTAGACGCGCTGGTTCCGGTTGATGCTGGTCAGTGTGTTTCCGGCGGGTGGAGCATCGTAGCCGGAGTAGAAGAATCCCTTGTTGTCCTTGGTCCACGAGATGCCGGAGAACTTCACCCACTTGAGCGTGTCGCGTGTATCCCGGCCTGTCTCGATGTCGCGCACGCGCAGCTCCTGCCAGTCGGAGCCGCTTGCGGAGACAGCGTAGCCGAGCGAGCGACCGTTCGGTGACGGCTCGGTCGCCGAGAGTGCGACCGTACCGTCGGTGGAAAGCGTGTTGGGGTCGAGCAGAACACGCGAGGGGCGATCGCCGTCGCGGACGAAGAGAATGCTCTGATTGAGCAGCCCGCTGTTCTCGAGGAAGAAGAGGCGGTCGCCGGCCTTCGTCGGAACGGAATACTTGGCGTAGTCCCAGACCTGGCTCAGGCGGTTCCGGATCGCGGTTCGCTCAGGGATAGTCGCGAGATAACCGAAGGTGAGGCGGTTCTGAGCCTCGACCCATGCGGCTGTCTCTGGAGAATCAGTATTCTCGAGCCAGCGGTATGGATCGGTGATGCGAGTGCCGTGGTAATCGTCCACCTGCGAGCCGCGCGCGGTGGGCGGATAGGTAAGCGCGGCGGAAGAATTCTGCGCCCCGGCGGCGCCGGCGAGCGCCAGCGAAAGCAGGGAGAGCAGGAGGAGCGAGCGGGTTCTGGACATGGGGCTCATATTCAATTGACAGGTCAATTTACGGGAATTGAGAGCAATGGTTCCAGACAAGGTATCCGGATCACACGGCCTTCAACCCGAGGAGTGGGAGGCCATCATGCGATTCGCCCCCGGAATCGGTTAATTTTGAGTATCACCAGGAGAAAGTATGAGCAAGACAGCCACTGAAGAAGCACCCGCCACACAGACCTCCGACGGCGCGATCGATGTGACCGATGCGCGCACCGGCAAGACATTCAATCTTCCGATCACCGACGGCGCCATCCGGGCCAACGACCTCAAGAAGATCAAGAGCGAGGACGAAGACGATCCAGGGTTGCTGAGCTACGATCCCGCGTTCCTCAATACGGCGTCATGCCGCAGCGCGATCACGTTCATTGACGGCGACAAGGGAATCCTCCGCTACCGCGGCTATCCCATCGAGCAGCTGGCGGAGGAGTCGAGCTTTCTCGAAGTCGCGTGGCTGCTGAGGCACGGCGAGCTGCCGAAGCAGCAGGAGTACGACCAGTTCGTGCACGACATCAGGTATCACACTTACGTGCACGAGAACATGCGGAAGTTCCTCGAAGGATTCCGCTATGACGCGCATCCGATGGCGATGCTCAACAGCGCCGTCGCCGCTCTCGCGTCGTTCTATCCGACATCGCGCAACATCTTCGACGAGCGCGAGCGCAACCTCTCGATGATTCGCCTTCTGGCGAAGGTTCCGACGATCGCCGCGTTCTGCTACCGCCATCTGAAGGGCCTCCCCTCCGTCTATCCCGACAACGATCTCTCGTACGTGGACAATTTCCTGTCCATGGTCGCGCGGATGACGGAGCCGAAGTACGAGGCGAACCCGATCTTCTCGAAGGCGCTCGAGGTGCTCTTCATCCTCCACGCCGACCACGAGCAGAACTGCTCGACGAGCGCCGTCCGCGCCGTCGGCTCCTCGCACGTGGATCCTTTCTCGGCCATGTCGGCCGGAATCGCCGCGCTGTTCGGCCCGCTTCATGGCGGAGCAAACGAGCAGGTCCTGCGCATGATCGAAGAGATCGGTCACGTGAAGAACGTCCCGCAGTTCATTGACGGAGTGAAGGCGGGGAAGGGCAAGCTGATGGGGTTCGGCCACCGCGTGTACAAGAGCTACGACCCGCGCGCGGCGATCGTGAAGAAGCTCGCCGACGAGGTGTTCAAGGTCGTCGGAGTGGACAAGGACCTCGAGATCGCGCTGGAGCTCGAGCGCATCGCGTTGTCCGACGACTACTTCAAGTCGCGCAAGCTGTACCCGAACGTGGACTTCTACACCGGGCTTATCTATCGCTCGATGGCGTTTCCGACGGATTTCTTCACCGTCCTGTTCGCGATCGCCCGCACCGCCGGCTGGCTGGCGCAGTGGGAGGAGATGCTGCTCGACAAGGAGCAGAAGATCGCGCGTCCGCGCCAGATCTACACGGGCTACGACGAGCGGCCATACAAGCGCCTGATTACGCTCTAGAAGACCGTTGCCCGCTGCCCGTTACCCGTTACCCGTTGCAATCGGGCAGCGGGAATCGGGCAGTTGACCTTTACGTCCAGGCGGGATCGGTCACGCCCTCGCTCGCCAGCAACGCGATTTTCCGATCAATCCCTCCGGTGTAACCACCGAGCGCTCCTCCGGCGGCGACCACGCGGTGGCAGGGCACGATGATCGGCACCGGGTTGGCGCCGCACGCCTGCGCAACTGCGCGGAACGCCTTCGGGCGTCCGATCCGGCGCGCCACATCGCCGTAAGTACGCGTGCTTCCGGCGGGAATCCGGAGCATCTCCTTCCATACCGAGAGCTGGAACGGCGTGCCGCGGAGATCGAGGGGAAGTCTCCCGTCGAGGTCCCTTCCGGCGACGCGCGCTTCCACGGCTTTGCGGATGGCTGCCATGGCGCGGTCGTCGCGCTTTACCGTATCGGTGGGAAAGTGTGATCGAACCCGTCGCTCCAGCTCGGAGTCCGACTTTCCGATCGCGATCATGCACAATCCCTTCGGGCTAGCCGCAACCAGCAAACGCCCGAGGCGACTTTCCGATATAGTGTATGTAATTTCCATCGCCCTGACTCAATTGAGAATCGAACGCGCTTGCCCTTTGCGAAATAATATGCGGTTGCCCCGCGTCGGGACACGGTGGATGTTGCTCGCGCTGGAGCTGTCCTAGATCCTGTCGAGCAGTGCCTGGAAGCGGCGGTCGGTTCGGAGAGAGTTCAGATCCGAGTCGTGCTCCACCCACTCGCGATGGCCGTATCCCTTGTCTATCGCTCGCTCGAGGCACTGGAGCGCTTCTTCTCTCAGCCCTTCGATGGCGCGCACCGCGCGGTGCGATGCCTTGCTCGCCTCGCCGATTCGACCCTGCGCCGTATAGGCGCTGGCAAGGAATGTCGTGGCGTGGTAATCCTCGGGCCGGAGCGCAGCCGCCCGCTCGAAAAGGGGCGCGGCCTCGGAAGACTTGCCCTGAGCGAGACAGGCCCGTGCATAAAAGTACGGCGCCTCGTACAGCTTCGGATCGAGCTTCATCGCAATCTCGAACTCTTCCTGCGCCTGGTCGTAACGCTTGCTCAGCGAGTATGAGAGCCCCCGCGCCGAATGGGCCTCGGCGAGATCCGGATCGAGATCGAGGGCTGTCTGGCTGGCCTTGTCGGCCTGCTCCGGGCTCACGTACGCCGGAGTTCCCACGACCATTCCCACCTGGGTGAGAGTGTCGGGCCCGGCGGCGGTCAGCGCCTTTCCGATGCCGAAGTCCAACGCCATCGCCTGCCCTTCGTGCAGCATGATGTTCTCGGGCTTGATGTCCCGATGGACGATCCTGTTGCGGTGGGCGTAGTCCAGAGCGCCGGCTACTGCGCGGGCGATCCCAAGGCTCTCATCGAGCGGGATCTGCTTGTCCCTGTTGAGGCGGTCCCGCAGTGATTCACCGTCAATGTACGGCATCACGTAATACAGGAATCCACCCGCTTCACCCGAGTCGAAGAGCGGGAGGATGTTTGGACAACTGCTCGAACATTTACTCTTTGGCCTCGACGTCGTACGGGGAGAAAAAACTACGGTCTGGCGAGGTGGCGAGCCAGAGACCGTCCAACCTTTCGGGTACCTCCCCGCGGCCTATCTCCGGTATCCCGGGCCCCTCAGGGCTCGGCCGGGAAGGGCGCTGGTCACTTTCCCTTCGTCCACGACGGGCACGCCATTGACGATGACGTAAGACACGCCGCTCGCAATCTGCTGCGGCTGCTCGTACGTCGAATTGTCAATGATCGTGTTCGGATCGAAGACGGTGATATCGGCGTACATGCCCGGCTTGAGCAGGCCGCGATCGTTCAACCCCACACGCTGCGCGGCGAGCGACGTCATCTTCCGGATCGCGAACTCCAGGGTAATGACCGAATCCTGTCTCACGTAGCGTCCGAGAATGCGCGGAAACGTTCCGAACCCGCGCGGATGTCCGCGCTCACCCCACTTGCCGAGCGAATCGGGGCTCACCGACCCGGCGTCCTGGCCGACCGACACCCATGGCTTCTGCATCGCCATGCGCAGGGCGTCCTCGTTGAACGAGAAGTAGATCGCGCTCGTTCTCCCCCGGTCCGCGATGAGAATGTCGAACGCCGCGTCGTATGCGTCGCGGCCATCGCCCATCATTTGGGCAATCTCGGTGAGCCGCTTGCCTTGATACTTCTTCAGCGAATCCACGCTCACCGAATTCACCATCGTCTTCTCTGCCGTGCGAATTCCCGCCGCCGAGTCCTCAGCGAGCTCCTTCCTGAGACGCGCGCGCACGGCTGGATCGTGCAGCCGCACGACCATCGAGTCGTTCCCGCCTTCCTGTACCCACGTGTTGAGCATGGCCGAGAGCCCGGTGCCGCTGGCGATGTATGGGTACTGGTCGGCGGTGACGTCTATTCCTGCCGCGCGGGCCGAATCTACAATCCGCAGCGCGTCGGCCATCTGCTCCGCCGAGCGCGACTTGATGTGCCTGATCTCGGCCCATGTTCCGGCCTCCGCCGCTATGCGGATCGTCTCGCGAACGGCGGACTGAAGCCCTGTTCCCTCGCTCCGGATATGCGCCGCATACCCGCCGCGCCAGGGAACCACGTACTTCGTGAGCGCGATGAGCTCTTCGGTGGAGAAGAAAGTGCTGGGCAGGTAGATGAGACCCGTGCCGAGTCCCATCGCGCCGTCGCGCATCGCCGAATCGATGAGCGCGCCCATCTGCGCCATCTCGGCCGCGGTCGGATGGCGTGTGAGCTCTCCCATCACGGCTTCGCGCACCGAGCTGGTTCCGACGTAGGTGCCGAGGTTGATGGCCGTGCCGCGTCGCTCGAGCTCGCGGAAGTAGCCATCGAGCGACTGCCACGGCTGACGCGGGTCGGGCGCTTCGCCAAGAGTGAGATTGGGCCACGCCGAGTGGACTTCACCGGTGATCTCGCTGGTGATGCCCTGCGTGATCTTGGAGACGGCGTGCGGACCGCGGAGAATGGTGTTCTCCGAGTGGCCGAGCATGTCTATGAAGCCGGGTGATACGACTTTTCCGCCGGCATCTATGACGCGCCTGGCCGTCATTCCGTTCAGCGACGGACCGACGTAGGCGATGCGGTCACCTCGCGTGGCCACGCTGCCTCGATACCATGGATTGCCGGTACCGTCCACGATGCGCGCGTTGGTGATGAGCAGGTCGTAGCCGTTTGCCGGAGTCGGCGCCGTCCGCACCAAAGGCGAGCATGCGGCAAGCACGAGAAATACGAAGCCACCCCATCCGAGTCGCGTCATTGTGATCCTGTTCGTGGCTGTTGTTACGAGACTTTTCGCGTCTTCTTCCGCAGGAAGTCCATGAGGATGAACTGGCCGAGCGTCATCGTGTTGGTGAAGTAGGCCTTTCCCCGGCTGATCTCGGAGACTTTCTTCACGAACTCGACGAGCGCGCGGTCGCGGGCGAGCATGAATGTATTGATCATGATCCCCGACCGGCGGCAGTTCGCCACCTCTTTCAGCGTCTCGGTCACCACGGCGAGGTCGAGCCCCATCGAATTCTTGTAGATGAGACCGTTGGGCAACGTCAGTGCGCTCGGCTTGCCATCGGTGATCATGACGATCTGCCGCATGTCCTTCTTCTGCCCCATGAGGATCCGGCGCGAGAGCTTGAGCCCTTCCGCGGTGTTTGTGTGATACGGCCCGACCTGCGCCTGTGGCAGAGTCGCGAGCGGAATCTCTTCGGCGGAGTCATGGAAGAGGACTACGCGGAGAGTGTCGCCGGGGAACTGCGTACGAATGAGATGGGTGAGCGCGAGGGCGACTTTCTTGGCCGGGGTGAATCTGTCCTCGCCGTAGAGGATCATCGAGTGCGAGGTATCGAGCATCAGCACCGTGGCGCAGGATGAGCGGTACTCCGACTGTCGAACCATCAGGTCACTGTAGTCGAGGTCGAGGGGAACTTCGATGGATCCCGTGCGAGCGAGCGAATTGAGCAGCGTCTGGTTGACGTCGAGGTTGAGCACGTCGCCGAACTCGTACGGCTTGCTCGATCCGTCGGCTTCGATGCCCGTGGCGAGGTAGGGAGTGTCGTGGCTGCCGAAGCTCGATTTGCCGAGGGAGCCGAGGATGGAGCGGAGCGACTTGTATCCGAGGAAGTCAATCGCCTTGTCGGTGAGATTGAACTGGACGCTCTTCGATGCGGCGTGTGCGAGACCGCCGGGGCCCGTGACCGACTGGTGTCCCGCCGGCACCTGGGGCGGCGCGTCGACGTTCAGGTAACCCTCGGCGGAGAGCCGCTGCACGAGATCGTCGAGGAGTTTCGCGAGCTTCTCTTCCGCGTCTTCGCCGCCGTCGCCGCGAAGCGCTTCGAGCAGCTCCGGGGTGAACTGGCCGCTCTCGATCAGCGCGTCGAGTATGGCTTGCTTGAGGGCTTCGAGAGAGCGATCCGCGTCCTCGTTGTAATCGCCCCACGGGTCGTGCTGCTGGCCTCCGGCGAACCCCGACTGGAGGAGGAAATCGGCCAGCTTGCCAAGCAGCGCCTGCAGGTCCACCGCGTCTGCCATCTCCGGGGAGAACCTGGAGTATGTATGGGAGCGCATCCCGGATAATAACCCGTTGCCCGTTGCCCGCTACCCGCTGCCCGCTGCCCGTTGCCCGTTGCCCGTTGCTGACAACTTCGGTGAACAGGTAACAGGTGACGGGTCACGGGTCACGGGTCACGGGTCACGGGTAGCGGGTAGCTGGTAACCGGCAGCGGGCAACGGGCAGCGGGTAACGGATCCTGTTTATTTTCTGACACGATGTCACCCCAGCCACGCTCATTGAACCCTTTCCGGGTACTCCGGGAGCACCGGAACTTCCGGCTCTTCTGGATCGGGCAGACGGTTTCGCTGATCGGCACGTGGATGCAGCAGGTGGGGCAGGGGTGGCTGGCGCTGCAGCTCTCGGACAGCGCGTTCATTGTCGGGCTCGTGAGCGCCGCCGGGTCTCTACCGATTCTGGTGTTCTCGCTGTACGCGGGCGTGGTGGTGGACAGGCGTGACAAGCTCCGGCTCGTGACAATCGCGCAGGTGCTGCTCTCGATCGAGGCGGTGGTGTTGTGGTGGGCGGTGTGGACAGGGCGGATCAACATCCCGCTGCTCCTTGCGCTGGCGGGGATCAACGGGCTCATCAGCGCGGTGGAGATTCCCGCGCGGCAATCGCTGATCGTCGAGCTTGTTGGGCGCGAGGACATCGTGGATGCCGTCGCTCTCAACTCCGGCGGCTTCAACCTCGCTCGCATCATCGGTCCGTCCATCGCCGCGGCGGTCATCGCCGGAGCGGGGCTCGCCTGGTGCTTCGCGATCAACGCGCTCAGCTACATCGCGGTGATCGGATGCCTGCTTGCCATTCGGCTGCCCAGGTTCATTCCGGTGGAGCGTCAGCTGACGGCGCTCAAGGAGTTCCGCGAGGGGCTCGCCTACATAAGGTCGAGGCGGGAAGTGACGGGTCTGATGGGGGTGATCGCCGTCTATTCGGTGTTCGGGTTCCAGTACCTGACGCTGATGCCCGTGATTGCGCGAGACGTCCTGCACACGGATGCCAGCGGATATGGGCTTCTGGTGACTTTCGTAGGCATCGGGGCGGTGTTCGGGGCACTGACTCTCGCCGCGCTGAGCGCCCGCGTGCGCAGAGGGCGGCTGTTCATGATTTCGGCAATCTCATTTGCGTCGCTGCTGCTGCTGTTCAGCTTCGTGAACGTGCGCCCGATCGCAGCGGGCGTGCTACTCTTCCTTGGCCTGACGATGCTCATCAACGGCGCGCTGGCGAACGGCATTCTCCAGTCCGTGGTGCCGGATGAATTGCGTGGCCGCGTGATGGCCGCCTACGTTTTCGTCTACGTGGGATTCACTCCGATCGGCTCGCTCATCGCCGGGTCTGTCGCGCGCGCCACCAGCGTGCAGTGGGCGATCGGAAGCGGAGCCGTGATCATGCTTTTCTATGCGGCGTGGGCGTTCTGGAAGTTTCCGGAGTTGCGGAGGGTATGATTCGGGCTTGCCCTGCGATAACCATCCGTCAACGAAATCGTCATGAACCGCGTTAGAGCGATATGACCTCCGGAACCGTTCCGCTGCCACTCTCGCCACAGCAGATTCGCGTCGTCATCGGCGGGCTGTTGCTCGTCCTGCTGCTGGCGGCGCTCGATTCTACCATCGTCGCCACGGCACTGCCGACGATCGTCGGCGAAATGGGCGGGCTCAGTCACCTGTCATGGGTCGTGACGGCGTACCTGCTGGCCCAGACCGTCGTCACTCCGCTTTATGGCAAGCTCGGTGATCTCTACGGGCGCAAGCGGATCGTTCAGGTGGCGATCATGATTTTCCTCGCCGGGTCGGCGCTCTGCGGGCTCAGCCGCAGCATGACGCAGCTCATCGCATTCCGCGCAATTCAGGGGCTCGGCGGTGGTGGGTTGATGGTCACGACACAGGCCTCGGTCGGCGATATCGTTCCGCCCCGCGATCGCGGCAGATACCAGGGAGTCTTCGGCGCGGTCTTCGGGCTTGCCAGCATCGCCGGCCCGCTCATCGGCGGATACTTCACGACGCATATCTCGTGGCGTTGGATCTTCTACATCAATCTCCCGCTTGGGATGCTCGCCCTCGGCGTCATCGCGGCAACTCTGCCGGCGGTCACGACGAGAGTGAGCCACGCGATTGACTACGCCGGGGCCGCGCTGCTTGCCGCGGGGTTGAGCGGACTCATCATCGTGACCGACCTCGGCGGCATGGCGTATCCGTGGGGATCGCCGGTCATCGTCGGCCTCTCGATAATCACCGCTGCGTCGCTCGCTGGATTCCTGCTCGTTGAGCGGCGGGCCGCCGAGCCCGTATTACCCCTCAGGCTGTTCGAGAACCGAGCGTTCGTGATATCCACCGTGGTGGGGCTGATCGTCGGCTTCGCTCTGTTCGGATCCGTGACCTACCTGCCGTTGTTTCTGCAGGTGGTGAAAGGCGAGAGTCCGACGGCGTCCGGGCTCAGAATGGTACCGATGATGGGCGGGATGCTCGTGTCGTCCATCATCTCGGGACAGGTCATCAGCCGCACGGGTCGGTACAAGGTCTTCCCGGTCATGGGCACGGCCGTGATGGTGGCGGGTCTGTTCATGCTGTCGCGAATGCGGCCGGACACGTCGCTTGCCACCGCTTCTCTCCTGATGATGGCGCTGGGGCTCGGCCTCGGGATGCTGATGCAGGTTCTGGTGCTCGTCGCGCAGAACTCGGTTGACTATCGCGATCTGGGAGTGGCGACTTCAGGGGCGACGCTCTTCCGTCTCATCGGCGGATCGGTGGGGACGGCGGCGCTGGGCGCCATCTTCGCCTCGCGGCTGAACGACATCTTCGCGCGTACTCTTCCGGCACACGGCGGACGCATCGGCGCGAACATAGATCCACGGACGCTTGCGAGGCTTCCCGCCGAGATAAGGCAGGTCTACGCGGCTGGGTTCACATCGGCGCTGAACACTGTGTTCGTCGTCGCGACAGCGATCGGAGTGCTCGGGTTTCTACTGGCGTGGATGCTTCCGGAGCACCCGTTGCGTGACACTGTCGCCGCCAGAGCGGGCGACGTGGGTGATGAGATGGGCGAGGTGTTTCCGATGCCGTCCGATACCGAGTCTGCCGAGCCGGCCGGCGATGCCGCGCGGGCAATGGATTGAGGTCCGATTAGGGGTAGGGACTGCAAAAAGGCCCGGAATCCGGTTATATTCAGACATAAGAAAGCGCTCCGCGCGGCGACTGCCGGCGGGGCGCTCACAGTATGCGACTCGTGATAAAAGGATGTGAAGTCTAGATGCCAAAGACAAAGACTCCGCAGGCCATCTATCAGCTCGAGAAGAAGCGGTCGGAGAAGGAACGTCGCGCTTCGCACACCGCGCTGATGGTGGATGCGAAGGCCGCGTTCGATCAGATGATCGAGGATGGCAAGGCGGCGCGAAAGGGTGGCCGGCCGAAAGGCAGCAAGACCCAGAAGGACTAAGGAACGAAGAGAGGCGGGCCGAAACGGCCCGCCTCTTCTGTATCAGGACCCACAAGTCCGGAATTCCACCACAACGCGAAACTCCCTTCGTTAACTGATGCCCTTCCTGATGGCGTCGGTCATCTTGTCCGCGAACGTATCTATCTCGTCCACGGTCGTGTAGACATTGGGCGTGATGCGCAGCCCATTGAACTCCGGGTGCAGGATCGGCGTGTTCACGATCCGGTGGTTCGACATCAGCCAGCTTCCGAGCTTGCCGAACTCGAGGCCCTCGACGCTCACGAGTGCGATCGCACCCGAATACGCGCTGTCGAGCGGTGTGAGAACCTTCACCCTCGGGCTCTCCGCGATCAACCGCTTCGCCCATCTGTCGCGCAGATAGCGCAGGCGCGCGATCTTGCGATCGCTGCCGATCCCGCGATGAAATGCCAGCGCGGCGGAGATTGCGTTGTGGTTCGCGGCGGGATGCGTTCCTATCTCCTCGTACTTCCGGATGTCGTTGTCCTGGCTCGAGGCCGCCGCCATCAGCGGCCACACCTTGCGCTGCTTTTCTTTCCTCACGTAAAGGAATCCGGTTCCTATGGGGGCCAGCAGCCACTTGTGCAGACTGGTTCCGTAGAAGTCCGCGCCGAGGTCGTCGCGCTTGAACGGGAAGTGCGCGAATGCGTGCGCGCCATCCACGAGCACCTCGATGCCGCGCGGTCTCGCGAAATCCACCAGCTCGCGGATGGGCATTATCTGCCCCGTGAGATTGGTGATATGGGGAAGCTCGATCACGCGCGTGTTCGGCGTAACTGCCGCCTTGAACTGCTCGAAGATGTACTGCTGCGACGGTGGCGGGACTTTGAACGACACCTGCTTCAGAACGATGCCGTCTCGCCTGACGCGCTGGTCCCACGCCGTCAGCATGCGTCCGTAGTTCTGGTTGGATACCACGACCTCGTCGCCGCGCCTGAGATCGAAACCCATGATCATGATCTCGTTCGCCTCGGACGCATTCCGCGTGATCGCCATCTCCTCCGGATCGCAGCCGAATTCGCGGGCGAGATCCCGCCGCACGCTCTCGATGCGCGGCTCGAGCACGCGCCACATGTGCTCGACTGGCAGCTCGTTCGTGAACCTGAGATCGCGGATCATCGCCTCGAGCACGTGACTCGGCGTCGGGCTGATGCCGCCGTTGTTGAGGTTGATCATCGTGCGATCCACGTCGAACGCGCGCTGGATCTCGCTCCAGTACGATTCGTCGTCCGCCACCGACTCCGGCGGGCGATTCCCGGCGATCACGTTCGCGCGAAATAGCGAGCCGATGGCGCTCTCGCGGAACATCGCCGTGCTGCCGAGGCCCGCGGCCGCCATGCCCGATACGAAACTGCGCCGTGTGGTCATGTGAACCGCTCCCAGTGTGATTGTGCTAGCCCTGCGGGCCGCACTCCTCCAGAAAGCCGTCCCTTATGAAGGGGACCGGAATCTGGCCCTGCGCCATGAATCTTTCGTGAAATGTCCTGGCCGTGAAGGACGCGCCCATCTTCGCCTTGCACGCCTCGCGGAGCCCGATGATCGAGTTCTTTCCGAGGTTGTACGTGATCGCCTGGGTCGGCCACTTGGAATACCTGTAGATGGCGCGTGTTGCCGAATCGAACGCCGCCTTCGCCGCCGGATTCGTCGCTGCGCCGAGGCGCGCACCGGGAGTGAACTGGACGTGCTCGGTGAAGTAGTCAATCGCCTGATCGAACGTCATGCGTCCCGTGTGCATGCCGACGTCAACGCGAATGCGCACGGCGCGCAACAGCTGGCCCTGCAGCTCGTAGAGATACTCACCAGGCGAGTAGAAGCCGTACTTGTGGTTGGCGACGGGCTCGGACATCAGCTCTTCGCTGTAGAGGCCCCACCCCTCGGTCGCCATCGAGTCGCTCCACATGGACGATGAATCCTCAACGGCCCCCGGCGTGAGCCAGCGAATGTTCGAGATCTCGTCCTTGTGGTCTGTCATGTAGCGGAAATGCCAGTCGTGACCGGGGAACCCCTCGTGAACGGCGGTGTCCGCGACCGACGAGAAGTTGTTGAGCTTGAGATCTTCCGGATTGTTGCCCGTTGGAGTCAGATAGAATCGGCCAACGCCCGTCTTCCTGTAGGGCGGCGCGGGGTAGTACGCCGCATCTATCGTGCTCTGAAGAACCGGCGGCGTGGGCACGACGTCGAGACGATATGTGGCCGGCACGTCGAACAGGTTGTGCTCACGGCCGTACGCGACCGCGCGCGCTCCGGCGTCCCTGTACCACTTGAAGAGCTGATCGTCGTTCTTCGGCGAGTCCTTCGACAGAAACTCCATCACCCGCCTGACGCTCGCGTAGTTATCGGCGTCGGTGCCGAACGGCAGATTGAGCTTCGCGTTGGTGGAGAATTCGCGCGCCACGTCCACGATCTTTCCAGTGTACAGCGCGACCTGCGATGCGCCATACTCATAGAGCTCGGCGGCGCTACGCGGATCCTGCACCACGTTGTGCACGCGCCACTCGTACTCGCGCTCACCGGCGGCGAAGCGATCCACTGTCTCGTTCACGTCGTACGTCTGGCCGAGGAACGCGGCGAACTGTTCCCACGCATTGGCGGCGGTCATGCCGGCGCCCGTGATCTGCGCGCGCATGGTAGCGGCGAACGGGCGTGAGCCGATGAACTGCTGCGCTGTCTTCGGTAGAGTGGTGCGGAAATACTCCGCGTTTGCATGGCTCCCGTTGATGCCATCGCGCTGCACCATCCGCCGGTCGGGAATGATGCCCGCCTTCTTTCCCGAGAGAAGGTTCGTCTTCGCGACCTCGAGGTACCCGGCGACAGTCATCGTGCGAGTGACGACCTGTTGCCAGTCGGGCTCGTTGCCGAGCAGTCCACCGGGCAGCTCCACCATCTGCTGAATCTGCCAGTCCACGCCGCGGAACGGCTCCCCCACATAAGTGTCGAGCGAGCGCTGGTGATAGTGAAGATCGCCGATCTGATGGATGAGAAAGTCGAGCTGGGCCGACATCAGCCGATGATCGGCGCGATCGCGGGCCGTCATGCCGGTCGTCGGTATCTGCCCGATGGATGCGCGCAGCGACCGATAGAATCTCAGCTCCGCGTTGAGCGACGACGCGCGATAATCCCGCAGCCGCGCATTGGAACCGGCGAGTGATGGACTATAGCCGTCTCCGCCGAGGTACGTGGACGTGACGGGGTTCTTTTCCAGGTGATAGAGGAAGTACCTGTCACGCAGCTCGGCGAACGTACCGGGAAGAATTGCGGGACGTGGGATGCCCCCGGGTCCCGGCGGAGGCGCGCACGCCTGGACGTTGCGGAGAATTCCGAAACCTGCGGCTGTCATGCCGGCGCTTCGTACGAAGGACCGTCGGTTCATCGCTCTGTGAGATACCGTGCTCGAAGCACGTCAATGTGGTGAGTCTCATGGCCCGCGGTGATCCACGCGAGCGCGCGGACAGAGACCTCGAACCCGTTCGCGATTCCGCGGCGCGTCATCGCTTCCTCGTCGAGCCCGGCGAAAAGATACAGCGAGGCACGCCTGACGTGCTCGAGCCCGCTCGCAAGATCGGCGAGACTCGTGCGCGCGAACGGCGCGTTGCTCACGTACGCATTCTCGTCGAATCCTGCCACCGGCGTCGTGTCTGCCCGGGAGAACCGGAGCGCACGGTACGCGAAAACACGCTCGGCGTCGGCGATGTGACCGATCACTTCGCGGATGCTCCATTTGCCGGGGGCGTAACGATGATCGCCGAGTGATTCCGGAATGGACCGGAAGAGCTCGAGCGACTCCGAGATCTGGCGGTCGAGTGTTTCCACGATGTCGCCGTCCGGAACGCGCGCGATATAGCTGGCGTAGTAGGATGCGTATTCACCGGCGACCGGTCTGATCGAACGAAAGGGCGAGCTCACAAGGCGGTCCTCCTGTGCTGTCTGGTTACAAGCTTTCGGAGCAGCGATAATTGATGTGGCGGTGCATCGGTCGGCGGCGGTTCTTCGATACCATATAAAGCACGCCGATGAACGGGCCTGCAAGACTTCCGTTACCCGTTACCCGTTGCTGCACCACAATCCACTTGGACAAAAAAAAGCGCCCGCGGGGCGCGCCTTTCGTTTATTGCGTCGAGCAGCCGGGCTCAGCTTGCCCGCAACGCCCTCTCGGCGGGGGCGTCCTCGACCAGCGTCGGGAGCTGCCACGAATCGGCGAGGAGCTTCTGGAAGCAGTGCTTGGGAACGATCTCCACGCCCTGCGCAGCAAGGCGGTCGTAGCGCGCCAGCTTCTCCGGATAGCGCGAGATGGACATCGGCTCGTAGTCCAGCGAAAGGAAGAACCGGTCGCTCAGGCTGAGCGCGAAGAGCTCTCCAATATCGCGGGAGCGGGCGAGGCGCTCGACGCCTAGTACGACGTCGGTTCCCAGACCCTTGCCGAGCTCCGCCTTTGCCACCGCAACCGAGGCGACCTCGGCCAGCGACGGGGAGTACTCCTCCAGGGCCGCGCAGGCGACGACACGGGTGCCGGAAGTCGCGACGACGTAATTGTCAACGTTCATCGCCACCTGCTGCAGAGTGCGGGGCAGCATCAGCCCTTCGGCCGCGTAGCACGATACCATCTCCCAGATCTGGTCGGCGTCGGCGCGAGTGGCGTTGCGAACGACGGGCCGGGAAGGCTCATTCGGGGTGGCGGAGAAAGGAAGGGTCACTGGTGAGTGATTATGCACAAAGAATGTATAAATAATCAGCCAGTGCTACGCAAGGGTCTTTTGACGCAAGGGTCTTTTGACCCCCGTTGGACCGGGCAAGCGGACCCGGCTTGGATAGTTCCATGCATGGGGCCTTATTGCTCTCCTGACTCACCCCCTCACCGAATCCGCACCCCGCATGAACTTCGATTCAATCGTCCGCCGCGTCTCGGCTGCAGCTTTTGCCCTCGTCCTGGCAGCGTGCTCCAACTCCCCGGCGCCGCAGACCGCTCCCGCCTCAGCGGTGCGTGCACAGTGGCCGGAGCGAGCTGTCAGGAGGGACATCCCGATATGGCCGTCCATCCGGAAGGCATACGCCGCGGGCACCCGCGATTCGACCGGCGCTCCGGGGCGGAATTACTGGCAGCAGCGCGTGGACTACCGGATAGACGCGACGATTGATGCTGCCACGAACCAGCTTCGCGGAAGCGAGACGATCACGCTCCACAATTCGACGCCGGACACGCTGAAGACAGTCGTGCTTCGGCTGTATCAGAACTACTTCACGCCCCTCGTGAAGAGGAACGGCAACGTCACCGACATTACCGACGGCGTGACGGTGGACAAGCTCTCGGTGAACGGGACGTCTATCTCGATGACCGACCGGCAGCAATATCGTCTCGATGAGCGCATCGCCACGGTGACGCCACCCGCACCGATTCTCCCGGGCGCGTCGGCGACAATCGATGTCGCGTGGCGATTCACGGTGCCCGCTGTGGACACGACACGTCGCGGCCAGCGAATGGGGCGGTACGGCAGCTATCTGTACCAGATCGCGCAGTGGTACCCGCAGGTCGCGATGTACGACGACCTGCGCGGCTGGGACCTCGACCAGTACCTCGGGTATGGCGAGTTCTACAACGAGTTCGGAAGCTTCGACGTACGAATCACGGTTCCGGGCGGCTGGCTCCTCGGCGCGACCGGCGAGCTGCAGAATCCGGCCGAGGTGCTGTCACAGCGCACTCGCGACCGGTTGGCGATGGCGATGCGGACGGACACCACGATCCACGTCGTCGAGGCGAGCGAGCGCGGCGCCGACGCCACCGCGCCCGGCTCCACTCTCACATGGCACTTCAACGCGCCGATGGTGAACGACTTCGCCTTCGCGGTATCGCGTGATTACGTGTATGACGCGACGCACGCAGCGATTCCGGGGAAGGGGATCGTCCCCGTTCACGTCCTGCACCTGCCGCAGCACACAGCGTACAGGACGAACAACACCGCCCAGTTCGGACGGAAAGCGCTCGAGCAGCATTCGGCCTTTCTCTTTCCTTACGAGTTCTCGCAGGGCACAATCGCCGATGGACCGGAGACGGGGATGGAGTACCCGATGATCATCTTCAACGGGTCGGGCCTCGGTGTCACGGTCCATGAGTTCGGGCACCAGTGGTTCCCGATGATGGTCGGCTCGAACGAGACGCGGCATGGGTTCATGGACGAGGGATTCAACGGGTACATAGACGCGCCCGCCGTGGCGGCGATCAACAATGCGCCGGTGAACTGGCAGACCCGCGCGGCCGGCTACCGTCGCGTCGCGGGATCCGATCTGGAAGCGCCGATGATGTGGCCGAGCAACTATGCGGGTCCGAATGCCTCCGTCGCGACTTACAGCAAGCCGGAGATCGCGCTCAACGCGCTTGGCGGGATCGTGGGTGATTCTGCGGTGCGGCGGGCGTTCGCCAACTATGCGGTTCAGTGGAAATACAAGCACCCGTCGCCATGGGATTTCTTCATGTCCATGAACCAGTCGCTCGGCCGCGATCTCGGCTGGTTCTGGTATGGCTGGTTCTTCACGAGCTACACGGTGGATCAGTCCATCGAGTTGGTGACGACGCAGGACGGAGAAGCAGCGATCACCGTTCGTGACAAAGGCGATCTGGCGATGCCGGTGATCGTGCGAATTGACTACGCGGACGGCACGAGCCGGACGGAGACGCTGCCGGCGGAGCAGTGGTTCACCGGCACCCGGATGCTCGCTGCCCGAGTCCCGCTCGGTGGAAAGGCTATCAAGTCGGTCACGCTCGACCCGGACAATCGCTTCCAGGATCTGGATCGGTCGAACAACAGCTGGAAGCCGTAACGGAGCGCTACGAGATTCTCCGAGTCATCGAGCGCCTGGCTTTCCTCATCGGGATCTATCTCTTCGCGTATACCGCCGTGTGGCCCGCCTCAATCTCCGGCTTCACGCCGTACTTCTGCTTTACCGCCGAGAGGTCGGGCATGTCCATGGTTTCGACCTTGAAGCCGTTCTGCTCGAGGTGCTTCACCCACTCCGTGCAGCAGTCGCAGCTGGCGTCCTTGTAAACCTTGATAGGGACGAGAGACGCAGAAGACGCAGAGGGTTCCTCTTCAGTCCTCTTCGATTGGAGCCTTTGCTTCGAGCCATGCGCGCCAGCCGCCGGCCATCGACGCGACGTTGGTGTAACCCATCTTCTGAAGCGCATCGGCAGCCAGAGCGGCGCGGAAACCGCCGCCGCAATACAGGATCAGCTCGGCGTCCTTGTCCGGCACCGTCTTTTCGATGTCGCGCTCGATGATCCCCTTGCCGAGGTGATCGGCGCCTTTCGCGTGGGCCGCCTCCCATTCGTTGTCCTCGCGCACGTCAATCAGTCGCGCGCTGCCCCCGTTGACCGCCCTGAGCGCTTCCCCGACCGTCACTTCGCGAACGCGGGACTTTGCGTCCGCGACGATTGCGAGGAAGCCCGGGGAATGCAGATGCACGCTCATTTTTTTCCGTCGAGCTGGGCGATCGTCTTCGTGGATGGCTGTCGCGACTTCTGAAGACGTGCCGCGACCTCCTCCGCCTTCGCGAACGCGCGGAGCACATTCTCTCCCGCCAGCTTCTTCATGTCTTCATCCGACCAGCCGCGATGCGCGAGCTCGGCGAAGAGCGCCGGATACTTCGATACGTCCTCGAGTCCCTGGATGACTTCGGTGATGCCGTCGAAGTCGGCACCGATGCCGATGTGATCGATTCCCGCCACGTCCCGCATGTGCTCGATGTGGTCGGCGACCTGGGTCAGCTTGACGACGGGCCGCGGATGACTGGCGCGCAGCGCGTCCATCTCCCGCTTGATCGCCGCCGCGTCGCCGGCAAGCCGGAGACGGATATCCTGCGCGGCGCGGTTGAAGTCGGCCTCGTTGTCGGCGAACTGCTTCGAGATGAAGCTCGGCACGAACGTTATCATCGCCACGCCGCCGTTCGTCCGCAGGCGCGTCAGGATCGAATCGGGAATGTTGCGCGGAACGTCAACGAGAGCGCGCGAGTCCGAGTGCGAAAAGATCACCGGCGCCTCGCTCACGTCGAGCACATCGCTCATCGCGGCCGGAGAAACGTGCGATAAGTCCACGAGCATTCCCAGCCGGTTCATCTCGCGCACAACTTCCTTGCCGAACTCCGTGAGTCCGTCATGCTTCGCCGAATCGAGCGCCGCATCGGCCCAGTCGAGCGTGACATTGTGCGTCAGCGTCAGGTATCGCGCGCCGAGGGCGTAATACGACCGCAGTGCGCCAAGCGAGTTCTCGATAGCGTGGCCGCCTTCCATCCCGAGTAGCGATCCGATCTTCTTCTTCCTGAATGCGTCGCGGATGTCGCTCGAGCTGAGCGCGAGTTGGAGGCGATCGGGATACATCGCGATGAATCGTCGCGCTATGTCGAACTGCTCGAGCTGGATTCGCGCGTAGCCCGAGTCCTTCGCTTCTCCGGGGATGTAGAGGGACCAGAACTGCGCGCCGACCATTCCCTGCTTAAGGCGCTCGAGATCGGTATGCCCGCGCGTGCGCTGTCTCAGATCGTAAGCGGCGACGTCGAGCGGTGCTTTCGCATCTTCGCGAATCGCCCACGGAAGGTCGTTGTGGCCATCTATGAGCGGCGTCGAGGCGAGAACCCTTCGCGCCCTGGCGAAGTCCTTCTCAGTTGCCTGGGCGGACATGACGGATGCGCTCATGGTGGTGAGCGCGACTAGTGTGATCAAGCATCTCATGGACTCGTTCCAGGCTGAGGAAACAGGGGGAGTGCAAAACATAACGCGCTGGACTGGCCTACTCCATGTGGGTAGAATCCGCCCATGACTCAAGACCCCGCAAAACCTCTGGATTTCGGCGACCAGCAGTCGCTCGACGACGCCGTCTCCGTGAGTGCGCGAGGGCTGCACGAATCCGGCATCCTGAAAATCACCCGCCAGGTCCGCGGAATGCTCGCCAGCGGCGAGACGGTGGTGAATCTGAGTGTCGGTGATTTCGACCCGCGCTATTTTCCGATCCCGAAGAGGCTCGCGCAGGCGATTCAGGACGCCGTGGCGCGCGGCGAGACCAACTATCCGAACCCGGAGGGCCTTCCCGTCCTCCGGCAGGCGATTTCCGATTACGTCTTCAGGACTGCCGGTGTCCGATATCCGCTGGACGCAATCGTCGTCTGCAGCGGCGGGCGCCCGGTTCTCTATGGCGCCTATCGCGCGATCGTGAATCCCGGCGACAAGGTCGTCTTTTCGGTACCATCGTGGCAGAACGACGCGTACTCGTGGCTGACAGGCGCCCAGTCGGTCGTCATCGAAGCGACAGTGGAAACCGGATTCCAGCCCACCGTCGAGCAGTTTCGCCCGCACCTCACCGATGCGACGATGATCTGCATCTGCTCTCCGGGGAATCCGACCGGTACGGTCATGAGCGAGGAGCAGCTGGGCGACATCCTGCGCGCGGTCGTGAGCGAGAATCGCGCGCGCGAGGCCACCGGCAGGCGCCCCATCTTCGTCCTCCACGATCAGATGTACGGCGCTCTCGTCTCCAAGGGGCAGAAGCACGTCTATCCCGCGGCGCTCGTGCCGGAATCGGCGCGCTACGTCATCTCGGCCGACGGCGTCTCCAAGGCGTACGCCGGCACCGGCCTGCGGCTGGGATGGATGCTCGTGGCCCCCGCGATCGGCGCGCGCATTCGCGACCTGCTGTCGAACGCCGGCGCGTGGGCGCCGCGACCGGAGCAGGTTGGTGTCGCCGCCTTCCTCAACGACCCCGATGCGATAGCCGATTTCAGGGAGGAGATGGACGCCCGGCTCGCCGAGCGCCTGCACGCGATGCACGAGGGCTTCGAGGCGCTGAAGTCCGAGGGCTACCCGGTGGATTCGATCAACCCTCAGGGCGCCATCTACTTCTCGGCGCAGTTTCGGCTGCATGGGAAATCATTCGATGACAGGACCCTGACCACGGACGAGGACATTCGTGTCTTGCTGCTGGAGCGGGGGGGCGCCGCGGTCGTCCCGTTTCAGGCATTCGGTGTGCGGGCGAATACCGGCTGGTTCCGACTTTCCGCGGGCGCGGTTTCCATGGACGAAATCCAGGTCCTCTTCCCCCGCATCAAGGCGCTGCTGGACCAGGTCAGCTAGCTCGGAAGGCGCAAAAAAAATCGCGCGTGGCTGAAACTATCGGCTGGCCGGCTGCGTCCGGACATGATGTTCTTCGATCCCCGCGCCATTTTTCTTCTGATCGTGCTGGTCGGCGTCACCGGCTGGGTCGCCAAGAGCCTGATTGTCACCTGGTACAACCTGAGCCGCGGAGGAAAGACCTCCGGCGACAGCCTCCGAGAGATGGAAGAGCGGCTCAAGCAAGTGGAAGCCGTGACGAGCGGTCTCATCATGGACATGACCAGTATGCGCGAGAAGGAGCGCTTCATGGCTCGGCTCCAGGCGAGCGCCAGCACTCACGAGGCTCAGGGGAAGTCCGACGTGATGAAAACCAGCGAGCTCTCTCCGATGGTGACCCAGAGCATCCCCGTAGTTCCGAGAGCCCGCTCGCCGCGCAACTGACTACGGATGCGAGACGCGCTTCGTCCCGCCGTCAAACCGCGCCTGCACAGCCCGTCCAGCGACCCCTTGAAACCGCAACGTGTCCGCCGTACACTCTGTCTTCATAACGGCTGCCCTCGTGTTGGCGTTAACGTGTTCTCGGTAAACCCGTTATCCCACACGAGGCAGCCGTTTTCAATACCTATCGTATCGTGAGAAATCCGGGCTAGCGCAGCTCTCGAGATGAACGTGAACGTCATCCAATTAACTGGAGATATGTCGAAAAAGGCAGGGATTATTCGGCGGATGCGGCGGCCCCTGCTCGCCGTGGTGCTCGCGGCCGCAGCGCTGTTCCTCGACGCCTTGCCCGTGCCGGCACAGACGAACACCGGCGGAGCGAGCGAGGTGTTCGCCGGCAGCGTTCTCGAATCGTATCTGAGATACCTGCAGACCGCCGGAAAATCCGCCAGTTATCCGTTCGGAATTCGCGGGTTCTCACCCGCCGAGATAGACCGCCTTGCGCCGAAGGACACGCAGCACCCCTGGGCAAGGCGCTATTCCCTCGGCAGCGGCACGCAGTCCGGTTTCCGTTGGGACGTCGTGCGTCCGGCCTTGAGCTTGAATGTGAACAGCGCATTTCCCTTCGGCGGTAACGACGGCCCGGTGTGGAACGGCAGGGGCCTGACCACTTCGGTGCGCATGGGAATCGCCGCGCGCTACGGCGCATTCTCGGCGGTACTCGCCCCTGTCGCGTTCCGCGCCGAGAACCAGAGCATCGCGCTGATGCCGAACGGTGCAACGGGACGTCTGCGGTTCGCCGATGGCGGATTTCCAACCGCGGTGGACAGGCCGCAGACATTCGGGACACAGCCTTACATGCGGCTCGATCCGGGCGAGAGCACCATCCGTGTCGATTTTCTGGGAGCGACTGCGGGAATCTCGACCGCCAGCCAATGGTGGGGTCCGACCTCGGAATTCTCTCCGATACTCGGCAACAATGCGGGGGGATTCGCGCATGTTTTTCTCGGCACGTCGTCGCCGGCCAGCATCGGGTTCGCCAGCCTGCACGGTCGTGTCGTGTACGGTTACCTCGAGCAGTCAGCGTGGTCGCCTGTCACGGGATCCACTTACTGGGTGAACTCCACCGAGACCGGGACACGCCGTTTCATGGCTGGACTCGTCGGTCTCATGCAGGTGCGAGGGCTCCCAGGACTGGAGATTGGCGGCACCCGGTTCTTTCACGCGGCCAACCTTCGCGGCGGACTGAGCAGCCACAATCTGCGTCTGCCCTTTCTGGGACTGCTCAAGAACAGACTGCCGGTGGAAGCCGACACCGCTTTCGGGGAAACACGCGGCGTGAAAGAGAACCAGCTTGCGTCGGTTTTCGTGCGAATAGCTCCACCGGGCAGCGGGTTCGACCTGTACGGTGAGTTCGCCCGCGAGGATCACAGCGCCGACCTGCGCGATTTTCTGCTCGAGCCCGACCATGCTTCCATGAGCAACGTGGGCTTCCGCAAGGCGTGGCTGTCGCCGACTGTCATGAGCGCGTTACGCGCGGAGTTCTTCACCTACGAGGCTCCCGGGGGAGTTCAGACGCGGGAAATGGGAGAAGGGGGAGTGTACATACACTCCGTGCTGAAGCAGGGTCACACGCAGCGGGGACAGCTCCTCTCCGCCGACGTAGGGCCTGGGAGCGGCAACGCCCAGATACTTGCGTTCGATCGTTTCACGACGAGGGGGAGAGTGACCGGCTACGCGCGAAGAGTGGTCGCGCACGAGTCGGCGGAACCTGATGTCCTGAACACGCTCGGCGGCGAGATGACCCGCTTCGTGGGCCCGGTGGATGTGACTGTGCAGGGATCGCTCACCTTCGATCTCAACCGGAATCTTCAGTCCGACAAAACCAACGTCGGTCTCGGAGTCTCGGTTCGCTACGGAGCCTGGTGACCGCCGCGCTTCACCAGAGTCAGGATCGTATAGACAGCTACGGGCTCCTGATTCTGATTCGTCACCTCGACGTCCCACGCGACGACACCTTGCGGCACGGTATCAGGTGGCGTCTCCTTCGCCGTCTTCTGCTTGCAGGTGAGGCGCACCTGAATCGTGTCGCCGACGTGCACGGGCTTCACGAACCGCAGATTGTCGAGACCATAGTTCGCGAGCACCGGCCCCGGCGCGGGATCCACGAAAAGCCCGGCCGCGGCTGACAGAACGAAATAACCGTGCGCGACGCGCTTCTCGAACAACGACTCTCTGGCCGCGATGTCGTCCATGTGGGCGTAGAAAAAATCGCCGCTGATCCCGGCGAAGTTCACGATGTCGGCCTCGGTGATCGTGCGCCGGTGCGTGATCAGCGTGTCGCCGATCTCGATTTCGTCGAAGTACTTCCTGAACGGATGGATGCGATCGGTTGGCTGCGCGGCTCCCTTGATCCATTCATTGGAGATGCGCGTGAGCGTTGTCGGCGATCCCTGCAGCGCGGTGCGCTGCATGTAGTGCAGCGCGCCGCGAGCTCCGCCGAGCTCCTCGCCGCCCCCCGCGCGCCCTGGTCCGCCATGCACCAGACCCGGAAGCGGAGATCCATGGCCCGTGGATGATTTCGCCGTGGTCCTGTCGGCGATCATGATCCGCCCATGGTGCGACGCGGTGCCGAGCACAACCTCGCGCGCCACCCGGTCGTCGGACGTGAACAGCGAGCCCACGAGACTGCCGCGGCCGAGCTTCGCCAGCTCGATGGCCTCCTCGATGCTCGAGTACGGCATGACGGTGTTCACCGGCCCGAACGCCTCGACGGTGTGCGGTGCGTCAACGCTGAATGGAGAATCGCAGTAGAGCAGCGTCGCCGGGAAGAAAGCACCCTTCGATTTGTCGCCGGCCGCTACATCAAAGTTGTCCGGATCTCCGTACACCAGCTCCGATCCGTCCTTCAATCGCTCGACGCTCTTCCGGATGTCCGCGACCTGCGCCTTGCCGGCGAGCGGCCCCATCCTGATGCCCTCAACCTGCGGATCACCAACTTTCACCCCGCCGAGCCGCTTGCTGACGGCCTTGATGACATCGTCCACCATCGGGGCGGGCACGATGGTGCGGCGAATGGCGGTGCATTTCTGCCCCGCCTTCACGGTCATCTCGCGCACGACTTCCTTCACGAAGAGATCGAATTCCTCGGTGCCGGGCTTCGACTCGGGTCCGAGCATCGAGAAGTTGAGCGAGTCGGCTTCCTGATTGAACCGCACCGAATTCTCGACGATCGCCTTTCCCGCCTTGAGCTTCCGCCCGGTGGTCGCGCTGCCGGTGAAGGTGACGACATCCTGTCCGGTTACGTGATCGAGCAGATCACCGGTCGCGCCGACGATGAGCTGAAGCGCACCCTCGGGCATGATGCCCGACTCGATCATCGCGCGCACCATCCCTTCGGTGAGATAAGACGTGATGGTCGCGGGCTTCACTATCGCGGGCATGCCGCCAAGGAAAGTCGGCGCGAGCTTTTCGAGCATTCCCCAGCACGGGAAGTTGAATGCGTTGATGTGGACGGCCGTTCCCTCGAGCGGTACGCAGATGTGCCTGCCGACGAACGTGTTGTCCTTGGACAACTGCTCGACGCTCCCGTCCAGGAAGAACGTCTCGTTGGGGAACTCGCGGCGCCCCTTGCTGGCATAGGCGAAGAAAGTGCCGATGCCGCCTTCGATGTCTATCCAGGAATCGGTCTTCGTTGCACCGGTGGCTTCGGAGAGCTTGTAGAACTCATCCTTCCGGTCCATCAGGTACCTGGCCATCTCCTTCAGCATCCGCGCGCGCTCATGGAACGTCATTGCGCGAAGCTTCGGACCGCCGGTGTTGCGGCCGTAGTCGAGCATGCCTTTGAAGTCGAGACCTTCGCTCGTCGCTTCGCCGATCTTCTCGCCGGTGACGGCGTGCACGAGATCGGTGCCCTTTCCGGTGCCTTCCACCCACTCGCCCTGCGAGTAGCTCCTGAGTCTCGCCATTGCTATTCCTGTTCGCCGGTTCTGGGCGATGTCTCTCGCCACGTCCTGTAGCTCGTCTGCTGGCTCGGCCGGTCGGGCTCGGCCTCGTGCAGCGGCTCGGTGGGTTTGAGCGTCGCGCGCATCTGCGCGGGAAGCGACTGATAGAGCCGCGTCCCTTCGCTCTTCCACTCGATCATCTCGTCGCTCACATCCTTCACGATCTTCGCCGGGTTTCCCACCACCACCTTTCTGTCGGGTATCTGCATCCCGGCCGGGACGAAACACAGCGCGCCGACGATGCACTCGGCGCCGACGACAGCGTTATCCATCACGACTGCATTCATCCCGATCAGCGAGTTCCGGCCGATGCGAGCGCCGTGAACGATCGCCCCGTGCCCGATGTGCGCGCTCGTTTCGAGCACGACCGTCACGCCGGGGAACATGTGCACGGTGCAGTTCTCCTGAACGTTGCATCCGTCCTCGATGACGATGCCGCCCCAGTCGCCGCGGATCGCGGCACCGGGTCCCACATACACGTCGCGTCCGATGATGACGTTGCCGGTCACGGTCGCGTTTGGGTGAATGAACGCGGACTCGTGGATCACCGGTCGGAATCCGTCGAACTCATAGATGTTGTGCGGCGCCGGTTCCTTCCGGATCACGCTTCAGACCCGCTCGATGATCGTCGCCATTCCCTGGCCGACGCCGATGCACATCGTGCACAGCGCATACCTGCCACCCGTCTGCCGGAGCTGATGAGCGGCGGTCAGGAGCAGCCGCGCTCCCGACATACCGAGAGGATGACCGAGCGCGATGGCACCACCGTTCGGATTGACGCGCGGATCGTCGTCGTCGAGCCCGAGCTCACGCATGCACGCCAGGGACTGTGCGGCGAAGGCCTCGTTGAGCTCGATGACATCCATCTGCTCGAGCTCGAGCCCCGCCTTCGCCAGGGCCATGCGCGAGGCGGGGACCGGCCCCATCCCCATGATGCGCGGCTCGACTCCAGCGGCGGCGGACGAAACGATGCGCACCATCGGATCGAGGCCGAGCCGGGCGACGCCTGCTTCGGACGCGATGAGGAGCGCCGCGGCTCCGTCGTTGATGCCTGAAGAATTGCCCGCAGTCACCGTGCCTTTGCCGTCCGTGCGGAACGCCGGCTTCAGCTTGGCGAGTATCTCGAGAGTCGTATCGGGTCGGATGAACTCGTCCGCGGCAAAAACAGTCGGCTCCTTCCCGCGCTTGTCCGCCGGAATCGTGACGGGCGCAATCTCGCGCTCGAACCGTCCCTCAGCGCGCGCGGCGCTGGCCTTCCGCTGCGAATCGCACGCGAAAAGGTCCTGGTCGGCGCGCGACACACCGAACTGTTCGGCTACGTTCTCTGCAGTCTGGCCCATCGAGTCAATGCCGTACCTGTCACGCATCTTCGGATTCACGAAACGCCAGCCGATGCTCGTGTCGAACAGCTCGGCGTTGCGAGCGAACGGCTGCGCCGACTTCGAGAGCACGTAAGGCGCGCGCGTCATGTGCTCGACTCCGCCCGCAACGTAGAAGTCGCCGTCGCCGAGCGAGGCGGCGCGGGCGGCGTTGACGACGGCGCTCATTCCCGATGCGCACAGGCGGTTCACAGTCTCGCCCGGCACCGAAGCCGGCAGGCCGGCAAGGAGCAATGCCATCCGCGCGACGTTGCGATTGTCCTCGCCCGCCTGATTGGCGCAACCCATCACCACGTCTGCGATCGTTGCCGGATCGACGGACGCATTGCGCTCCATGAGGCGCGCGATCACGTGCGCCGCGAGGTCGTCGGCGCGCACGGTGGAGAGGGACCCCGAAAAGCTGCCCACCGGGGTACGGATTCCGTCCACAATGAATGCATTTGTCATCACGCGTCAAAATCTAAGGGCATGGGGACTGGTGCGAGGGACTGTGGGCCGGGAATGGCGCATCCGGCGGTTGGTGCCGCGAAGCGACACGGCATGCTCACGTCACTGGGATTTCGGGGGCGGGAAATGGATGTCGCTGACGGGCAGGTGGATAGCGAAGCTGACTTTCACACGCCGTCACGGCGGTTGCCGACGGTGCGTTGGCGCGAAAGCTTCCCAACGCCGATCGTGAATGGCCCTGGTTCTATCTGTTCCCGGCGACCCGGACATTCGTCGACCTTTTGGGCGTGGCGCGGCGGCACCATCTTCACGAGACGCAGGTGCAGCGCGCGGTTCGTGATGCTACGACTGAGGCGAAAATAGGAAAGCGTGTGACCTGTCACGTGTTTCGCCATTCGTTTGCCACCCATCTTCTCGAGAGTGGCGCGGACATCCGAACGATTCAGGAGCTGCTCGGTCATTCCGATGTTCGGACCACGATGGTGTACACGCACGTACTGAATCGCGGCGGACTGGGTGTCCGCAGTCCCGCGGACCGACTCTGACGCTCAGCGCCGGCGGGCACACGTCTCCGCGCGGATGCTCAGCCAGATTCTGGAGGTCAGCGGAATTAGGCAGCGAGCCCGTGCTGTCTAAATTATCGAGCGACCTGGATCGTCGTTCGTAAGTGCCAACCGCTAGAGGGGATTGCGGCGTTGTGGAATTCTCGTCCGATCCTAGACAGCGAGCATTGTTGCGTTTCGACCTGGCTCGCTGCATAAGATGGATGTCTAATTGGCGTTAGGCGTCAGCAGCAGGTCACGTTCCGCAATTTGAATGGCCGATGACTCGAGTCCGCCTTAGCGAAATCCTCGATGGCATGGACGTTCAGTCCGACCAGATGACGTCATACCTGCATCGTCCCACTGGGCGAGTCCTATGGGTGAGCGAGGAAGCGCTCGGCGCTGCAGACGAAGATGACGAGAACTCGGTAGAGCCTGAAGAACTTGCTGACGCCCGGGCGATCTTGGGTGGCGGTGATGAGTATCTTGCCCTCCCGGATCGTTTTGAGATAGACGAGTATCGGATGATGGAAGGGTTTGCCACGGAGATTGAAGACTCGCACCGGCGTGATGAAACGCTCGCGTCGTTACGCGGCGCGAAGGCATTTCGGCGCTTTAAAGACACCGTACACCGGCTTGGGCTTTCGGATGCGTGGTATGCCTTTCGTGAGCGTGCCTACACGGACGTGGCGCGAACTTGGTGCGAGGCGAACGGTATCGAGCTTGATTCTCTCCCCAGTGACGCCTAACACTCGCTGAAGCTGCCAGGCGATCTAATGAAGCTCGCTTCGCTCGCATTTTATTTGATTCGCCTGCAGCTTAGCTGAAGGCATTCGATGGCACAGTAAAATTGGCTAACTCAATAGGAGGCACACCGCAAATGAATCCAAACAAGGCTCTTTGGGAAAAGGGAGACTTCACTCACATCGCCGAAACCATGAGAGCAAGCGGCGAAGCGCTCGTCGCAGGCTTAGGCATTACAAAGGGGCTCAAGGCCCTGGATCTCGGATGCGGAGATGGAACGACGGCCGTGCCGACGGCAAAGCTCGGGGCGGACGTGCTCGGTGTCGATATCGCGAGCAACCTTGTCGATGCCGGGAACAAGCGGGTGTCAACACTTGGCTTGAAGAACTGCAGGTTTCAGGAAGGTGACGCGAGCAATCTACACGATCTGAAGGATGACACGTTCGACCTCGTCGTCAGCATATTCGGAGCTATGTTCGCGCCGAAGCCCTTTGATGTCGCCAAGGAGATGGTGCGCGTAACCCGGACCGGAGGCAGGATCGTCATGGGAAACTGGATTCCCAACGATCCGACGCTAGTCGCGCAGATCTTAAAGATCAGCTCCTCATACTCACCGCCGCCGCCAGAAGGCTTTGTCAGTCCGATGACGTGGGGTATCGAGGGCAGCGTAATCGAAAGGTTCGGAGGCGCGGGTATATCAAGAGAACAAATCTCATTCGCCAAAGACACATGGGTCTTCAACTATCCTGGCCCCGCATCCGGGTTCGTAGACGCGTTCAGGAACTATTACGGCCCGACCATGAATGCCTTCGAAGCTGCGGGCAAGAACGGTCGAGCTTCCGATCTGCTGAGGGAACTCGAAGAACTGTTCACACGCCAGAACACTGCGTCGGACAAGAATACGACCTCGATCCCGGCCACGTTCCTGCGCGTCACAGTCATGGTCTGAGAGCGCAGGGCCCTTGAGTGTAGCCGAACGACCGCGATTGGCTATTCTCGGCCTCCTGAGACCGTCGTTGTGCCACCGAACAACGGCATGCAGCGGACGGCGCTCTGCGCCGCCGCTGATGCCGAGCGTTGATATGACTGGGCTGGTGTCAAGGGGGCGTGTGGGGGCGTGTGGGGGCGTGTGCAATAATTGGCATCGATGAGATGGTCGATGTCCAGCGAGACGAGAGTGAGAACAACACCAGCGAACAGCCAATCCCTGAGGTGGAAAACCGGAGGCGCCTGCGGCGGCTTCGACGATGAATCCTGCTGATATACGCCGATTGCGAAATCGCTTTCACAGAGCGGCAAGAACTGGATTCGTCCGGAGCAGGCTCATTCTAGGCACGGGGATTCGGTCGCGAAGAGCAACAGATCGACCTTACCGCATAACGCCCTCGAGCGTCCTCCAAATCGTGCCGCAAGCTGACCCTCCGGGTCCTCCACGTCAGGGACACGGCATTCGCATGAGTTCATTTTAGTTCATTGAAGACGTAGACGGGATCTGGGCTGCGGGACGCTCCCGCATCACGGCCCAGAGAAAACCGACAAGCTC